>NZ_JBEPQF010000008.1:0-303694 GCF_040547695.1 Bradyrhizobium sp. JR4.3 | reverse complement strand
TTGCCCCACCTGCCGATATGCCATCCCCAGATCCTCTTCAGATGTCTCTTAGAGAATCGCAGATTCGCGATTTACGCAAAGCCCTCGCTTGCGGGAGAGGGTAGGGGAGAGGGTGTCTCTGCAATGGGGCACTCCCAACGTGGAGAGAACCCTCACCCGTCGCGCGGGACGATGCTTCGCATCGCCCGGACGCGCCGACCTCTCCCGCAAGCAAGCGGGTGAGGCTCAGACCGAATTCGCGGCGAGATCAAACTTCGCCAATCGCACTGGATCCCGGCTAGATCTGGTTGTTCTCCGGCGCGATCCCGAGCCGCCGGACGATCTCCGTCCCCACGGCCCGGGCCTCTGGCCTTGACCCGATGCGAGGGCTGCGAAACCGTCGTCCCGACTGCAATCGGATCACGACGATGCAGTGCTCGTCCTCGGAGCGGCCGCGGCGCTCGACCGTGATCGACTTCACGTCGCGACCCGCGACATGGTCGGCGCGCAACGTGCCGTCGCCCCACAGGCGTTCGATGCGGATATCGCCTTGGCGGATGATCCAGAAAGCGCCGGTCACAAGGTTGGCATAACGGGACACGCCGAAAGCGGCGATCGCGCCGACCGGCAGCAGCATGATGTCGACCGGCCCGGGCGACAGGCCACGCCAGAGCCTGTAGGCGTAGGGAACGGCGCATAATGCGACGACGATCAGCGCGAAGATCCTGATGTCCCTCTTGGAAAACGGCTCGAGGGGGTCGCCGAGACGCATCTCGGGATTGCTGGCATCGAGCGGGTTGACCGGAGACTCGACGTCGGGAACGTCGAATTGCGCGGCGATCCGCGCCACCGTGTCGTGCACATGGGTGACATCGGCGATCGGTGGCGATGTCAGGCGTTCTCCGGAGGCCAAGGTGAAGGCGAGCTGGAAGCGGGCTTTCGCCCTCTTGCTGCCGGGAACCTGCAATCCCCTGATGTCATCTTTGCCGACGATCCGCGTCTTCAGTTTCCCGAACGGGCGCTGCTCCCCGATCAGGATCTCGTCCGGCGTGATGATCCACACCACCGCCGGCGCCAGCATGATGATGCCGACGAACGCCGCTCCCACCAGCAGCGCGACCACGGAGATGATCACCTCCAGGACGTCATGTGTGAACAGGCCCGGCGTGAAGCACAGCGCAACGGCGGCCGCAAAGCCGGCCATGACCAGCCGCTGCGCGATCGAGGCGCCTTCGCGAAGGCGAATGTCAGGGCTGCTGGTGGCGTCGTCCATCGCGGGCGGCTGATTGCGTGGCCCGCGAAACTCCACGGACGGGTCCGTGGAGTCAAGCAACAAGGGCGCGACCCGCGCCGGGTGTCAGCTATTGGCGTTCAGCAGCTTTGCCACGGTGCGGTCGATCTCGTCATAGCGGCCCTCGCCCGCGTGCTGGAACACGATCTTGCCGTTCTGGTCGATGATGTATTGCGCCGGCCAATACTGGTTGCTGTAGGCGTTCCAGGTCCTGGAATCATTGTCCTGCGCCACCGGATAGGTGATGCCGTGCCGCTTCAGCGCCGCCTGGACATTGGACGCCGAGCGCTCGAACGGGAATTCCGGCGTGTGCACGCCGACGACCACGAGACCCCGGTCCTTGTACTTGGCGTAGAGCTCGGTGACGTGCGGCAGCGTGTTGACGCAGTTGACGCAGCCATAGGTCCAGAAGTCCACCAGCACGACCTTGCCGCGGAGGTCGGCGAGGCTGAGCGGCTTCGAGTTGAACCAGTTGTTGATGCCGGTGAAGTCGGGCGCAGTCTGCTGGCTTGCGGCAGCGGTGACGACAGGGACAGCGCGCGCGGCCTCGCCGCAGATGCCGGGGATGACAGCGCCTGTTACGGCGATGCCGATCAGTGCGGCGGAGACGGCGAGCAGTTTGAAAGTCATGGACGAGTCCTCCGGTTGAGATGCGCGATGATCACAGGCCGATCTGGCCGGTGGGATAGAAGCCGGTGAGCCACGCCACGATCAGCGTGTCGTATTGGAAATAGGCGGCGAGCGCGAAACCGATCACGACGACGCCAAAGCCCTGCTGCAGCCGCGGCGAGATGCGCGCGAGGCTGCGCACCCGCGTCGTCGCGGCCTGCCCGCCATAGGCAATCGCCAGCATCGGGATCGCCGCGCCGATCGCGTAGGCGATCAGCAGCGTGCCGGCCCAGCCAAAATTCTTCGTCGTCGCGACCAGCGTCAGGATCGAGCCGAGCACCGGGCCGGCGCAGGGCGTCCAGACCAGGCCAAGCGTGGTGCCGAGCACGAGTCCGCCGAGCGCGCCCTCGCGCTGCGTGGCGCTGGAGTTGCCGAGATCGAGCCAGCCGTTGAGCCGGATCGACAGCCATTCGAACGGCGCCGGCCACAGCATCAACAGGCCGAAGCCGAGCAGCAGGATCGATGCCGCCTCGCGCAGCACATTCGGATCGAAATCGAATGCCCGCGTGATCGCGCCGAGCAACAGCGCGGTCGCGGAGAACGAGATGACGAAGCCGAGCGCGATCATCGCGGGCCGCAAATGCGAGCTGCGGCCGATCGAGGCGCCGAGCAGGATCGGCAGCATCGGCAGCGTGCACGGCGCGGCGATGGTGAGGATGCCGGCGAGGACAGCGAAGAGAAGTTCGAGCATCAGGGCACTCGTGATGGGGGTCACGAGGATGGTTCGGCGGTGATGGGCAGATTGTTACGAGTGTCACGTGCTCGTGACGGAGGAGGTGCCGGCCAAGGGCGGCGGTGCGTTCCCTCCCCCCTTGTGGGGGAGGGTTAGGGAGGGGGGTAGCCCAGCAAATGGTCTATCCGTCTGGCATCATGCCGCGCGTACAAGTCGAGAGAGTCCCCGTGTGGGCCCCTCTCCCTGCCCCTCCCCACAACAAGGGGGAGGGAAGGAGAGAGACCGCCCGCCTCACTCAAGCGCACCGCCGCAGCAGTCTGCCCCAAACACAAAACGACCCGGAGGGGGGCATCCCGTCCGGGTCGTTGGAGGTCTTGGGAGGTTTAACGAAACCGTATGTGAGCTTTATAGGAGGGAAGTTTTTCCGCCTGATGTTGTGCTTTGTTTCAATTGTTTCGTCGGCGGTAACACTTCCGTGTCCGGGACAGGGCCAAAGCAGATGTCCTATCCCATTGAAATATCTAAACTTCAGGCGGCGAAGCGCTCGACGCCACAGCCCTTGAGCAATTCGGCGAGTTGCTTGCGGGCGTAGAACATCCGGGTCTTCACCGTGCTCTGCGGGATGCCGATGATCTGTCCGACCTCCTCCACCGACTTCTCGTGGTAGTAGACAAGCGTGATGATCTCGCGATGGGCGGGCGACAGCTTCTGAACGCAGGCGCGCAGGATGGCGCTGGTGTCGCTGCGATCGAGCGAGGTCTCCGGCGTGTCGCAACCATCGGCGATCTGGCGCACGTCTTCCTGGTCGATGTCCTCGAAGCGACGCTGGCGCATCGCGGTCAGCGCCTTGAAGCGGGCGATCGAGAGCAGCCAGGTCGAAACCTGCGACCGGCCCTGGAATTGGCCAGCGGTCCGCCACACGTCCAGAAACACCTGACTGACGAGGTCTTCCGCCGTGGTGGCGTCGCGCACGATCCGCAGGATGAAGCGGTAGACGCGCACATTGTGCCGGCAATAAAGGATGTGCATGGACGTCCGGTTGCCGTCGGCAATGCTTTCGAGAAGCATGTCGTCCGAGGTCGCCTGAGCGGCAATGATGCTCTGGCTGGCTTGGGCGTTGATGGCGATCACGTTCGGCATTGACTTGGCTCCCCGTAGCGCCGCAACCGAGCGGCGTTTCCTTCGACCAAAGTGTTAATGAGCCAACGTTTCGGGACGTCTGCACGAAAAGGGGAAAATGGTTTCGTGCGCCGCCAAATTGTTTCGTCGGATTAGTCGCGACGAAACATTCGGGGCAAAAAAGCGTGGAATTTCAATGTACGGAAAATACGGGGTGGGATGAGGCGACAAGCGGAGGCGCCGGGAACGTATTTCGGGCTTTTGCGTTCGCGCTCCCGTGTCGTCCTGGACAAGCGAGCGGAGCGAGCGCTGATCCAGGACCCATTACCCCAGGGAGGAGTTTGACGACGACTGTGGATCACCAGCCGTCTCCCAAATTACCCGTCGGGATAATGGCTCCTGGCCTTCGCCAGGACGACAATGGGGCCGCTACGCCTTCTCGCCCGCCGGCGAGAACAGATAGCCGCCGCCGCGGATGGTGCGGATCACGGCGGGTTTTGCCGGATCGGGCTCGATCTTGCGGCGGATGCGCATGATGCGCAGATCGACGGCGCGGTCGAAGGCTTCGGCGTCGCGCGCGTTGGCCAATTCCAGCAGGCGCTCGCGCGACAGCACGCGCTTCGGATTGGCCGCGAACACTTTCAAGAGCCCGAACTCGGATGCTGTCAGCGGGTGCTCGTTGCCCTCGTCGTCGCGCAAGGCCTGCGCTTCGAGATCGAGCCACTTGGTCCCGAACCGCACCAATTGCTCCTTGTCCGATTTCGCAGCCGCCGTTTCCGCCACGGCTTTCGCCGGTGCGCTCCGGCGCAGCACCGAGCGGATGCGCGCCATCAGCTCACGCAGCTCGCACGGCTTGGCCACGTAATCGTCGGCGCCGAGTTCGAGGCCGACGACGCGGTCGATCGGGCTTGCCGTCGCCGTCAGCATGATCACCGGCACGTTGATGCGGCTCTTGAGGTCGCGGATGATCGAGAGCCCGTCTTCCTCCGGCATGTTGAGGTCGAGCACGACGAGGTCAGGCATGCTGCCGTCGATCGCCGTGCGCAAGGACTTGCCGCCGTCGCACAGCGTCACGGTGAAGCCGTGCATCTTGAGGTAATCGCCGACCATCTCCCGGGCCGGGGCCTCGTCGTCGACGATCATGATGTGCTGGCTTTGGGTCATGGTCCTGAGATCACGGAATTTCGGTCGCGGGGAGGGTGATGGTGAAGGTCGAGCCCTTGCCGGGGCCCTCGCTCTCGGCGGTCACCTCGCCGCCGTGCATGTCGATAATACGCTTGACGATGGACAACCCAAGCCCGGTCGAGCTCTCACCGGCGGTCGGTTTTGCCGACAGCCGCTGGAACCGGCCGAACAGGCGGCCGAGATCCTCCGGCGACAGGCCGGCGCCCTCGTCGCTGACGCGGACGATGGTGTCGCCGCCCTCATGGCTCACGATGACGCCGATCTTGCCGCCGATCGGTGAGTATTTGATGGCGTTGCTGATCAGATTGTCGATCGCCTCGCGGATGCGGTCGGTGTCGCACATGGTGACGATGTTGACGGGCGCGGTGACGCTGATCGCCTGCTGCTTGTTGACGGCGAGCGGCTGGTTGGCCTCGGCGACCTCCTTGACCAGGGCCGCGACGTCGACGGGCTCGCGGCGGATGGTGATGTCGAAGGCATCGGCCATCGCGTCCGAGATCAGATGATCGACCATCGTGGTCAGGCGCTTGGTGGCATCGCGGATGTGATCGACCTGGGCCACCACGCCGCTTGACGACGCGCCGGTCGAGATCAGCTCCTTCAGCATCTCGGTGCGGCCGAGGATGACGCCGAGGGGATTCTTCAGATCGTGAGCAACGGTGCCGAGAATTTCGTTCTTGAAGCCGTTGGCGCGCTGCAGCCGCAGCCATTGCGCCGAGAGGCGGCGGTTGGCCTGCATCAGCGCGCGGGTGCGCTGGGCGACGCGGTCTTCCAGCTGGGTGTTGGCGGCCTGGAGCTGCTGGTAGAGGATGACGTTGTCGAAGGCGATCGAGAGCCGGCTGGAGAAGATCTCGACCAGCGAGCGGTCGGTCTCGGACAGCTCGCGCTCGGCCTGCAGCAGCACCACGACCTCGCGTCCGCTTCCGGTGCGCAAATAGATCACGCTGCGGTGGTCGGCGAATTCGTTCTTGCGGCCCTGGAAAGCGGCTTCCACCATTGCGCGCAGATCGGGGTCGAGCGCCTTCGACGACGTCGTGCCGATGAAGCGGCTGTAGCAGCCGCTGCCGGCGAGCACCGAGAGCTCGGGGTCGATGCCGCCATTGTCGCGCAAGACCAGGATGCCGGCGCAATCGACGTTGAGCAGCGAGGCGAGCTGGGTCAGCACGCCCTCGGCGAGCCGTTGCATCGACTTGAAGTCGTACAGCGTGGAAGCCGCGTCGATGATGATCTCGAGCCCGCGCCGAGTTTGCAGCATGCGCTCGAGCTGCTGGTAGGAGCGCAGCGCCGCGGTCAGCGATGTGAACAGCTTGTCGGCGGTGAGCTCGGTCTTGGCCTTGTAGTCGTTGATGTCGTACTGCACGATCACGCGCCGCTCGGGCGCCTGGCCGGGCTGTCCGGTGCGCAGGATGATGCGCACGGTCTCGTTCTTGAGCTCGTTGCGGATGTACTCGACCAGCTCGAGTCCGGCGACATCAGTCTCCATGATGACGTCGAGCAGCACGGCGGCGATGTCGCTGTGCGCGGCCATCAGCTTGCGACCTTCGGCCGCGGAATGGGCGGAGAGGATCTCCAGGCCCTGGCCGTTGAGGTTGTAGTCGGACAGCGCGAAGCGCGTGCCGTCATGCACGGCCGGATCGTCGTCGATGACGGCGATCTTCCATTTCCGGGCGTCAACATCCTCCGATGCGGTACCGGTGTCGTCGATCAGGTGGAGGACATCGTCCTGTTCGGCCATTGAGAAGTCCCGTCAGTCTCTGTGCTTTGCCCGCCGCCCCTGGCGACCCGCGGCATGATAATGCGAAATGTGGTGCCTTGTCCCAGCTTGGATTCCAGCATCATGCGACCGCCGAGCTGCTGGGTGACGAGGTTATAGACGATATGGAGGCCGAGTCCCGTGCCACCTTCATTGCGCCTGGTGGTAAAGAATGGGTCAAAGGCCTGGCGCTGCACGTCGGAGGTCATGCCGGCCCCGTCATCGGTGAAGATGATCTCGACGTCGTCGGCCCCGCGCGGCCGCGCCGAGATCGTGATCGTGCCGGCGCGGCCGTCGGCAAAGGCGTGGTTGGCGGCGTTGAGGAACAAATTGGTCAGGATCTGGCCGTAGGAGCCGGGATAGCCGTCGAGCAGCAGTCCCTCGGGCATGTCGACATGGAGCGTGATCGGCGACCGCTTCAGCACAGGGCGCAGGCTCGCGATGATCTGGTCGGTGGCTTCGCTGAGTGAGAACTGCCGCCGTTCGGCATGGGAGCGGTCGACCGCGACCTGCTTGAACGACTGGATCAGTTCGCCGGCGCGCTGCAAATTGGCGACGAGCTGCTGCGAGGCGTCGCGTGAGGACTGCACGAATTCTTCCAGCTGCGAGCGGCGCAGGCCGCCTTCGCCCTTGAGCTGGGCCTCGAAGATCTCGGTGCGCCGGGCAAAACTCGACGCAACGGTGAGGCTGATGCCGATCGGGTTGTTGACCTCGTGCGCGACGCCGGCGACGAGGCCGCCGAGGGCGGCGAGCCTCTCGGCATCGATCAGATTCTGCTGTGCGGCGTTGAGCTCGAGTAGCGCGCTTTCGGCCTTCTCCTTGGACGCGCGCAGCTCGTCCTCGGTCTGACGCTTCGCGATCGCGTTCTCGCGGAACACTTCCACCGCGCGCGCCATGGCGCCCACTTCGTCACGCGCACGCGTGCCCTGCACCTCGCGGCCGAGGTCGCCGAGCGTGATCGCGCGCATCGCCGCCATGATCTGCTGCAGCGGCAGCCGGATCGACAGCGCGATCAGCACGCCGGCGGTGAGGATGATGCCGAGGAAGATCACGGCGATGGAGAGAACGCGACGGGAAATGTCCGCCAGCGTGCGGTCGAACGTCTCCTGCGCCTTCTGCTCGCGCTGGCGCATCTTGGTGGAGAGATCGTCGATGGCGCCGATCGCCTCGGCCTGGTTGGCGTCGATGGTGTTGCGCAGCAGCTCGGTACGGTTCGTGAGCTGCTCGGAGAGCTTTGCAAAGCCTTCGCGCAGCGCGGCGGTCCGGGCCGCGAGTCGTCGCAGCGCCATGCGCTGGAGGTCGTTGTCGGCGAGATCGATCATCACGGGGATGGTCTTCTCGATCGTCTCGGTGTTGCGGCGGGCGTCGTCGGCCGCACCCGATGACAGCGACAGATAGTAGGAATTGGCCGCGACCAGCATCGCGGTGAAGGCCTCGCGCGACTTGCCGAGCGAAGGCCAGATCAGCGCGTCGCGATGGCCGGTGGCGCCTTCGATGATGGAGTAGAGCCCGGCCATGTCTCTGGCCGGTCCCTGCACCTGATCCTCATAGGTTTTGGCGATGGTGGCCTGCACGCCGCGCAGCTCGCCGAAGCCGTTGAGGAAGCGGTCGGTGGTGCGCTCCAGCTCCTCGACCGAGCCCGACAGCATCGGGTCCTTGGCGGCGCGGTCGGTCAGCGTCCCCAGCACCGCCTCGCGCAGCAGCAGGATCTCGGCGAACAGATCGGAGCTCGGCTGGTTGATGTAGCGGTGGATCAGATTGTGCAGCCGCCCGGTCTCGCTTTCGAGCAGCGCCAGGATCCGGTCGGACTCGCGCACCTGGCGCACGTCGTCCCAGGCCGAGCCGAGCACCTGCGAGCCGTTCCAGATCAGCCCGACCAGCACGATGACCACGGCGGAGTTCAGCGCCGCGATCGACAGGATGCGCCAGCGGATCGGCACCGCCCGGAGCACGCCGACCAGCCGCGCGCGCAGCCGCCCCATCGGGCCGGGCGACCTGTCTGCATGCTCGCTGTGTCCAAGCCCGGGCAAGTGGCCTCACTCCACCTTGCGAATGCGTTCGATCAGCGCGGCCGCGACCGGATCCTGCCCGGCCTTGGCGTAGATCGCGACCATCGCGTCCTCGAACGGCTTGCGGTCGATATCCCTGACGATGGTGACGCCCGCTGCTTCCGCCTTGCGCTGCGACTGCTCCTCGAGGTCGCGCCATTTCTCGCGCATGAAGCGGCTGGAGCGCTGCGCGGCTTCCCTGAAGATGGTCTGGTCGTCGACTGAGAGGCTTTTCCAGGCCTTCAGCGAGATCACCAGCACTTCGGGGCTCATCGTGTGCTCCGTGAGCGCGAGATAGCCGGCATGCTTGTAATGGTCCGTCGTCACGTAGGAGGGCCAGTTGTTCTCGGCACCGTCGATCAGATGGTTGGCAAGCTCGGCAAGCACCTGCCCATAGGGCATCTCGACCGGCTCCGCGCCGAGCGCGCGGATCATCTGGCTCATCAACTCCGACTGCTGCACCCGGATCCGCAACCCCTTGAGGTCCGCGACACTCCGCACAGGCCGGGCGCCGTTGTAGATCGACCGCGCGCCGGAATCGTAGAACGCGAGGCCGACGAAGCCATAGGGCTCGAAGCTGCCGAGGATCTCGCCGCCGATCGGTCCGTCCAGCACCTTCTGCATGTGCTCGATGGACCGGAACAGGAACGGCATCGCCAGCACGTTCATCGCCGGGACGAAGTTGCCGATCAGCGCCACATTGCTCCGGTTGAGATCGATCGCGCCGACCCGGGTCTGCTCGATGGTCTCCTTCTCCTCGCCGAGCTGGCGGGAGTGAAACACCTTGACCTCGTGCCGGCCGCCGCTGCGCTCGGCGATCAGGGCGCCCATGTAGCGCAGCGCCTGCACGGTCGGATAATCCTCGGTCTGGGTGTCGGCTGCGCGGAATTCGCGCGCAACGGCTCCCGTCGCGCAGATGGCGATCAGAAGCGCGACGAAAACCACCCCGGTCCGCTTGCGTTCGGCACGGTTCAACACTGGCACACTCAACCCCTCAGTGGTGGAGTCTATGGCGGGAGGAAAAGGTTCAATGCAATCTAGCAGATGGTCGTGGGAAGGCCATCCCGCCCGGCACTGCTGCGTGATTGTGCGGCGCGGCCGGGGCTCATTCCCGGTTGAAACCGCAAATGCCGCGCCTTAAGCAGGGACAGCCGCTTTCGTCGTGCGGCATGGAAAGAGCCATCGTGACTTCAGCATCGCGCCTTTTGCAGGTCGTCGCCGCCTTTGCGGTCCTCTCATTGGCCGCGCCGGTGCGTGCCGCGACCGACATCGCGTGGTGGCACGCCATGTCCGGCGAGCTCGGCCGGCAACTGGAAAAGCTCGCCTCCGACTTCAACGCCTCGCAGCCGGACTATCGCGTGGTGCCGACCTACAAGGGCAATTACACCGAGACGGTGACGGCCGCGATCTTCGCCTTCCGCTCGCGCAGCCAGCCCGCGATCGTCCAGGTCAACGAGGTCGCCACCGCCACCATGACCGCGGCCAAGGGCGCGATCTATCCCGTGTTCAGCCTGATGCGCGACATGGGCGAGCCGTTCTCGCTCAGCGATTACCTTCCCGCCGTCTCCGGCTATTACACCGATGCGGCCGGCAATCTGTTGTCCTTCCCGTTCAATTCGTCGACGCCGATCCTCTATTACAACAAGACCATGTTCCGCGACGCGGGCCTCGACCCGGAGGCGCCGCCGAAGACCTGGCCGGAGCTCGGTGCTGCTGCGAAACGCCTGCGCGATCGCGGCGCGGCGTGCGGCTTCACCACGTCCTGGCCGTCCTGGATCCATGTCGAGAATTTTTCGGCGTTTCACAATCTGCCGCTGGCGACGCGGACCAACGGCTTTGCCGCGCTCGATGCGGAGTTGACCATCAACAATCCGTCTCTGGTGCGTCATGTCGCCGAGCTCAGCGAGTGGCAGAAGACCAAAGTATTCGATTATAGCGGCCGCGGCCAGTCGGCCGAGCCGCGCTTCCAGAACGGCGAATGCGGCATCTTCATCGGCTCCTCGGCCACGCGCGCCGACATCAAGGCGAATTCGAAGTTCGAGATCGGCTACGGCCTGATGCCGTATTGGCCCGACGTGAAGGGCGCGCCGCAGAATTCGATCATCGGCGGCGCCACACTTTGGGTGCTGCGCGACCGGCCGCGCGAGGAATACAAGGGCGTGGCGCGATTTTTCGCCTATCTGTCGCAGCCCGGCGTGCAGGCCGCCTGGCACCAGAACACCGGCTATCTGCCTGTGACGCGCGCGGCCTTCGAGCTGACGCGCGCGCAAGGTTTTTACGAGCGCAATCCCGGCTCGGCGATCTCGTTCGAGGAGATCACGCTGCATCCGCCGACGGAGAATTCGAAAGGCATCCGGCTCGGCTCCTTCGTGCTGATCCGCGGCGCGATCGAGGACGAGCTGGAGCAGGCCTTTGCCGGCCGTAAGAGCGCGCAAGCCGCGCTCGATGCCGCGGTCGAGCGCGGCAACAAAATCCTGCGCCAGTTCGAGCGCGCCAGCCCGGATCGGTAATGCTGGTGATGTCAGGCTTCTGCTCCAGAAGCGAGCGAGGTGCGCTCCCTCCCCCGCCTGCGGGGGAGGGTTGGGGAGAGGGTGTCTCCTCAACGGGACAATCCCCTAGAGGACAGAGCCCTCACCCGCCGCTGCGCGTCGACCTCTCCCGCAAGCGGGCGAGGTGCACCGCGTCCTGGGTCGGCACCGGATCAACTCAAGCCTGTCCTGCGTGAGCGCATGCGGATGACAAATGGTCCATCGGATCAGCTCCCCCACTTTGCCGACGCCGAGAGCTTTCGCGCCTTTCGCGCCGACCCTCCGCGATGGCTGCCGATCGCGCTCGACATCGCCCGCAGCCACGATCTCGATGTCAGCGCGCCGCACGTCTTTGCCACCGGCACCAATCTCGTGGTCGGGCTCGGCGATCGCTTGATCCTCAAAATCTTCCCGCCGCTGCTCCGCGCGCAATTCGTCTCCGAGCGCGGCTCGCTGGCCCAGCTTGCCGGCCGCCTTGACCTGCCGATCCCCGAGATCGTCGCCGAAGGCGAGCGCGACGGCTGGCCTTATCTCGTCGTCACACGCCTTGCCGGCACGCTTGGTTCGGAGGCCTGGCCGCAATTACCTGAAGCGCAGAAGGAGCGCGTGCTGCGCCAGATCGGCGAGACCATCGCGTCCGTGCAGCGTGCGCCGCTCGGCCCGCTCGCGCAGATCCAGCCGCGCTGGGACGACTTCGTGCGCGTCCAGATGCAGGGCTGCAAGGCGCGGCACACGCGTCTCGGTCTTGCGCCGAAATTCCTCGCCGGCCTCGACGATCTCCTGCGTGACGCGGCCGCGCTCATTCCGACGGATGCGCCGCCGGTGATCCTGATCGGCGAATACATTCCGGAGAACTTCCTGCTCGCCTGCGACGACGGCCAATGGTCGCTGGCCGGGCTCTTCGACTTCGGCGACGTGCTGGCGGGATGGCGCGACTACGATCTGCTCGGCCCCAGCGCCTTCATGGCAGCGGGCCGGCCGGGGAGGGTGCGCAGCCTGCTCGAAGGCTTTGGCTACGCCAAGCCCGACTTCGCGCTCAAGCGCCGCCTGATGGCGCTGATGCTGCTGCATCGCGCCAGCGACCTCAACAGCCACATCTGCATCGAGGGCTGGCAGGACAAGGCGAACGATCTGGTCGAGCTGCAGG
Organism: Bradyrhizobium sp. JR4.3; assembly: GCF_040547695.1. NCBI lineage: Bacteria > Pseudomonadati > Pseudomonadota > Alphaproteobacteria > Hyphomicrobiales > Nitrobacteraceae > Bradyrhizobium > Bradyrhizobium sp. JR4.3. The sequence goes on along the minus strand of NZ_JBEPQF010000008.1, from coordinate 291,302 downwards.
AGCTGATCTGGGCAGAGTAATTCACCGCTGCCGACCTCATCAACGCTGTCGTCCTGGACAAGCGCAGCGCTGATCCAGGACCCCTTACCCCAGGGCGGGGTTTTGCGAAGACTCGTGGTTGCCAGCTTCGCGCCGCAACTTCTCCCTGGGGTAATGGGTTCCTGGCTTTCGCCAGGACGACGGCGGTTCAATAAGCCGCCCGCCAAACAAGCGAAGCTCAATTCAGCTTATTTTATGAGCAAATGCGCATCTTTGTATGCAACGTCCCAAATGATTGGCCCTTGATCGACGGTCCGGTCAATGGCTGTTTCATGTAGATATATCAGCGGCTTATGCCGGTTTAAACTCTCATTAAGCCTTGGCACGAACCTTGCGAATCCAGTTCCAACCAGAAAACTTTGTGTTGGAGCCATTTCATGAAGCGCCGCGATTTCCTCAAGTCCGTTTCCGGATTGGCCGCAGGCGCGGCGCTTCCGGCCATGCCGTCCGTGATCTCGTCGGCCTATGCCGATGCGCGCTCGGAGACGCTGCTGATCGTCTCGGAAGGCGGCCCCAACAATCTCGACATCCACGGCGTCGGCACCAACGTGCCCGGCTACGAGGTGTCCTGGAATTGTTACGATCGCCTGCTCAGCCACGAGATGAAGACCGGCCCCGGCGGCGTGCCCTATTACGACCGCGACAAGTTCAAGGGCGAGCTCGCCGAGGACTTCAAGATCGACGACATGTCGGTCACCTTCAAGCTGAAGAAGAACGCCAAATTCCACGACGGTGCGCCTGTGACCGCCAAGGACGTGAAGTGGTCGCTCGACCGCGCCGTCAGCGTCGGCGGCTTCCCCACCTTCCAGATGAGCGCGGGCTCGCTGACCAAGCCTGAGCAGTTCGTCGTGATCGACGACTACACGGTGCGTATCGACTTCCTGAAAAAGGACAAGCTGACGATCCCCGATCTCGCGGTGATCGTGCCCTGCATCGTCAACTCCGAACTGGTGAAGAAAAATGCCAGCGAAAAGGATCCGTGGGGTCTTGAGTACACCAAGCAGCAGACCGCGGGCTCCGGCGCCTACAAGGTGACGAAGTGGACCGCCGGCACCGAAGTCGTGATGGAGCGCAACGACGATTGGGTCGGCGGCCCGCTGCCGAAGATCAAGCGCGTGATCTGGCGCATGGTGCCGCAGGCCGGCAATCGCCGCGCGCTGCTGGAGCGCGGCGACGCCGACATTTCCTACGAGCTGCCGTTCAAGGACTTTCAGGAGATGAAGGCGAGCGGCAAGCTCAACGTGGTGTCGCTGCCGTTCTCCAACGGCATCCAGTATATCGGCATGAACGTGACCAAGCCGCCGTTCGACAATCCCAAGGTGCGTCAGGCGGTCGCCTACGCGATTCCCTATCAGAAGATCATGGACGCGGTGATGTTCGGGCTGGCGAACCCGATGTTCGGCGCGCCGAAGGACAAGCCCACCGAAGTCGCCTGGCCGCAGCCGCACAAATACAACACCGTCATGGACAAGGCGAAGGCGCTGCTCGCTGAAGCCGGTCATCCCAACGGCTTCGAGACCACGATCTCGTTCGACCTCAACTTCGCGGGCGTCAACGAGCCGCTCTGTGTGCTCGTGCAGGAGAGCCTGGCCCAGATCGGCATCAAGACCACCATCAACAAGGTGCCCGGCGCCAATTGGCGCACCGAGTTGAACAAGAAGGAGATGCCGCTCTTCACCAACGTGTTCTCGGGATGGCTCGATTACCCCGAATACTTCTTCTACTGGTGCTATCACGGCAATAATTCCGTCTTCAACACCATGAGCTACAAGTCGGCGGAGATGGACAAGCTGATCGACGGCGCACGCAATGCTGCCGCGACCGGCGACACCGCGACCTACGACACCGACGTGAAGGGCTTCGTCGACCTCGCCTACAGCGACATCCCGCGCATCCCGCTGTACCAGCCCTTCGTCAACGTCGCGATGCAGAAGAACATCAGCGGTTACCAATACTGGTTCCACCGGAGGCTGGATTACCGCGCGATGGCGAAGGGGTGAGGGCGGATGGCGGGCGCTGTCCTTCAGAGTGAGGTGAGCACGCTCTTCGGGCTCCCTCCCCCCTTGTGGGGTCCGAGGCGAGCGAAGCTCGCTCTCGAGGTTGGGGAGAGGGGTAGCCACAACCTCAGACCTCTCCCGGAGCCACCCCCCTCCCTAGCCCTCCCCCACAAGGGAGGAGGGAACGCAGGGGAGCGCGTTGCGCGATCTCATTTCAAAGCGAAGCGCGAGAGGACATCATCATGCTGACCATGATCGGCAAGCGCCTGATGTTCGCGATTCCCTCGTTGATCGGGGTCGTCATCGTCACCTTCCTGCTGACCCGCGCGCTGCCGGGTGATCCCGCCGCGTATTTCGCAGGCCCCGCCGCGACGAAGGAAGCCGTCGAGCAGATCCGCAAGAAGCTCGGCCTCGACAAGCCGCTGATCGAACAGTTCTTCCGCTACACCAACGATCTCGCCCATGGCGATTTCGGCAATTCGCTCACGACCGGCCAGCCGGTCGCGGCCGAGATCCGCAACCGCCTGCCGGCCTCCGCCGAGTTGACGCTGCTCGGTCTCATCGTCTCGATCGTGATTGCGATTCCGCTCGGCGTGCTGGCGGCGACGCGACCGGGATCGTGGGTCGATCATCTCTGTCGTGTGACGACGACCGCCGGCGTCTCGTTACCGGTGTTCTTCACAGGTCTCGTGCTGGTCTATGTCTTCTATTTCCGGCTCGGCTGGTCGCCCGCGCCGCTCGGCCGGCTCGATGTGTTCTACAGCGCGCCGCCGACGGTGACTGGCTTCTATCTGATCGACACCCTGATCGCGCGCGACTTCGAGGCGTTCCGTTCCGCATGCAGCCAGCTCATCCTGCCGGCGACGACGCTTGCGATCTTCTCGCTGGCGCCGATCGCGCGCATGACGCGCGCCTCGATGCTGGCGGTGCTGTCGTCGGAGTTCGTGCGCACCGCGCGCGCCAGCGGCCTGTCGCCGGCGACCGTCATCGTCACCTACGCCTTCCGCAACGCGATGCTCCCCGTCATCACCACGCTGAGCATGGTGTTCTCGTTCCTGCTCGGCGCCAACGTGCTGGTGGAGAAGGTGTTCGCCTGGCCCGGCATCGGCTCCTATGCGGTCGAAGCGCTGATCTCGTCGGACTTCGCGCCGGTGCAGGGTTTCGTACTGACCATGGCGGTCATGTACGTGCTGCTCAATCTCGTGATCGACATTCTCTATGGCGTGATCGATCCACGCGTGCGCTTGGAGGGCTAATCATGAGCACCGTTGCGCCTGCTGTTGAACCTGTCGGTCCCGCGCGGACCTCAGGGTTCGTCGCGCTCCTCGAACAGACCCGCTACGTGCTCGGCGAGAACAAGGTCACGGGATTTGCTTTCGGGCTGCTGATCGTGATCCTCCTTGCCGCGATCTTCGGCCCGTATGTGGTGCCGTATGACCCGCTGGCGTCCGACACCGCGGCGTCGCTGAAGCCACCCTCGGCCGCGCACTGGTTCGGCACCGACCAATTGGGCCGCGACATCTTCAGCCGGGTCGTGGTGGCGACGCGGCTCGATACATTCATCGCGGTCGCCTCCGTCGTGCTGGTGTTTTTGATGGGCGGGCTCGCCGGCATCGCAGCCGGCTATTTCGGCGGATGGACCGATCGCATCGTCGGCCGCATCGCCGACACCATCATGGCGTTCCCGCTGTTCGTGCTCGCCATGGGCATCGTCGCCGCGCTCGGCAACACCGTGCAGAACATCATCCTGGCCACGGCAATCGTGAACTTTCCGCTCTATGCCCGCGTCGCGCGCGCCGAAGCCAATGTCCGCCGCAACGCCGGCTTCGTGCAGGCCGCGCGGCTGTCCGGCAACGGCGAATTCCGCATTCTCCTCGTGCATATCCTGCCAAACATCATGCCGATCATGATCGTGCAGATGTCGCTGACCATGGGCTATGCCATCCTCAATGCCGCCGGTCTCTCGTTCATCGGCCTCGGCGTCCGTCCGCCGACGGCGGAATGGGGCATCATGGTCGCCGAAGGTGCCGGCTTCATGGTGTCAGGCGAATGGTGGATCGCGCTATTTCCGGGCCTCGCTCTGATGATCGCCGTGTTCTGCTTCAACCTCCTCGGCGACGGCCTGCGCGACATCGTCGACCCCCAGCGGAGGACGTGATGGCTGGATTCCGCGCAAATTTTCGCTCAAAATTCTCCAATGATTTCAATCCCGTTCTACTGTGCATGGGGTTGTTTTCGATGTTTTTGTTTGGGAGGCATCCATGACCGCCCAGCCCCTGCTCGACGTCCAGGACCTCACCGTCGAATTCACCACCCGCCGCGGCATCGTCAAAGCCGTCCAGCACGTCAACATCTCCGTCGCCAAGGGCGAGACGCTGGCGATCGTCGGCGAGTCCGGCTCCGGCAAATCGGTGACCTCCTATGCCGTGATGCGCATTCTCGATCGTGCAGGGCGGATCGCCGAGGGCTCGGTGATGTTCTCGGGCATCGACGTGAAGGCCGCGACCGAAGACCAGATGCGCGATTTGCGCGGTCGCGAAGTCTCGATGATCTTCCAGAACCCGCGCGCCGCGCTCAACCCGATCCGGAAGGTCGGCGACCAGATCGAAGACGTGCTGCGCACCCATGTCCAGCAGGCCATGGTTTCCGATCGCGGCGAAAAGGCGATCGAGGCGCTGGAACAGGTCAAGATCGCCCGCCCGCGCGAGCGCTATCACGCGTATCCGTTCGAATTGTCCGGCGGCATGTGCCAGCGCGTCGTCATCGCGCTCGCGCTCGCCTGCAATCCGCAGCTGCTGATCGCGGATGAGCCGACGACCGGATTGGACGTCACTACGCAAAAGGCGGTGATGGATCTGATCGTCGAGCTGACCAAGCGCAAGGCGATGTCCACCATCCTGATCACGCATGATCTCGGCCTCGCCGCCGCCTATTGCGACCGCGTCGTGGTGATGGAAAAGGGCCGGGTGGTCGAGACCGCAAAGGCCGCCGACATCTTCGCCAACCCGCAGCACCCCTACACGAAGAAGCTGATGCGCGCGACGCCGCGGCTCGGCGTGAGCCTGCGGGATCTGTTGCCGGAGGAGGAGACTCTTGCCTCTCCCAGCACCGTGCCCGCGGAAGCAGCCCCTCACCCCAACCCTCTCCCCGTGAAGGACGGGGAGAGGGAGAAGACGCCTCTTCTCCTCATCGACAAGCTGGTCAAGGAATATCCCCGCCAGGGCGCGACCGCCACGCTCGGAAAATTGTTCGGCCGCAAGCCGCCGGTCGAGCCGGATGTGTTCCGCGCGGTCGACGGCATCAGCTTCACGGTCGGCCATGGCGAGAGCGTCGGCCTGGTCGGCGAGTCCGGCTGCGGCAAATCGACCACGTCGATGATGGTGATGCGGCTGCTGGACCAGACCTCGGGCCTGATCCAGTTCGACGGCGAGGACATCGGCGCCATCGCGCCCGCCGGCTTTGCCCGGCTGCCGCAGCGCAGCCGCATCCAGATGGTATTCCAGGATCCGACCGACAGCCTCAACCCGCGCTTCACCGCCGTGCGTGCCATCGCCGATCCCATCATGCAGCTTGGCGACATCAGGGGGCGGGACGCGCTCCGCGCCCGCTGCGAGGAGCTCGCCACCATGGTCGGCCTGCCGCACAATCTGCTGGATCGCTTCCCGCACCAATTGTCGGGCGGCCAGAAAGCCCGCGTCGGCATCGCCCGCGCCATTGCCCTGCACCCGAAACTCGTCATCCTGGACGAGCCGACCGCCGCGCTCGACGTCTCGGTCCAGGCCGTGGTTCTCAATCTGCTCCAGGACCTCAAGGCGCGGCTAGGTATGAGTTATCTGTTCGTCTCGCATGATTTGAACGTAGTGCGCTTGCTGTGCGATCGTGTCATTGTCATGCGGTCGGGTCGAATCGTCGAGGAAGGATCTTCCGAGAGGGTCTTGAGCGATCCGCAGGACGATTACACCAAGGAGCTGTTGACGGCGATCCCGCATCCGCCGCTGCAGACACTGGGCGCACACTGAGAGCTTGTTTGGGAGCGTGATGGCCGAACCGCTGGACGATTATATCGACGCTGTTACGAAAGCGTTGGCGTTGCCTGTCGAGGAAGCATGGAGGTCGTCCATTCGCGCCAATCTCGAGGTCTCGCTACGGCTCGGCCGCCTCGTCGACGAATTCGCGCTGCCGGACGAGACCGAGCCGGCGCCCGTCTTCACGGTCTGACGCCGCCATGACGACCAAGCCAGAGATGACGGCCTCCGAGATCGCGAGCGCGGTTGCGGGCCGCAAGATGTCGGCGCTCGATGCGACCGAAGCAGCGCTTGCGCGTATCAAGCAGCACGACACCATCCTCAACGCCTTCACCGACATCACCGCCGATCGCGCCCGCGCCAAAGCGCGCGCGATCGATGCCGACATCGCCGCCGGCAAGACCGTCGGCCCATTGGCCGGCGTGCCCTTCGCGGTCAAGAATTTGTTCGACGTCGCAGGCCTCGCCACGCGCGCAGGCTCGAAGATCAACCGTGATCGCGCACTCGCCACACGCGACGCCACGCTGATCGAGCGGATGGAAGCGGCCGGCGCCGTGCTGGTCGGTGCGCTCAACATGGGCGAATACGCCTACGACTTCACCGGCGAGAACGTCCATGACGGTCCCTCGCGCAATCCGCACGACACCACGCGGATGAGCGGCGGCTCCTCGGGCGGATCCGGCAGCGCCGTCGGCGGCGCGCTGGTGCCGATCGCGCTCGGCTCCGACACCAATGGTTCGATCCGCGTGCCGTCCTCGTTCTGCGGCATCTTCGGCCTGAAGCCGACCTATGGCCGGCTCTCGCGTGCGCGCTCTTTCCCGTTCGTCGCGAGCCTCGATCATCTCGGCCCGTTCGCGCGCTCCGCCACCGATCTCGCGCTGGCCTACGACGCGATGCAGGGGCCGGATGCGGACGACGCCGCCTGCACCACCACACGTGGTCTGGAGCCGACGCTGCCGCTGCTCGCCAATCCGGTTTCGGACCTGCGCATCGCAATCGCCGGCGGGTACTTCCAGCAGAATCTGTTTCCGGAAGCCGTCGAAGCCGTCAGCCGCGTCGCCAAGGCGCTGGGCGCAACGCGCGTGGTGGACGTGCCCGAAGCCGCGCGCGCCCGCGCGGCGGCTTATGTCATCACCACCACCGAAGGCGCCTCGCTGCATCTCGACCGGCTGCGCAAGCGGCCGAACGATTTCGATCCCGCCGTGCGCGACCGGCTGATCGCGGGCGCCATGGTGCCGGCGCCGCTGGTCGACCGCGCGCAAAAATTCCGCCGCTGGTATCGCGCGCAGCTCGCCGAGATTTTCAAATCCGTCGACGTGTTGCTTGCGCCCGCGACGCCATGCACCGCGCCGAAGCTCGGCCAAGTCAATTTCAATCTTGGCGGCGTGGAGCTGCCGGTGCGCGCCAATATCGGCATCCACACCCAGCCGATCTCCTTCATCGGCCTGCCTGTGGTTGCCGTGCCGGTGCCGCTCGAACCGCTGCCGATCGGCGTGCAGATCATCGCCGCGCCATGGCGCGAGGACATCGCGCTGCGCGTCGCATACGCGTTGGAGAAGATGGGCGTCGCCGCCGCGCCCAGCGCAAAAGGATTTTGAGATGGAGATCGATCTCCCCGACGTGATCGCGGACGTCAAAGCCGCGTTCGATCGCTATGAGCAGGCGTTGATCACCAACGACGTCGCGGTGCTCGGCGAGCTCTTCCGCAACGATCCCCGCACGCTGCGTTATGGCATCGGCGAGAATCTCTACGGCTATGAGGCGATCTCCGGATTCCGCGCCGGGCGCTCGCCGGTCGGCCTCAATCGCCGCACCGCGAAAACCGTGATCACCAGCTATGGCCGCGACACGGCGGTCGCCTCCACCCTGTTCTATCGCGACACGATGCCGGGCAAGGTCGGCCGGCAGATGCAGACCTGGGTAAAATTCCCGGAGGGCTGGCGCGTCGTCGCCGCCCATGTCAGCATCATCGACGAGTCGAAAGAGACCTGACCGTATGACGCTTGACGATCTTCCGCCCGGAGCGCTGCCGGCCGATCCGGCGGTGCCGCGTGTCGACCGGGCGTCACCATCAGCGCACAAAATCACGCGCGCCGAGGAGCTGCGCCTGCAGCTCGCTGACGAGATCGTGCGCGGAGCTCTGCCGCCCGGCGCGCCGCTTGACGAGACCGACATCGCGCGCCGCTTCAGCGTCTCACGCACGCCGGTGCGGGAAGCACTGCGCCAGCTCGTCGCGAGCGGCCTCGTCGAAGCGCGCGCCCATCGCGGCGCGGTGGTGGCGCAGCCTTCATTCGAGCGGCTGACGGGCATGTTCGAGGCCATGGCGGAGCTTGAGGCGCTCTGTGCGGGTCTTGCCGCCGAGCGCATGTCCGCCACTGAGCGTCACGGCCTCGAAGCCATCCACGAAGAGCTGCGGGTGTTGAGCTACGCCGGCAATCCCGAGCGCTTCCACGAGGTCAACGAGCGCTTCCACAACGCGATCTATGCCGGGTCGCAGAACGGCTACATCGCCGAGATCACGCTGGCGACGCGCGTGCGCGTGCAGCCGTTTCGTCGCGCCCAGTTCCGCAACCTCGGCCGATTGGCAAAGTCGCAAGCCGAGCACGACCGCGTCGTCGTCGCCATCATGCGCGGCGACAAGCAGGGCGCCGCCGCCGCGATGCGCGCGCATATCGAGCTGGTGCGCGGGGAGTACGAGATCTACGCGGTGTCGGTGTAGGGCCGCGCGCACGGTGCCGTAGGGTGGGCAAAGGCGCAAAGCGCCGTGCCCACCGTCTACCCAAGCTGACGGGGTTGGTGGGCACGCTTCGCTTTGCCCACCCTACGAGACCTATGCCCTCGCGGCTTCCGCCATATACTTCCGCCACCCGCCATACGCCGTGATGTCGTGCGCGTCGCCCAGCACCTCCGGCTCGACCAAGAAACCCTTCACGCTGCGGCCATCAGCCAGCCGCACGGTGCCAATCGCCATCGGCGCGGGAATCGCGTTGACGAACTTGCCGAAGGCGGACGACGACAGCGACCAGATCTCCAGCTCGATCGAGGCGCCCTTGCCGGCTTCGACGCGTAGCATGCCCGGCTTTGGCGGCGTCGTCTTCAATGCGTAGAGCTTGTAGTCCGCCGCGGTCCTGGTCGCCTCGATCAGCTGGCCGTTCAGCGCTTTCAACTCGCCGTTCAACGCCATGCCGGACAGATGCGCGCCGACCACGGCGATGGGAATCTCGTCGATGCCGCTTGCGGCAAGCGGCGCCAGCGCGGGTTGTGCCGCGCCCTTTGCGCCAAGCGTCAGTTTGGTATCGGCATGGAACACGCGGCCGATGCTCGCGAGCAGCGCGTCGTGGCCGGTGGGCGCAAGGAGCGTGATGCCGAACGGGATGCCGTCGGCGCGCATCGCCGCCGGCAGCGCGAGACCGCAGAGGTCGAGCAGATTGACAAAATTGGTGTAGGTGCCGAGCCGGCTGTTGAGCTCGACCGGATTGGCCAGCACCTGCGCGGTCGTATAGGCCGTCGGCGCCGTCGGCAGCACCAGCGCGTCGATATTGGTGAAGGTGCGTTCGGCGATCTTGCGCAGGCCCTGCAGGCGATAGAGCGCGGAGAAGGTCTCCGCCGCCGTCAGCCGCGCGCCGGCAGCAGTGATCTCGCGTGTCACCGGATGGATCGTATCCGGCGCGGACGCCAGCAGGTCGCGGATCACGAGATAGCGCTCGGCGACCCACGGTCCTTCGTAGAGCAGCCGCGCCGTCTCGTAGAATGGCTCGAGGTCGAACTCGACGAGGGTTGCGCCAAGCGCGGTCCAGCGCTTCAACGCGTCAGCGTAAGCCGCTTCCGCCTTCTTGTCGCCGAAGAAGATCAGCTGTCCACTGCGCGGCACGCCGAGGCGCAGGTTTGCCGGGAGCGGGGTGATCGCGCCAAGCGGCCGGTCGCGCGAGAACGGATCGGCCTGATCGGGACCCGCCATCACGGAGAGCGCCAGCGCGGCGTCGTCCACGGTCAGCGCGAACACCGAGATACAGTCCAGCGTCCGGCAGGCCGGCACCAGGCCAGCGGTCGAGATCATACCGAGGCTGGGCTTGAGACCAACGATGTTGTTGAGCATCGCCGGCACGCGCCCGCTGCCGGCGGTGTCGGTGCCCAATGACAGCGGCACCAGCCCGGCGCCGACGGCGGTGGCCGATCCCGAACTGGAGCCGCCGGGAATGAGATCCTCGCGAATCGCGTTTCGGGGGATGCCGTAGGGCGAGCGCACGCCGACAAGGCCGGTCGCAAACTGGTCGAGATTGGTCTTGCCGATGATGATGGCGCCGGCGGCGCGCAGCCGCTGCACCGCCGTCGAATCATGTGTCGGGATGTACGAGAAAGCCGGGCACGCCGCAGTGGTCGGAAATCCCAGCGCGTCAATATTGTCCTTCACCACGACCGGCACGCCATAGAGCGGCAGCGTGGCGGCCTCCTTGGCGGCGAGCTTCTCGGCTTCCGCGATCGCGTCCTTTTCGTCGCGCAGGCTGATGAAGACGGCGGGATCGTTGTGGTCGCGGATGCGCTGATAGGTGCGCGCAACCGTCTGCGCCGGCGTGAGCGTGCCCGCGCGGTGCGCGGCCACGATCGCGGCAATCGTTTCAGGCTGCTCAGCCCCCATTTCAGCCCTCATGGCGACAAACTCCGGCTACGTCTCTTCACCCGGATCGAAGCAAGCGATGTGCCATTGTGTACAGAATCCGGGCAGGACAAGTGCTGCGGATATTATCGATGGATCAGTGGCTTGTGGGATATTTCGAGCGCCGGCGGGCCTGCGTGTCAGCGCCCTGTTACGGGCATTTGCGCGAATAATGGGCAGCTCACCGGCCTCGAGCTTGCGCCCCAACAATTGTCGTGGCCAACATGCCGGCCAACGCGGTCCGCGACGAGGCTGCGGTCGATCCCGGCTTCCGGGCGAGGAGGAAACCATGACAGCCGCCCCTCGCGGTGATGCTTCGAGCCTGTTCGCGACACCCAGAACCGTTGCCGAGCATCGCGCCGACGGCAGCATCGTGCTGCGCTCGCCCGAGGCCCTGCGCGATGGCGCGCGTTGCGTCGGCGACTGGCTGGAGCAATGGGCGCGGCAGAGGCCCGATGCGATTTTCCTCGCGGAGCGCAGCAGTGCCGAAGCGCCATGGACCACCGTCACCTATGCGCAGGCGCTCCGCAAGGTGCGCGCGGCAGCGTCCTGGATTCTGGCGCAAGGTCTCAGTCCGGAGCGCCCGCTCGCGATCCTCTCCGACAACAGCATCGATCACGCGCTGCTGGCCCTGGCGGCCCAGCATGTCGGCGTGCCCTCGGCGGCGATCTCGCCGGCCTATTCGCTGATGTCCAAGGATTTCGACAAGCTCAAGAGCATGATTACGCTGCTTGAGCCCGCCGCGATCTATGTCTCCGCGACGATGCCGTTTGCGGCGGCGCTGGCCGCGATCAAACCCCTGCATAGCGCGCAGATCATCAGCGGCAATTCAGACGATGCCGATGCGTTGGCCTTCCGCGCCATCGCGGCAACGTCCGAGAGTCCCGACGTCGCAAAAGCCTTCGCCGCGGTGACGCCCGATACGATCGCAAAGCTCCTGTTCACTTCGGGCTCGACCGGCACGCCGAAGGCGGTCATCAACACCCAGCGCATGCTGACGTCCAGCCAGCAGGCCAAGGCACAGACCTGGACGTTTCTCGAGCAAACTGGCTGCGATCTCGTCATTCTCGACTGGCTGCCCTGGAGCCATACATTTGGCGCCAACCACAATTTCAATCTCGTACTGCGCAATGGCGGCTCGCTCTATATCGACGGCGGCAAACCGGCGCCCGGCCTGTTTGCGACGTCACTCGTCAATCTCAGAAGCGTGATGCCGACGGTCTATTTCAACGTGCCGCGCGGCTTCGACATGCTGATCGCGGCGCTGCGCGGCGACGAGGAGCTGTGTGGCCGCTTCTTCAGCGAGGTGAAATTCGCGTTCTACGCCGGGGCTGCGCTGCCGCAGAATCTCTGGGATGCGCTGGAAGAACTCTCGATCAAGACCGTTGGCCGCGCGATGCCGATGGTCTCGGCGTGGGGCTCGACCGAGACGTCGCCGCTGGCCACCGACTGCCATTTCCTCGCGGAGCGGTCGGGCAATATCGGCGTGCCCATCCCCGGCACCGAATTGAAGCTCGTCACCTCGGGCGACAAGTTGGAGGTGCGCGTGCGCGGCCCCAACGTCACGCCGGGCTACTGGAAGGCGCCGGAGCTGACCAGGCAGGCGTTTGACGACGAGGGCTTTTATCTCATCGGTGACGCCGTGAAGTTCGCCGATGTGAACCGGCCCGAGCGCGGCCTGTTCTTCGACGGCCGCGTCGCGGAGGACTTCAAGCTCAATTCCGGCACCTGGGTCAGCGTCGGCACGCTGCGCCTCGCCGGCATCGCCGCGCTGGCGCCGCTCGCGCAGGACATCGTCGTCGCCGGTCACGGCAGCGACGAGGTGCGCTTCCTGGTCTTTCCGAACATCGCCGCGTGCCGCGCGCATGCCGGCCTGCCCGAGACCGCAGGCGTCAACGATGTGCTCGCGCATGACAAGGTCAGAGTCGCGATCGCGCAGGGGCTGGCGAAGCTCAAGCAACACGGCGCCAACTCCTCCGGCCACGCCACGCGTGCGCTGCTGCTCGCCGAGCCGCCGTCGGTGGACGGCGGCGAGATCACCGACAAGGGCTACATCAATCAGCGCGCCGTGCTGACGCGGCGCGCCGATGCTCTGGCGCGGTTGAATGACGATGTCTCGGGTGAATGGATTGGTTGCTACTGATTGCGCGCCGCTGCTCCTAACCTCTCCCCGCTCGCTGGGAGAGGTCGGATCGCCCCGGCGATGCGGAGCATCGTCCGGCGCGATCCGGGTGGTACAGGTCTCACGATCATCTCATCTGCGGAAACAGCCCCTCACCCCTCCCTCTCCCCGTGAAGGACGGGGAGAGGGGGAGAGACAGCTCGCGATACGCCAGCAAACCTGCCGCATTATCCTGCATGATTCTTTTGTTGCCCAAGCAACTAATTTGTGCGAACCGTTCCAGACAGGTGACGGCGGGAGGAACCGCCGCGTCGGATCGGAGGAAGCTATGCTCGGCAGAGAGGGTGCCGCCGGCGAACGACAGCGCATGCCTGGAAATGACAGGGCTCAGCGGCCGCTGCGTGGCCCGTCAGGTCTCGGTGCCGCCGGTCACCGCGCCGAGATTTTCGTGCAGGCGGCGCAACAGGTCGATCAGAACCTCGCGCTCGCCCTTGTCCAGGCAGGACAACAGGCGCCGTTCGCGCTCGAAGGCCGCGACGATCACCTTGTCATGGATGGCGCGGCCCTTCGCCGTCAGCGAGATCGAATGGGTGCGCCCGTCGTTGGGATCGGTGCGGATCGAGATCAGCCCCCGCTTTTCCAGGCCAGCCAGCGTCCGGCTCACCGGGCCCTTGTCGAAACCAATGACGTGGCAGATGCGCGAGGCGGGGATGCCGGGCTCGATCGCCAGCAGCGACATGATCCGCCATTCCGTGACGTTGACGCCGAACTGCCGCTGATAGAACGCGGTGGCGCTGTTCGAGAGCTTGTTGGCGATGAAGGTGATGAACGCGGGGACGTAGCGGTCGAGATCGAGCGTCGGTCCCGTCTCGGCGTGCGCAGGTTTTTGGCGGGCTCTGGTCGAAGACGGCGGCATATCGGGATTCTGTCTCGCGGCGTGTCTGGAGACCTAAGGGTAAGCGCCGCACTTTCACAAGTTCAAAATGAGGGAGGACTTCCATGAGCACATCCAGCTCCCCGGAAATTAACGGTTCGTCGGCCGTCCCGCATCTCGACGTCGATCCTTTCGCAATGGATTTTTTCGCCGATCCCTATCCCACGCATGAGCTGCTGCGGGAGGCGGGACCTGTCGTCTATCTCGACAAGTGGAACGTCTATGGCGTGGCGCGCTATGCCGAAGTTCATGCCGTGCTGAACGATCCCGCGACGTTCTGCTCCAGCCGCGGCGTCGGCCTCGCCGATTTCAAGAAGGAGACGCCGTGGCGGCCGCCGAGCCTGATCCTCGAAGCCGATCCTCCCGCGCACACCCGTACCCGCGCCGTGCTCTCAAAGGTGCTGTCGCCGACGGTGATGAAGGGGCTCCGCGACCGCTTTGCCGCGGTAGCGGAACAGCGTGTGGACGCGCTGCTGGAGAAGCGCAGCTTCGATGCCATCACGGACCTCGCCGAGGCCTATCCGCTGTCGATCTTCCCGGATGCGCTCGGGCTGAAGCCGGAGGGGCGCGAGAATCTCATTCCCTATGCGAGTGTCGTGTTCAACGCCTTCGGCCCGCCGAACCAGTTGCGCCAGGAAGCGATCGCGCGCTCGGCGCCGCACCAGGCCTACGTCACCGAGCAGTGCCAGCGGGACAACCTCACGCCCGGCGGCATCGGCGCCTGCATCCACGCCCATGTCGACGAGGGTGCCATCACCGCCACCGAAGCGCCGCTGCTGGTGCGTTCGCTGCTGTCGGCGGGCCTCGACACCACGGTCAACGGCATCGGTGCTGCGGTGTATTGCCTGGCGCGCTTTCCGGAGCAGTGGCAGCGCCTGCGTGGCGATCCCACCCTGGCGCGCAACGCTTTCGAGGAGGCCGTTCGTTTTGAAAGCCCGGTGCAGACCTTCTTCCGCACGACAACGCGCGAGGTCGAACTGTCAGGCGCGACCATCGGTGAGGGCGAGAAGGTGTTGATGTTCCTGGCGGCTGCCAATCGCGATCCGCGGCGCTGGGACAAGCCTGACAGCTACGACATCACCCGCCGCACGTCCGGCCATGTTGGCTATGGCTCAGGTATTCACATGTGCGTCGGCCAGCTGGTCGCGCGGCTCGAAGGCGAGACAATGCTCGCGGCGCTGGCCCGACGGATCGCAAAAATCGAGATCACGGGCGAGCCAAAGCGCCGCTTCAACAACACGCTGCGCGGGCTCGACAGCCTGCCCGTGAGCATCACGCCGGCCTGACGCGACCGGCATCGAAAACAACAAATACGACAGGGGAGGGAACAATGAAGAACTTGAAGTGGACGCTTGCGCTGGCCGCGAGCCTGATTGGCGGCGCGGCAAATGCCGAGATTTCGGACAATGTCGTGCGCGTCGGCGTGCTCAACGACATCTCAGGCATCTTCCAGGACACCAACGGCATGGGCTCGGTCGAGGCCGCGCGTATGGCTGCCGAGGATTTCAACGGCGGCGGCAAGGGCATCAAGGTCGACATCGTCTATGCCGATCACCAGAACAAGGCCGATGTCGGCAACGCCATCGCGCGCAAATGGCTCGATGTCGAGGGCGTCGATGCGATCGTCGACGTGCCGAACTCGGCCGTTGGCCTCTCCATCAACACGCTGCTGCGCGACAGCCGCATGACGTTCCTGGCATCGTCCACCGCGAGCTCCGATCTCACCGGTAAGGCCTGCTCGCCCAACACCATCCAATGGGTCAACGACACCTGGGCGACCGGCAACACCACCGCGGCCGCCATGGTGTCGCGCGGCGGCAAGGAGTGGTATTTCCTCACGGTCGATTTCGCGCTCGGCAAAGGCATCGAGGCGGAAGCCCAGAAATACATCGAGGCGCATGGCGGCAAGGTGATCGGATCCAGCAAGCATCCGCTCGGCACATCCGACTTCGCCTCCTTCCTGTTGCAGGCGCAGGGCTCGAAGGCGCAGGTGATCGGGCTCGCCAATGCCGGCGGCGACACCATCAACGCGGTGAAGCAGGCGGCCGAGTTCGGGATCCAGCAGGGCGGACAAAAGCTCGTCGCCTTCCTGCTCTTCATCAACGACGTCCACGGCATGGGCATCAAGGTCGCGCAAGGGCTCCAGCTCATGGAAGCGTTCTATTGGGACATGAACGACGACACCCGCGCCTTCGCCAAGCGCTTCGCGGCGCGGCCCGGTATGAACGGCAAGATGCCGAGCGGTAACCAGGCGGGAGTTTATGCCTCCACGCTCGCTTATCTCAACGCGGTCGCCGCGACCGGCAGCGACAACGCCAAGGACGCCGTGCCCGAGATGAAGAAGTTTAGGGGTAAGGACAAGCTGTTCGGCGACACCACGATCCGCCAGGACGGCCGCGTCGTGCATCCGATGTATCTGTTCGAGGTGAAGAAGCCGGAGGAATCGAAATATCCGTACGACTATTACAAGCTGGTCTCGACGATCTCTGCGGAGCAGGCGTTTCGGCCGTTGGCGGAGGGCGGGTGCGGGTTGGTTAAGTAGACTAGCTATTGCGGCGAGCGCAACTGCACCCTCTTCCCTTGCGGGAGAGGGTGGCTTCGCGAACGCGAAGCCGGGTGAGGTGTTCTCTCCGCGAGTCATTCTCTTTCGAGCGCGCTGAGACAGACCCCTCATCCGGCGCTTCGCGCCACCTTCTCCCGCAAGGGGACAAGGAAGAAAAAGCTACACCACCTTGCTGCTTCCCTGCGTGATCAACCTTGCCGCCCGCTGGTCGCGGGCGTAGATCCAGAGCCAGCTCAGGGCGACGCTGAGGCGGTGGCGCAAGCCGATCAGGAAGTAGATGTGGGCGATGCCCCAGATCCACCACGCGATGGTGCCGCGCAGCTTGATGCGGCCGAAATCGATCACCGCCAGCCGCTTGCCGATCTGCGCGAGGCTGCCGGAGTGTTTGTAGCGGAACGGCCCGGTCGGCTCCTGGCGCAGCCGGGCCTTGATGGTCTCGGCCACGTGACGGCCCTGCTGCTTGGCGGCCGGCGCGATGCCGGGCACCGGCTTGCCGTCCCAGGCGTTGATCAAAACGGTGTCGCCGATCGCAAAGATTTCTGGATGACCGGGGATGGTGAGATCGGCCTCCACTTGGACGCGCCCGGCGCGATCGGCCGGTGCGCCCAGCCATTCCGCGGCGGGCGAGGCACGGACGCCGGCGGCCCAGATCTTTGTTTTGGCATCGAGCCGCTCGCCGCCGAACACCACGCCGTCGCGGTCGATCTCGGTGACGGCCTGTCCCAGCACGACCTCGACGCCGATTTTCTCCAGCGAGGCCTGCGCATAGGCCGAGAGGTCGTCGGGAAAGCCTGCGAGCACGCGCGGGCCGGCCTCGATCAGCACCACGCGCGCCTTGTTGGTGTCGATGTTGCGGAAGTCGGCTGGCAGCGTGTGATGCGCCATCTCCGCGATGGTGCCGGCGAGCTCGACGCCGGTGGGGCCGGCGCCGACGATGACGAAAGTCAGCCGTGCCGCGCGTTTGGCCGGATCAGTCTCGCGCTCGGCGCGCTCGAACGCCACCAGGATATGACGGCGCAAGGTGGTCGCGTCCTCCAGCGTCTTCAGGCCGGGCGCGAACTGCTCCCATTCGTCGTGGCCGAAATAAGCGTGCCGCGCGCCAGTGGCGAGCACCAGCGTGTCGTACGGCACCTCGCTGCCATCGTCGATCAGCACGCAGCGCCTGTCGGCATCCACCCCGCTGACGGCCGCAAACAGCGTCGTCACGTCGCGCCGGTCGCGCATCAGATGCCGGACCGGCCAGGCGATCTCGCTGGTCGCGAGCGAGGCGGTCGCGACCTGGTAGAGCAGCGGCTGGAACAAATGATGGTTGCGGCGGTCGATCAGCGTGATCTCGACCGGGCTGCCGGCGAGCCGGTAGGTCGTCTCCAGCCCGCCGAAGCCGGCTCCGACAATGACGACGCGGTGCGGTGTCGTGGTCATGTTGCGCCCTCGAATCTCGCTGCTCTATTCTCTCATTTAAGTGCGGATTGGGCGTGGCGGTCCAATAGCCGTCATCAATGGACGCATAGGCTAAGGGTATCGAGTGTATCGCTATCCCGCGAAAAAGCGCCGCATGCTCCGCCGAAGTGAGTAGAATTATATTTCTTGCTATCGCCGATCGGGGCGAAATATGGTGCAGGGGCGGGCGCCGAGCCATTGGCGGCGCGACAGATTTTGCGTTCAATAGAGATGACCCGGGGCGGCAATCACCCCGCTTCCGGGCATAATAATATGGAGGGGAGTGGTTATGAGGACGGCATTCTGGCTGGCGGGCGCAGCGGCGCTGGTGCTGGCAGGCCCGGCATCCGCCGGCGACACCATCAAGATCGGCTTCGTTTCGACCTTCAGCGGCCCGACCGCCGTGATCGGCAACGACATGCGCAACTCGTTCGAGCTCGCGCTGGATCACATCGGCCGCAAGATGGACGGCAAGCCGGTCGAGGTGATCTACGAGGACGACGGGCAGAAGCCCGACGTCGGCAAGCAGAAGACCGAGAAGCTGGTGCAGTCCGACAAGGTCGACTTCATCGTCGGCTACATCTGGTCGAACGTGCTACTGGCCTCGCTGAAAACGGCCGTGGATTCGCAGACCTTCCTGATCTCGGCCAATGCCGGTCCGTCGCAGCTCGCCGGCGAGCTCTGTTCGCCTTACGTGTTCTCGACGTCATGGCAGAACGACCAGACGCCGGCCGCCATGGGCCTCTACATGAACGCGAACGGCGTCAAGAGCGTGTTCCTGATCGGCCCGAACTATGCTGCGGGCAAGGACATGCTCTCGGGCGTGAAGAGCACCTTCAAAGGCGAGATCAAGGGCGAGGAGTATACGGTCTGGCCGAGCCAGCTCGACTTTTCGGCCGAGTTGGCGAAAGCCCGTGCCTCCGGCGCCGAATCGATCTTCGTGTTCTATCCCGGTGCGGCCGGCGCGCAGTTCCTCAATCAATATGTCCAGGCCGGCCTCAAGAGCACCATGCCGCTCTACACCGCCTTCACTGTCGACGAGACGACGTTGCCGTTGCAGAAGGAAAATGCGTTCGGGGTGTCCGGTGCGCAGGAGTGGGTGAACGACCTCCCGAACGAGCAGAACAAGAAGTTCGTCGCGGACTACCGGAAGAAATATCCGGGCGCCCGGCCGAGCTACTACGGTGCGCAGGCCTATGACGCGGCGCAGCTCATCAACAGCGCGGTGGTCGCCGTCGGCGGCGACACCAGCAAGAAGGATGCGATGAAGGCCGAGATGGAGAAGGCCAACTTCAAGTCGCTGCGCGGCCCTTTCAAATACGGCAACAACCACATCCCAATCCAGAACTTCTATTTGCAGGACGTGGTGAAGGGCGTCGGGGGCGAGCTTACGCTGAAGACCGCTGCCACCATCGTCACGGCCGACCAGGACCGCTTCCACGACAAGTGCCCGATGAAGTGAGCTGATTGCTTCTCCCTCTCCCCGTCCTTACGGGGAGAGGGGTTCTCAGCTCTCTCTCTCTCGTCATTGCGAGCGTAGCGAAGCAATCCAGAATCTTTCCACGGAGGGATTCTGGATTGCTTCGTCGCAAGGGCTCCTCGCAATGACGGCCACTACACCCGCGGCATGCTCACAGGCCGCACTTCGCGTGACTGCGCGGCAAGCCTGATCCCGGCATTGGCTGCACCAAACCCCTGATAATCCCGCCGCTCCACGATCTCGAAGAAGAAACGCTCATCGAAGATGTGGGTGTAGACTTGGAAGAACTCCCCGTCGCCTTCGCGGTCGTAGAGAATGTGGTTGGCGCGCAGCTGGGCCATCAACTCGGGTGCGAGGTCGTATTTGGCTTCGATGTCGTCGTAGTAATTGTCCGGGATATCCAAAAAATCCGCGCCCCGCTTGCGCATTTCCGCGACCGCCGCAAAGATGTCGCGGCAGGAGAATGCAACGTGCTGCACGCCCGAGCCGAAAAACTCCGAGATGAAACGGGCCGGCAGCGTGCGGTTGGCGGATGAGCCGTTGAGCACGAAGCGCAGGCTCTGGTCGCCGTTGATGACGGCCTGGCTTTGCACGAGGCCTCTGGGATCGGCGATCTCCATCTGCGGCAGCCGCTCGAGATCGAGGATGCCGGTGTAGAACAGCAGCCAGGACAGCATCTCGTCGTAGGGCATCGACTGCGCGATGTGATCGACAGCTAGCAGCGCGTGGCCGGCGTCGCTCGGGACCGGTTCGAAATCCGTGTTCCAGTTCTTGCCGGCTTGGTCGAGAAAATACAGCAGGCTGCCGCCGACGCCGTGAATCGCGGGAATCTCGAGCTCGCCCGGCCCGACCGGCTGGTAGAAGGTGCGCGCCTTCAGTGTCTCGGCGCGCTGCAAGACGAGGCCGGCATTGTCGACGTCGAGCGCGATGGCGCAGACGCCGGGGCCATGCGTCACGTAGTGCGAATGCGCAAAGCCGTCGGTCTCGGAGTTGACGACGAGCTCGACCTTGCCTTGCGACCAGCGCTCCACCGCCTTGCTGCGATGCTTGCCGGTCTTGCGGAAACCGAGCTGCGCGAGCAGGCGGGCGAGCTCGCCGGCCTTGGTCTCGTTGACGGCAAACTCGATGAATCCCGTGCCTCCACTTTTGGGCTTGGGCGCCAAGGGTTCGCTGACGAGCTTTGGCCAAGCCGGTGCAAGCTGGTCCTCCAGCAGGATCAGCGAACGCAGGCCGTCGACCGCGGTCTGCACGGCCGAGCCGGCGCGGAATTGGTCGTTGAAGATCTCCAGCGACAACGGCCCGGCATAGCCGGTCGCCGCGACCGCCGCCATGAACTCGCCGACCGGCAGGTCGCCCTGGCCGGGGAAGGAGCGGAAGTGCCGGCTCCACGACAAGATGTCGAGCTCGAGCTTCGGCGCGTCCGCAAGCTGGACCAGGAAGATCTTGTCGCCGGGGATCGAGGCCATCGCGCGGACCGGAAAGCCGGGGGCCAGTGCGTGAAAGCTGTCGAGGATCACGCCGATCGCGGGA
Source organism: Bradyrhizobium sp. JR4.3 (assembly GCF_040547695.1). Classification (NCBI taxonomy): domain Bacteria; kingdom Pseudomonadati; phylum Pseudomonadota; class Alphaproteobacteria; order Hyphomicrobiales; family Nitrobacteraceae; genus Bradyrhizobium; species Bradyrhizobium sp. JR4.3. The sequence continues at coordinate 270,518 of NZ_JBEPQF010000008.1, read as the reverse complement.
TGGTCGGCGCGCCGCACGATCTCCCAGGCGTCGCGGTAATCGTTGACGTGGCGTCCCCAGGCCAATGCCTCGTAGCCGACGCGCAAGGACCGCTTGGCGGCGCGCTCGCCAAGCTCGCGAAAATCGTCTGCGGCGCGGTCGATGCCGCCGAGCGCGGCCGGCGACACGTTGGAGCAGATCAGCAGCAGATCGGTGCCGAGCTCCTGCATCAGGTCGAACTTGCGTTCGGCGCGGGCAAAGTTGCGCGAACGCTGCGGCTCCGGCATGCCCTCGAAATCGCGGAACGGCTGAAACGCGCAAATCTCGAGATTGAGGTCCCCGCAGAGCTTTGCGATGTCGCGCGGGCCTGAGCCGAACGACAGCAGATCGTTCTCGAAAATCTCGACCGCGTCGAATCCGGCGGATGCGATGGCGCGGAGCTTTTCGTCAAGGGCGCCGGAGAGAGAGACCGTTGCGATCGAGCGTTTGGTCATGCTGCGTTGTCCTCCATGGCGCCGCCAAGGAACAATTGTCCGATGCGGGGATCATTCAAAATGCGCTTCGCACCGTCGACCATGCGGGTCTGGCCGAGCTCGAGCACGATGCCGATGTCGGAAATCTCCAGTGCCGAGCGTGCGTTCTGCTCGATCATCAGAATGGTGACGCCGCGGTCGCGCAGGGATTTCAGGATGTCGAAAGTCTGCTGCACCATCAGCGGCGACAGGCCGATCGACGGCTCGTCGATCAGCACGAGCTTCGGCTCGAGCAGCAGCGAGCGGGCGATTTCGAGCTGCTTCTGCTCGCCGCCAGATAGCGTGGAGGCCTGCTGCGTCGATTTCCGCCGCAGCGCCGGGAACAGGTCGAGCGCGGCCTCGATCCGGCTCTGCAGGTCGATGCCCTTGCCGGCGGAAACGCCGCCGAGCTCGATGTTGTGGCGCACCGACAGCTCGGGAAAGATGTTGCGGCCCTGCGGCACGTAGCAGATGCCGGCATTGAGCAGCGCGCGCTGGCTCAGATTCGTGACGTCGCGGCCGGCGAAGCTGATTTTGCCCTCGCGCAGCTTGAGCAGGCCGAAGATCGCCTTGAACACGGTGGACTTGCCGGCGCCGTTCGGGCCGATGATGGTGGTGATGGTGGCCTGCGGCACGGCGAAGGTGGTGCCGTTCAGGATCGTCATCTTGCCGTAGCCGCCGACGAGATTGTGAACCAAGAGGATCGGATCGCTCATGGTCGCTCTCCTAATGTCCGAGATAGGCTTCGATCACGGCGGGGTTCTTTCGGACCTCGTCGGGTCGTCCCATTGCCAGCACTTTGCCTTCCGCCATCACCATCACGCGCGAGCACAGCGACATCACGAATTCCATGTTGTGCTCGATCACGACGAAGGTGGCGTTCTTCTCGCGGTTGATCGCGACCAGGCGGTCCTTAAGGTCCGCCAGCATCGACGGGTTGACGCCGCCGGCGGGCTCGTCGAGCAGCACCAGGCGCGGCCCGCCCATGAAGGCCATGGCGGCATCGAGCAGCTTCTGCTGGCCGTAGGACAAGCCGCCAGCAGGCTCATCCGCGAGATGGTCGAGCTTGAAGAAGCCGATCATCTGGTTGGCGGCATCTGTCAGCCCGGCATCGGAGCGGCCGACCAGGCGCGAGGCCATGTTGCCCTGGTGCTCCTGGCCCGCGAGGATCAGGTTCTCGCGCACCGAGAGCTTTGGGAATACCTGCAGGAGCTGGAAGGTGCGGCTGACGCCCAGCTTGTTGAGCTCGGCGGGGCGCAGGCCCGTGACCACCTTGCCGTCGAGCTTCACTTCGCCGCCCGACGGCGTGAGCTGGCCGAGGATGCAGTTGAACAAAGTGGACTTGCCGCAGCCGTTCGGCCCGATCAGGCCGAGAATCTCGCCCTCACGCACGTCGAAGCTGACGTCGGCGACCGCGCTGATGCCGCCAAAATTCTTCCTGATGCTGGTGACTTCGAGGACCGCGCTCATTGCACCGTCTCCAGCCGGGATTTCGCGACGGCGCGCAGCGCGGAGGCCGCCTTGGTGCGGCGCTCGGCGAGATAGCGGTCGAGAATTCCCAAAATGCCGGTCGGCGACCAGATCAGGAGCCCCATCACCGCGACTGCGTAGATCATCAGATAATAGCCCTCGGTGAAGCGCAGCCATTCCGGCAACAGCACCGCGATCATCGCGCCGAGGAACGGACCCAGGAAGAAGCCGGCGCCGCCGACGATCACCATCATCAGGAGGTCGAGCGAGAGCGACAGGTTGAACGGCACGGGATCGATATATTGCGTCAGCGGCGCATAGAGCGCGCCGGCGACGCCGCCGAGCGCAGAGCCGATCGCGAACGCCATCAGCGTATAGCGTCGCGTGTCGACGCCCAGCGACTGCGCCCGCAGCGGGTTTTCGCGCAGCGCCATGAAGACGCGGCCCCAGGGCGAGCGGATCAGCCACCACACTGCAAGCGACACGATCGCGAGCGAGCCGAGACAGACATAGTAGAACGGCAGCGGCTTGTTGGTCGCGATGCCGAAGATGTGCGGCCGCGGAATGTTGGAGATGCCGTAGATGCCGCCGGTGAGCCAGCTCTCGTTGCGAAACACCAGGAAGGCCAGCGTGGAGAAGGCGAGCGTGACGAAGGCGAGGTAGTGGTGCTGCACCCGCAGCGCCGGATAGCCGAGCACCCAGCCGACCGCGAAGCTCAAGGCGATCGCGACGACCATCGCCGCCGGCAGCGGCCAGCCATGCGTGGTCATGATCGCTGCCACGTAAGCGCCGATGCCGACGAAGGCGCCCTGCGCCAGCGAGACCTGGCCCGCATAGCCAAGCGTGAGGTTGAGGCCCATCGCGGCGATGGCCATCACCGCCCATTGGCTCAGGATGAACAGGCCATAGCGGTTGAAGTTCATGGGGACTGCGATCAGCGCAGCGATGACGATGAGGCCGAACGCGATCTTGAGAGGTTTGGCGAAGCCGCTCATACTGTGCGCTCCTCGGCGCGGCCGAGCAGGCCCTGCGGCCGGAACAGGATGACGGCGATCAGGAAGATCATCGGCACGGCGGCGCGATACTGCGTCGAGACATAGGCGGCTGCGAGATTGTCGAGCACGCCGATCAGGAGGCCGCCTGCGATCGCGCCTCGCACCTGGTTGAAGCCGCCGATGATCGCGGCGATGAAGGCAGCCTGGCCCAGCACCTCGCCGGACGTGAATTTCGCGAGGTAGATCGGCGTGATCAACAGCGAGGCGAGCGCGACCAGGAACGCGTTGATCAGGAAGGTCAGGAGAATCATGCGCTCGACAGGGACGCCGATGATGCGCGCCACCGTCGGGTTCTGCGCCGCCGCCTGCATCTGGTGGCCGAGCGAGGTGCGGTTGAGAAGCGCAGTCAAGCCGAAGACGGCAAGGATGGCGAGGAGGAGAACGCCGATGCTTTGCAGCGAGACGGCATAGCCGAGGATGGAGATGTCGCCGGTCGGCACGATCGAGGGGAAGGGTGAGGCTTCGGCGCTGAAGAACTGCTTGACGGCCTCCTTGAGGCCGATCGCGAGCGCCATGGTCGCGATCGCGAGCGGCAGCACGCCGTGGCGTAGCATCGGATCCACCAGCAGCATCTTGAAGGCGAGGCCGAGCAGGAGCATCGAGAGCAGGATGCCGAGGATGATCGCGAGCCAGAACGGCGCGCCGGCATGCATCGCCGCCAGCATCAGGAACGCCGGCAGCATCACGAACTCGCCCTGCGCGAAATTGATGGTCTGCGAGGTCTGCCACAGCAGCGTGAAGCCGACCGCGACCAGCGCATAGATCGCGCCGGTGGCAAGTCCCGCGACCAGAAGATCGAACAGATTGGACATGGGTTCTCTTTGATCGTTAGAGCCCGACTGAACTGGATCGACGCGAGTTTAGGTCTGTCACTCCCTCTCCCCGCTCTTCCTTTTCTCCCTCTCCCCGCGAAGGGCGGGGAGAGGGAGACGAAAGATCTCTCCCCGCATCCGCCTTCGCTAAACCTTCGGCGGGACAGGCGCGGCGAGAGGCAAAGACCTCACTTCACCTTCGGCAGCACCTGCTTCACCACTTGCTTGCCTTCGACCACTTCCACCAGAAAGCTCTGGCGGTCGATGTCGCCGGTGTCGCTGAAGGTGACGTCCATCAGGATGCCTGGCTCGTCCACCGCCTTGATGGTCAGGCCATGCAGGGTGTCGGCGAACGCCTTGGAATCGACCTTGCCCATCTTGTCGGTGGTGGCCTTCACCATGTAGACCGCGAGATAGCCTTTCAGCCCGTTATGGTCGGGCACGTAATTGTACTTCTTCGCGAACTTGTCGCGAAACGCCTTGATCAGGTCGACCGGCGCATCTGTGGTGAGGCCGACGTGGCCGCGCGCGCCGTTGGCGGCATCGCCCGCGAGCTCGATCACCTTCTGCCCGATCAGCGTGGTCTCGCCCATCAGCGGCGCGGTGACGCCCTGGCGCTTCAGCTCCTTGAGGATGCGTGCGCTCTCTTCCTCGTTCAAATAGACGAACACGGCATCGGGATTGGCGGCCTTGATCTTGCCGACGTCGGCGGCGAAATCGGCCTGACCCGCTTCGGTCGAGAGATCGGCGACCACCTTGGAGCCGAGCCGGTCGAGCTCCTTGACGACGACATCGCGACCGCCGCGGCCAAAATCGTTGTTGACCCAGACCACGGCGACCGACTTCGCCTTCATGTCGTCGTGAATGTATTTGGCGACCTTCGGCATCGACGATTGCTGGCCGAACGAGGTGCGGAACAGGAATTTGTTTCCGCCTTGCGTCAGCTCGGCGGCTTCGCCGCCCATGATCTGCGCGATGCCGGCTTCGGCCGCCAACGGCGCGGTCACCTTCACCGAGCCGGAATAGCCGGGGCCGAGCAGCACATAGGGCTCGGCATCGAGCGCCTTTTGCACCTGCGCGCGCGCGACGCCGGGGTTGGATTGCGAATCCGCATGAGTGACTTCGAGCTTGCGGCCGAGCACGCCGCCCTTGGCGTTGATCTCCTCGATCGCGAGATCGATGCCGTTCTTCCAATTGGTGCCGACGGTGGCGCCGCCGCCGGACAACTCGGCGACGTCGGCGAGCTTGATCGCCTGGGCGTGGACGCTGGTTGCAGTCGCGAAGGCAAGCAGGGCGCCGGCCAGAATGGTCGATTTCATGGTCTCTCCTCCCATTTTTCGTTGATGTTGTGCGCGGCCTTGTGTCCGGCCGCTTCGGTTACGCTGCGTGATAGGCCGAGCTTCGTGCCGCCATCACCTCGTCGAATGCCTCTCCCATGATCTCGGTCGATGGGGCAAGACCCGTGAACAGTTCGAAAGCGTCGGCGGCCTGGTAGATTGCAAGCTCCCGGCCGGTCATGATCCGCGCGCCCTTGGCTTGGGAAGCCGCCAGCAGCGGCGTGATCAGCGGCGAATAGACGGCGTCGGCGACCCACAGGTTTTGACGCAGCAGCGTCGGCGCGACCGGCGTTTCCCGGTTCGGCAGCATGCCGACCGGCGTGCCGTTGACGAGGCCGGTTGCGCCGTCGAGCGCATCCTCGACGCTTGCGGCGACCCTGGCGCCCCCCTGCTTGACGAGCAGCGCGGCGAGTTTTTCGGCGCGTGCCGGCTCGCTGTCGAAGATGCGGATGTCGGTCACGTCAAGGCTCGCCAGCGCAAAGGCGATCGCCTTGCCGACGCCGCCGGTGCCGATCACGGCCACCGCGTTGCCGGACGGCGCCAGCAGCGGCGCGACGGCGCGCGCAAAGCCCGTCGTGTCGGTGTTGTGGCCGGTTAGCCGGCCGTTCCTGACGACGACGGTGTTGACCGCCCCCATGGCGGCCGCACCCGGTGCCAGTTCATCGAGCAGCGGGACCACTGCCTCCTTGTAGGGAAAGGTGACGTTGACGCCGGCAAAGCCGAGCCGCCGCACGCCTTCCAGCATCAGCCGGAGCCCGGCCGTATCGGCGCCGGCCACTTCGATGAGCTGATAATGTCCGCGCAGGCCAAGCCCCTCCGCGGCGCGCTCATGCATGGCAGGGGAGGCGGAATGCGCGATGGGTGCGCCGATCAGGCCGGTCAGGAGCTTTTTGGATGCGGCGGGTCCGCGCTTTGACATGGTTCGCTATCGTCTCGTTGGGAGCGTTCGGTCCCGGCCATTAGCGGGGAAATCCGCCCAATTCCAAGGGGCTTCCCCTAGGAACGATAGTCTTTCCTCGGCCTAACACAATTACCCTTTTGTCCTGCAAACCTAACATAATGTTATCTCTTCCGCCCCCGTGCCGCCGCGGCCCTGCCTTTGCCCTGCGACGGCTCGACTGCGCGCATCTCCGCGCGCAGGGACTCGATGAAATACTCGACATGAAGCGACAGCGGCGCGCCGCGCTTCACCGCGATATAGGTCTCGAATCGCGTTGGCTCGGTGATCTTGATCAGCTCGATGCCGGGATAGCCGCCATGGGCCACCGTGAACTGGTCGATGACGGCGATGCCGAGCCCCGCCTTCACCAGCGCGCAGACCGTGGTGCCGAAGCGGGCGCGGATGGTGATGTTGTATGCGAGGCGGTGGCGCGCGAAGATCTCGGCCATGATCCGCCCGTAGGGATCGTTGGGATCAATGCCGATCAGCGGATAGCGCGTGATCTCGGCCGCGGAGACCTGCTTGCGGCCGGCGAGCTCGTGGCCCGGCGGCACGATGCAATAGAGCTCGCCTGAGGCGAGCGGCATGAAGTCGAGCCCGGAATGCTCCAGGCGGTAGCTCATCGCCACGCACTCGCCGCGGCCGAGCATGAGGTAGTCGATGGCTTCCTCGAGCTTGAGGATGTTGATGTCGATGCCGAGATCCGGATAGCGCCGCCGGACCCGCTCGATCGCGCGCGGCACCATGACTTGCGAAATGCTCGGCACCGAGCCGATGCGCAATTCCGACAATCCGCCGCGTCCGATCTTGGAGATGATCTCGGAGAGGTCGTCGACCTTCTTGTAGACGCCGTTGATCTGCTCGAAGATGTTCTCGGCTTCCGGGGTGGGGAAATAGCGTCCGTTCTGGCGCTGGAAGAAGCGGATGCCGAGCGAGCGCTCGGTGTATTTGACGAGGCGGCTGATGCCCGGCGCCGAAACGTTCAGCAGCTTCGCCGCGCCGCCGATCGTGCCCGTCACCATCACGGCACGGATCACTTCAACCTGGCGCAGCGTCATCATGTCCTGGGCATCCAAAAGATAATCGTGGGCGGCGCTGCCTTTCCCTCTCCCCTTTGTGGGAGAGGGTGGATCGCAGCGATAGAGCGAGACGGGTGAGGGGTTCTCTCCCGCGCGAGCCTCGCGCATTTGAACGCGTGGAAACAACCCCTCATCCGGCGCCATAGCGGATGCGAAGCATCGGCGTTTTGTTTTAAGAACGGCGGCCGAAGGCCGCCTATGCCACCTTCTCCCACAAGGGGAGAAGGAAGGAAACATTCGCGTTCGGTTGTTCGGTTCAGATCAGAGGAAGGCATGGCACCGAACGGACCGTTCGTGCGCTCACCGCAATTGCGTGCTAGCTCGCCGGTCCGTCCGGCGTGGCGCTCTCTGCCGGCTTGCTGCGCTCGCTTTGCAGCACCCCGCGCGCGAACTCGATGATCTTCTGCTTGTTTGCCGTTTCGCGGACGGCGAAAAATACGCGGTTGAGTTCCAGGCCGAGCACGCTGTTGAGGGCGATGTCCTCGTCTTCCATCGTGGTTTCCCCGCTTCAGACATTGTAGGTGTATCTTGACGTCACTTCTTCCACAAGTAGATTAAGCCTTCGGGGTCAATGGGATACCGGGAAACTACGGAAACCGTGAATTGAGGCAGTGCCCAAAGACGTGCTATATCGCACAGCGAGGGTCAGGAAACGCACCGATGTCCGCCGTGGATTATGGCCGGGAAGCGCTCGACTTCATTGAGGGGCTAGGGGCCTATCGGAGGGTTCCGGACGCTATGAATGCGCTCGAAGGGGCCTTCGGGCGCTTCGGCTTTGAAACCATCATCGTGACAGGGTTGCCGAATCCCGACCAGCGGTTCGCACAGATGGTGCTCGCCAAGCGCTGGCCCGCGGAATGGTTCAGCCTCTACACCCAGAACAACTACGACCGCGTCGACCCCGTGGTGCGGATGTGCCGACAATCGGTCAACCCATTCGAGTGGTCGGAAGCGCCCTATGATGCCGAACTCGATCCGGGCGCGGCGGAGGTCATGAACCGCGCCGGCGATTTCCGCATGTCGCGCGGCTTCATCGTGCCGATCCACGGGCTCACCGGCTATGAAGCCGCCGTGTCGCTCGGCGGCATCCATCTCGATCTCAACGCCCGCAGCAAGCCGGCATTGCACCTGATGGCGATGTATGGCTTCGACCACATTCGCCGTCTGCTCGATCCGGCGCCGTATCCCTCGACGCGCCTCACCCCGCGCGAGCGCGAGGTGATCTCCTGGGCCTCACAGGGCAAATCGGCCTGGGAAATCGGCGAGATCCTGCACATCACGCAGCGTACCGCCGAAGAGCATCTCGCGACCGCCGGGCGCAAGCTCGGAGCCGTGAACCGTACGCATGCGGTTGCACTGGCGATTCGCAACAAGATCATCAATCCCTAAGCGACGTACTGGGAAATTTCCCAATATCGAACCATTCTCTTTTCGCAGAGGGTGCCCTCCATTGAGGACGAATGGGGGCTTTCATGATTCACGCCATTTCTGCAGTAAATCGCCACCTTTACGAAGATGTACTCGATCAGCATTTCCGGCTGCGGCACGACATCTTCGTCGAAGAGCGGCGCTGGGAGACGCTGCGCAGGCCGGATTGTCGCGAGATCGATTCTTATGACGACGAGGACACAGTCTATCTGCTTGCGCTGGAGGGGCGCCGTGTTATCGGCGGTCACCGGCTCTACCCGACCACCAAGCCTTCGATGATGAGCGAAGTCTTTCCGCATCTGGCATCGGTTCGCGGCTGTCCTTCGGATCCGCTGGTCTGGGAATGGTCGCGCTACTTCGTCGTGCGCGATCGCCGCGACGGCGCGCTCAACCTGCAACTGATGGCGGCGGTGCAGGAGTTCTGCCTCGGTCAGGGGATCGCGCAGGTCAGCGCGATCATGGAAACCTGGTGGTTGCCGCGCTTTCATGAGGCCGGCTTCGTCGTGACCCCGCTCGGCCTACCGGCTCTGGTGGAGAATGCGTGGACCATGGCGGCGACGATCGACATTCGTCGCGAGACGCTCGATGCCCTGCATGATCGCATCGGTGTGCCTTCTATCGTGCAACAGGACGGCCCGCGTCTGGACGCCGTCGCCCGTGCCAACCTCTGCGGCCTCGCTGCCGCGCAACGAAAGAGCGCCTGAGATGTCGAACATGATGCGGGACAGCCAGATCATGGCGCAGATCAAGGACGAAAATCTCGGCTACATGTCCGACATGGCGCTCGAACTCGCGCAGATGGCGGAAGACACCGGATTGGCGACGCTCGCCTATCTGTTCCGGATGGCGGCGCTGGAGGCCTCGACGGCCAATAGCGTGCTTGCCGAGCCGGATGACCTTCCCCGGCAGATGACGTCGCACTAGGCGGCTCCATCTACACGTTGCGACGAATTCACACCCTCTCTCCGGCAACGGAGGGAGGGTGATCCGTTTTGGGTGCGTCAGGTTGACCCATCCTGCGCGGCAGTCTTCTTGCAAGGCCGATTGCAGGGGCCAGGACCGATCGGATGCATCGGCATGCAACAAAGTGCATGTTGGGTGTCGAATCGCTCTTGCCTCGGAACGATACTGCCATTACCCATTTTTCCGCCTTGTAGAGGCAGGGGGAGCTCTTTCACTGATGGCGACCGTGTTCGAACATCGGCGCGAACCTGCGTGCGCCTGAAAGAGTTTTGATGCTGCTCGTCGTCGAACAGTTCTTGAACGGATTGCAGTTTGGCCTGCTGCTGTTCCTGCTCGCCGCCGGCCTGACGCTGGTGTTCGGGATCATGGATCTCGTCAACCTCGCGCACGGCTCGCTCTACATGATGGGCGCCTATTTCGCCGCGACCTTCGCAGCCTGGACCGGCAGCTTCCTGCTCGGCGCGCTGCTGGCGCTCGGCGCGACGCTCGTGCTCGGCATTGTGCTCGAGATGACCGCGCTGCGGCATCTCTATGGACGCGACCATCTCGACCATGTGCTCGCGACCTTCGGCCTGATCCTGTTCTTCAATGAAGCCGTGCGGCTGATCTGGGGGCCGGCCGGGCTTGCGCTGCCGCTGCCGGCCTGGCTCACCGTGCCGGTGCCGATCCTGCCGGGCATTCACTATCCCGCTTATCGCCTCGCCATCATCGTCGTGGCGCTGCTGGTTGCGCTGCTGCTCTATCTCGGCGTGATGCGCACCCGCATCGGCATGCTGATCCGCGCCGGCGCCTCCAACCGCGAGATGATCGGTGCGCTCGGCATCAACATCAAGCTGCTCTACACCCTGGTGTTCGGCCTCGGTGCCGCGCTCGCCGGCCTTGCCGGCTTGATGCAGGCGCCGATCCTCACCGTGCAGATCGGCATGGGCGAGAACATCCTGATCCTCGCCTTCGTCATCATCGTGATCGGCGGTATCGGTTCGATCCGGGGCGCGTTCCTGGCCGCGATCTTTGTCGGCATGATCGACACGCTCGGCCGCGCTTTCCTGCCCAATTTGTTGCGGCAGGTGCTGAGCGGCGCCGCGGCCTCCACCGCCGCGCCCGCGCTGTCGTCCATGCTGATCTATCTGCTGATGGCGATCGTGCTGGTGGTGCGTCCGGAGGGGCTGTTTCCGGCCAACCGCCGATGAAGACTTTCACTGTGAGCAAGGCCGTCACGGCTCTGATGCTGGCTGGTTTGGTGCTGCTGCCGCTGTATTCGCAACTGTCCGGCAACATCTTCATCCTGACGCTGTTCACCCGCGCCGTCATTCTGGCGCTGGCGGCCGCGAGCCTCAACCTCATCATGGGTTTTGGCGGCATGATGAGCTTTGGCCACGCCGCCTATCTCGGCATCGGCGGTTACGCGGTCGGCATGCTGGCGCAGGAAGGCGTGGGAAGCGGCTTCATCCAGTTTCCGGTCGCGCTCGCGGCGTCCGCGACTTACGCGCTGGTGATCGGCGCGCTCTCGCTTCGCACGCGTGGCGTTTACTTCATCATGATCACGCTCGCCTTCGCGCAGATGGCCTATTACGTCGCCTCGGGGCTGGCGCGTTATGGCGGCGATGACGGCCTCACCGTCTACAAGCGCAGCGACTTCTCCGGGCTGATCAATCTGTCGAACCGCACGCAGTTCTATTATCTCTGCCTCGCCTGCCTATTGGGCGTGGTCTTCCTGATCTGGCGCATCGCCAATTCGCGCTTCGGCCTCGTCCTGCAGGGCCTGCGCTCCAACGAGCAGCGCATGCAGGCGATCGGCTTTCCCTCGAAACGCTACCAGCTGGTCTGCTTCGTCATCTCGGGCATGATGTGCGGCCTTGCCGGCGCGCTGCTCGCCAACAACACCGATTTCGTCAGCCCGGCCGCGATGTACTGGACGCGTTCCGGCGACCTCATGGTGATGGTGATCCTCGGGGGCATGGGCACGCTGTTCGGTCCGGTCATCGGCGCCGTGGTGTATTTGCTGCTGGAAGAGTTCTTGTCGCAGCTCACCGAATACTGGGCGCTGATCATGGGCCCGATGCTGCTGCTGATCGTGCTGTTCGGCCGCGGCGGCATCATGGGCCTGCTCGGGAGGCTCCAACGTGGCTGAGCCGCTGCTCCGCGTTGACAAGCTGGTGCGCCGCTTCGGCGGCATCATTGCGACCGACAACGTCTCGCTCGACGTCGCGGCGGGTGAGCTGCACGCCATCATCGGCCCGAACGGCGCCGGCAAGACCACGCTGATCAGCCAGCTCACCGGGCATCTGGAGCCGCATTCCGGCAGCGTCTCGCTGGCGGGGCGCGACATCACCTATCTGCCGGCCTATCGCCGCTGCGCGCTGGGCTTGGCACGTTCGTTCCAGATCACCTCCCTGCTGCTCGATTTCACCGCCGCCGACAATGTCGCGCTCGCGGCGCAGGCGCATGCCGGCACCTCGTTCCGCTTCTTCGCCGATGCACGCAAGGAGAAGGGCCTGCGCGATGCCGCGCATGCCGCGCTCGACCGCGTCGGTCTCGCCCATCGTGCCGATGTCCTGGTGTCCAGGCTCAGTCATGGCGAGCGTCGCCAGATCGAGCTGGCCGTGGCGCTGGCAAGCAAGCCGAAACTTTTGCTGCTCGACGAGCCGATGGCCGGCCTCGGGGTCACCGAATCCCAGCGCATGGTGCAGCTGCTGCAGGAGCTGCGCAAAGAGGTGTCGATCGTGCTGGTCGAGCACGACATGCCGGCGGTGTTTGCGCTGGCCGACCGCATCTCGGTGCTGGTCTATGGCCGCGTCATCGCCTCCGGCGATCCGGCCGCGATCAGGGCGAACGAGGACGTCAAGCGCGCCTATCTCGGCGAGGCGCATGTGGTGACGCACCATGGCTGAAAAAGGGATGGGTGACACGCTGCTCGAGGTCGACGGCATCGAGACCTGCTACGGCCTGTCCCAGGTGCTGTTCGGCCTGTCGCTGTCGGTCAAATCAGGCGAGATGGTCTCGCTGATGGGCCGCAACGGCATGGGCAAGACCACGACCATCCGCTCCATCATGGGCCTGACGCCGGCGCGCGCAGGCAGCATCCGCTTTGCGGGCTCGGAAGTGCGGACGCAGCCGTCCTACAGGATCGCGCAACTCGGAGTCGGCCTCGTCCCCGAGGGGCGGCAGATCTTCCCGAACCTCACAGTGCGCGAAAACCTGGTCGCGGCCGCCGCCGATCGTTTCGACAGCAGCAATCCCTGGACGCTGGCGGCGATCTACGTGATGTTTCCGCGCCTCGCCGAGCGCGCCTCCAACATGGGCAACCAGCTCTCCGGGGGCGAGCAACAGATGCTCGCGATCGGCCGCGCGCTGATGACCAACCCGAAGCTCCTCATCCTGGATGAAGCCACCGAAGGCCTGGCGCCGCTGATCCGCGAAGAGATCTGGAGCTGCCTGTCGCTGCTCAAGAGCCGGGGACAGTCGATCCTGGTCGTCGACAAGAACGTCGACCACCTGGCCCGCATCTGCGACCGCCACACCATCATCGAGCGCGGCAAGACGGTGTGGAGTGGCACCTCCGACGAACTGATGGCCGAGCCGGATCTGCAGCACAAATACCTGGGGATTTGAGGCGGCGGCGAGGTGAGGGGCGGTACGCGTGGCCGCTCACCCGGTGTCGTCCTGGCGAACGCCAGGACCCATACCGCGAGGTCTGTCCATTGTGGACGGTATCAGTACCGGAGGAAGAATCTTCGCCAAACCCCTTCCCCGGGGTAATGCGTCCTGGCTTTCGCCAGGACGACATTGGCAATCACCAGTAAATCCCATGCCGATGCAGTTCGCGGATCACGCGCGCCTCCGTGGACGGCTGGCGGCGCTTCGGTTTGGTCGTCTCGGTCGTGCTGGTCACCGGTGTGGCCGAGGGCTGCGTCGGCGCGGTGGCCGCGGCTGAAGCCGGGCTGGTGGTTGCCGTCTGGACATTCGCCGGCTGCGTTGCCGCCGGGGCTTGCGTCGTCTGCGGTGCGGCTGTCGGCGAGGCCGGTTGCTCGGCCGCCGGTTGGTTTGCACTGGTCGCTGCAAGGCTCAGACTGCGCGGACCGCCGGCATGGGCTTGTGTTGCGAACAGCGAGAGCGCTGCGATCAGGATCAGCTTTCGCATGGAAATCCCCATTATCTGGTCAATCCGGCTTACCTATTGGCGGCTGACTGCCCCATCAGCGCGCCAGCCGATGCGCGCCGATTTCGATCAGAGTGGTCCGGCAGGACAGGCGATAGATCAGGCTGAACAATTGACCCAACATGACCGAACTCCGTTGTTGATCAATCTGGGTAGTGTGATCCTCCATCGTTTCCGGCCATCTTCGCTGGGGCGGAAAAATGACTTCGTCGGCAAGGTCAAAGGTTTCGTCGGAAGCACCGGCGCGAAACCGGCTCACGCCGGCGTGAGGGCCTGTCGGAGCAACGGTCGTTGGCCCGGCGCCCGGCGTTTCTAATCGTGGACCAGCATCAGCCGGCCATCCTCGAGGCCGAACAGGAGTGCGGGACGATCGCGGCATTTCATGCCGCCGATATTCGTCGCGATCCTTGCCGGAAGCCTGATGCGCGCGATGTCATGCGGGCCTGCGACGAACCCGATGAGCCGCAGCGTTCGCCGTTCGAGGTCCGGTACCGCGAGATCTGGATGGCCGTCGCCGTCGAAATCGGCCGTAAAGCTCATGTGCAGCGATCGCGAGCCGATGAAATGGTTCGATACGTCGGAGATTTCGGCGGATTTTTCCAAACGATCATATCGCCACGACCACAGTTCGAGAATCCCGACCACATGCGGCTGGCGGACCAGCACGATATCCGTGGTGCCATCGCCGTCGAAATCGGCGATGCCGGCCGGATTGAGCCAAGCATGGGCGTGGCCGATCGGAGGCGTCTCCGCAACGATGGCCGCCGAGACGGGATCGATGACAGCCAACGCGGAGCCGCGCTTCAGATAGGATTTGACCAGCACAATCCTTTCGCGGCCGCCGATCGCAGCGACGCGCGGCTCGAGGTCTTCGAACACGGCGTCACCATCCAGGCGCAGCGTGCGTCGTCCGCCTTCGCGCGGCTCGATCACCAGGCTGCCGGCCTCGATGGCGTCGCCGAGGACGCCATGGCCATAGCGTTCGGTCGGCTCAGCAAGCCAGGCACGCGCGACGGTGTCGCGGCCTGTCGCGACGCGCCCATCCGCAAGGGCCCCGGTCGGCGGCGCCGGACGTTTGAGCGCTGCGGCCGGCACCATGCGCATCGCTTTCGCGTCGAACTGGTACCACCTCGTGCCGATTGCAATTCGGACGTCGCCGTCCGCCAAATCAATTTCGCTGACGGGGCCGGGGGCGCGCACAGTGCTCGCCTGCCAGTCGGCCAGGGCTGGCGCGGACAGGGTCAGGGAAAATAGCAGGACCGCCGGGCGCACCCGCATCATGGTACTCCTGAAAATCCGGCTCCGTTGCGCGGATCGGCGGCCGGTTGGCGGCGGCTCAAAACACCTCGAAATATTCGCGGTGCTCCCAGTCGGTCACCTCGGACAGGAAGCGGTCGATCTCGGCATTCTTGATGTGGGTGTAATAATCGACGAACTCAGGCCCGAGCTTTTCGCGGAAGAACGGATCGTCCTTCAGCGCGCTGACCGCATCGCGAAGCGACTTCGGCAAGAGTGGCGCCTTGGTTTCGTAGGGTGTGTCGGCCGACGGGCCGGGATCGAGCTTGCGGTCGACGCCGTCGAGGCCGGAGAGGATTTGCGAAGCCATGTAGAGATAGGGATTGGCGGCGGGCTCGCCGATGCGGTTTTCCAGGCGCGTGGCGGCGTCGCCGGCCGCGCCGAGCACGCGGATCATCACGCCGCGATTGTCGCGGCCCCAGATCGCGCGGTCCGGCGCCAGCGAATAGGAGCGGTAGCGCTTGTAACCGTTGATGGTCGGGGTGGTGAACACGGTCGACGCGCGGGCGTGGTCGAGCAGGCCCGCAAGCCAGGCGCGGCCGAACGCGCTGAGCGGCTCGCCGCCGTCTTTGGTCGTTTCCTGGGCCATGAACTGGTTCTCGCCGCTCGCGCGTGAGACCACCGATTGGTGCAGATGCCAGCCGCTCGCGAACAGGTTCGGCAGCTTCGGTCGGCACATGAAGGTGGCGTGATAGCCGTGGCGGTGCGCGATCTGCTTCACGGCGGAGCGAAACAGCACCATGTTGTCGGCGGGCTCCAGCCCCTTCTTCGGGGCGAAGGTGAACTCGCACTGACTCGGCCCGAATTCGACCTCGACCGAGCGCAACGGCAATCCGAGCGCGACGATGTCACGCCGCAAGATCTCCAGCACCGGCTCCATCTGATCGAAGCGCTGCTCGGTGAGATATTGATAGCCGTGGCTGAGCAGGCTCACCGAGGGCGGCGTGCCGGGCTGGCCAGCGTCCTCGGGCCGCATATGCGGATCATCGAGCTTGAAGATGTGGAATTCGACCTCGAGGCCCGCCACGAAATCGTGGCCGCGGCTTGCGAGCTCGTCGAGCACCTTGCGATAGAGCCCGCGCGTCGCGAACGGAACGGGGCGGCCGTCATTAAAATAGAGGTCGCACAGCACCCAGCCCGTGGTCGGCGCCCATGGCAAAACGCGAAACGTCGCGGGGTCGGCGACCATGAGCACGTCGGCCGCGCCCTCCATCTCCTTCATGCCGAAGCCGCCGCCTGACGTGAACACCGGAAACACCGTGCGGTGCGAGGTGTCCTTGGCGAGCATGGTGGTGGTGATGGAGCAGCCGCTCTCCAGCGAAGCGATCGCCTCGGCCGCGATGATGGTCTTGCCGCGCAGAATGCCGTGCTGGTCCGGGAAGGCGAGGCGGATGACCTCGAGGTTCTTCTCCTCCACGATGCGGCGCATGCGTGTCGCCGCGTCGTTCTGCTCATCCGACCACAGCGCATGACGCGCGACGAAAGTCACTTTGCCACTCTCCCAACTGCCGTAGGGTGGGCAAAGCGAAGCGTGCCCACCGCGTCTATCGTCTTCGTGGAAGCATGGTGGGCACGGCGCTTTGCGCCTTTGCCCACCCTACCGCTTCCGTGCACGAACGTCACTCCGCCGCCGTCAGCCGATGCACGTTGTCCGCGATCTCCTTCGGCACCGGCGCCGTCCAGGGCGCGCCGCGGCGGCGCTTGACGTCGACTTCCATCCAGTAGATCTCCCAGCCTCGTGTCGGCCCGATGCCGTCCATGGTCGCCGGGCCCTGGATCGAACGTGCGGTGGCCTCGTCCAGATGCAGCATCGGCTTCTCGCCGCCTGCGACCTTCTCGATCTCCTGCCGCAGCAAGCGGCGGTATTGCACGATCGCCTTGTCGCTCGTGCCGAGGTGCTCCCTGGTGCGGTCCTGGATCGCGCCCATCGATTCCACCGCCCACTGGTCGTGGACGTTGATGTCGGTGCCCATGCCGGTATAGGTCGCCGTCTGCTGCTCGTGCGGATCGAAACCGTAATCGTTGGTCCTGTTCTTGCGAGATTTGTAATCCGGCAGCTCATAGAGCTCGAGCCGCTGGTCGCGCATCATCTTCTTGTCCACGGGGTTCGCGTAGCTCGTGAAGATCGCGTACCAGTAGCAGTTCTCGTCGTCGACCGGCACGTGCCACTGCGTGATCGTCATCTCCGTGCTCATGGGGATGACGAAACCGTGCGGGAAGAGCTGGTTGGTGACGCGCACATGGGTGCGCTCCTCGTCGATCTCGCGCAGCGCGATCAGCCGCAGGCCGTATTCGGTGTGCTCGACATTGATGATCGGGCGGTCGTATTCGCGCAAGATCTTGGTCATCGGCAGGTCGGAGCCTGCCGATGCGCCGCGGAACTGCTTGCCGTAGGCCGTCGAGGTGTCCTCGTCCTCGAAGAAGCGATGCAGATAGGAGGCGTGCGCGGGATCGATGCCGACTTCGAGCGCCTGGAGCCAGTTGCAGGCCATGTGCCCCTTGAATGCAAATGTATGGGTATTGGGCGCGACGAAACAGTCGAGCTCCGGAAATGCCGGCGGCTCGCCCTCGCCGAGATAAGCCCAGAGGATGCCGCTCTTCTCCACCACGGGATAAGAGCGCTGGCGGATGTTCTGGCAGAGTTTTGAGTCCTTCGGCTCCGCCGGGGTTTCAATGCATTGCCCGGTGGCGTCGAACAGCCAGCCATGGAAGGCGCAGCGCAGGCCGCCATGCTCGAGCCGTCCGAACGCGAGATCGGCGCCGCGATGCGCGCAGTGCCGATCGATCAGCCCGTAGCGTCCGGTCTCGTCGCGAAACAGCACCAGGTTTTCGCCGAGCAGTTTGACGGGACGGATCGGGCGCTCACCTTCCAGCTCATCCACCAGCGCCGCCGGCTGCCAGTAGCTCCGCATCAGCTTGCCGCATGGGTCCTTCGGCCCGGTGCGGGTGATCAGGTCGTTCTGCTCCTGGCTCATCATGGCGAGTGCATCCTTTGTGGAGTGGCGTTTGTTCGCCTATTGAACGAATGGGCGAATTATGACATGCCTTGATCCGGCAGCAAGCACTATTTTGCAGGATCCCGACACCCATGCCCAAGCTGAAGCGAAGCGAGAGCGACGAGCGCGCGACGGATTTCGTCGAGAGCCTCGATCGCGGGCTGCGCCTGTTGCAATGCTTCGGCATCACGGCTGGCCCGATGACGCTGAGCGATCTTGCCCGTGCCGCCGAGCTTCCACGCGCCACCGCACGGCGCATGCTTTTCACGCTCCAGCGCGGCGGCTTCGTCAGTGGCGACGGAAAACTGTTCTCGCTGACGCCGCATGTGCTGACGCTGGCGGCGTCGTATCTGCGATCCAATCAGCTCGTCACGGTCCTGCAACCGGTCCTCGATCGCGTCGCGACCGCGGCAAACGAAATCTCCTCGCTCGCGGTGCTCGACGGTGACGATGTCGTGTTCGTCGCACGCAGCAGTCCGACGCGGATGTTCTCAGGCGGATTGGAGATCGGCTATCGGCTTCCGGCGTTCTGCACCTCGGTCGGGCGCGCCATGCTCGGCCAACTCGGCGATGCCGAGCTTGCTGCGCGCCTGAAAGCGATGAAGCGCGAGGCGCTGACGCCGCAGACGGTGACCGACGCAAAGGCGCTGCTCGCACGCATCGCCGCCGACCGCACGCAAAACTATTCGCTGGTGGACCGCGAGGCCGAGCCGCATTTCCGCTCGATCTCAGTCCCAGTGCGTCGTTATGACGATGTCATCGTCGCCGCCATCAACATGGGCGCTCATGTTGACCGGGTGCCGGCCAAGGAGTTGATCGAGCGATTTTTGCCGCTGTTGCGCGAGGGCGCGGAGGCGGTGCGGTCGCAACTCTTGTAGCCCGGGTGAGCGAAGCGATACCCGGGAAAGTCATCGTGAAGACCCGGATGTCGCTTCGCTCATCCGGGCTGCGCGCCAGTGCAAAAATCACGACCGGTTGCGCATCCAGTCGGCGAGGCCCGATATCGCACGATCGAGATCCTGTCGCGCAGCGCTATCCGTCACCGTCTCTTCCAGCGCGCCGCGCATGCAGAGCATCCACGCGTCGCGCTCGGTATCGCCGATGCCAAAGCCGATGTGGCGCTGGCGCAGCCGCGGGTGGCCCTTCTCGACCGAATACAGTTTCGGGCCACCGGTCCATTCGGTGAGATAGCGCTTCAGCACATCCCTGATGAGGCCGAGGTCGTCCGCATGCATTGCGCGAATGATCTTCGCCTCCGGCAGCGTATCCATCCGCTCGTAGAAGCGATCGACCAACAGGTCGATCGTGGCGCTGCCGCCGATCCGCTCGAACATGGAGATTGCGACGTCGCTGTCGGTCATGGGAGTTCGGACCTACAGCGCCACGCTGCGCAGCCCGAAGCTGCGTGCTTCGTTCTGCA
This sequence comes from Bradyrhizobium sp. JR4.3, assembly GCF_040547695.1. NCBI lineage: Bacteria > Pseudomonadati > Pseudomonadota > Alphaproteobacteria > Hyphomicrobiales > Nitrobacteraceae > Bradyrhizobium > Bradyrhizobium sp. JR4.3. The sequence continues at coordinate 251,072 of NZ_JBEPQF010000008.1, read as the reverse complement.
GCACCGGCCGCACCGCATCAACCAGGCGCGCCGCGGCGGCATCGACGGACAGTCCTGCCGTGTCCACCACCGCCGTCGCGCGCGCATATAGCGGCTCGCGGCTCAAGAGGATGTTGCGCAGCTCCGCCATGGCGGAGCGGTCGTCGGCCATCGGACGCAGATCGCCCTGGCGGCGGACGCGGGCCATGTGCTCCTCGGGCTCGGCCTTCAACCAGATCGTGTAGAACGACGACAGGATCTGGTCGAACGTCAGGGGCTCCGAGACGATGCCGCCGCCGGTCGCCAGCACCATCAGCTCGTTGCGCGCGAGCAGCTGCTGCAGTGCCGCCTGCTCCATGCGGCGAAAGCCTTCCTGGCCGTAGAGCGCGATGATCTCGGCGACCGAGAGCCCGTTCTGCTGCTCGACCTCCTTGTTGAGCTCGACAAAACTCCAGCCGACCTTCTTCGCCAGCATCCGGCCGAGCGTGGATTTGCCGGCGCCGCGCAGGCCGATCAGCGCGATGCCGCAGAACGGCGCGCGCCGCGGCGCGGAGGCGCTGCCGCCCGCGAGCAAATCCTTGGCTTGCGCGATCTGACTTGGCGTCGCCTTGCGCAGGAGATCGCGAAACATCTGCCAGTCCGGGGTCGGATCGACCGAGGGAAGCAGGTCCTCGAGATGCGCGCCCATCGCGTCGGAGACGCGGCGCAGCAGCACGATGGAGACATTGCCCTTGCCGCTTTCGAGCTGCGCGATGTAGCGCTCCGATATTCCTGATACCTTGGCGAGCACCTTGCGCGACATGCCGCGCAGCGCGCGCGTGGTGCGCACGCGCTGGCCGAGCTGTTCGAGAAATCGGGATTCGGCGTCGGGACTGTCGGTCATGGACTACGGATCATGGGCCTGCTTGAGCGGATGTCTTCTTTTAAGGAGGTCCTGCGGCGCGTATTAATGAAACATAGTGCCTGCTGGCATTGACAGCAAGCCAATGCGGTGTCTTTCTATGAATTATAATTCTAAATTCAGGGGAGAAGTCCGTGAGCGAGGGATCCTATAACGCGGTGACCTGGCTGCTCGACCGAAACGTCGAGGAGGGACGCGGCAACAAGCTCGCCTTCGACGACACCGTCTCACGGCTCACCTATGGCGAGCTCCAGCGCGAAACGCGGTGCGCCGCCAACATGCTGCGCCGGCTCGGTGTTCGCCGCGAAGAGCGCGTGGCCATGATCATGCTGGATACTGTCGACTTCCCGATTGTGTTCCTGGGCGCGATCCGCGCCGGCATCGTGCCGGTGCCGCTCAACACGCTGCTGACATCGGATCAATACGCCTACATCCTCGCCGATTGCCGTGCGCGCGTGCTGTTCGTCTCGGAAGCGCTCTATCCCGTGATCAAGGACGTCGTCGGCCGCATGCCGGATCTCGAGCATGTCGTGGTCTCCGGCGCCAAGCAGAACGGTCACAAGCAGCTCGCCGAGGAGATTGCGGACGAGAGCGACCGGTTCACGACCGCTGCGACACATCCGGATGAGCCGGCGTTCTGGCTCTATTCGTCAGGGTCGACGGGCATGCCCAAGGGGGTGCGGCATATCCATTCGAATCTCCAGGCCACTGCGGACACCTACGCCAAGCAGGTGCTCGGCATTCGCGAGAGCGACGTCTGCCTTTCCGCGGCAAAGCTGTTCTTCGCCTATGGTCTCGGCAATGCGTTGACCTTTCCGATGTCGGTCGGCGCCACCGTCGTGCTCAACAGCGAGCGCCCGACGCCCGCCCGCATGTTCGACCTGATGAACCGCTACAACCCCTCGATCTTCTACGGCGTGCCGACCTTGTTCGCGGCGATGCTAAACGACGAGAGCATGAAGAGCGAGCGTGGCGGCAAGAATTTGCGCATCTGCACCTCCGCCGGCGAGGCGCTGCCGGAATCCGTCGGCAACAGCTGGAAGGCGCGCTTCAGCGTCGACATTCTCGACGGCGTCGGCTCGACCGAGCTGTTGCACATCTTCCTGTCGAATGCGCCCGGCGACATCAAATACGGCTGCTCCGGCAAGCCAGTGCCGGGCTACGCCGTGCGGCTGGTCAATGAGGCCGGACAGGATGTCGCCGACGGCGAAGTCGGCGAGCTCCTGGTCGATGCGCCCTCCGCCGGCGAGGGCTACTGGAACCAGCGCCACAAGAGCCGCCGCACGTTCGAGGGACCGTGGACCCGCACCGGCGACAAATATGTCAGGGATGCCGAGGGCCGCTACACCTTCTGCGGCCGCGCCGACGACATGTTCAAGGTCTCCGGCATCTGGGTCTCGCCGTTCGAGGTCGAGAGCGCGCTGATCACGCATCCCGCCGTGCTGGAAGCTGCCGTCGTGCCGGAAGCCGATCCGGAAGGTCTGCTGAAGCCGAAGGCCTTCGTCGTGCTGCGCCCCGGCGCGACGACGACGGGCCTGCAGGAGATGCTCAAGGACCACGTCAAGCAGAAGATCGGCCCGTGGAAATATCCGCGCTGGATCGATGTGGTGGACTCGTTGCCGAAGACGGCGACGGGCAAGATCCAGCGGTTCAAGCTGCGGGACGGGGCGAATTGAGTGCGTGGATGTCTTGCGTTTCTGTCGCGCCGAATCTCGCTGCGCTCCCTCCCCCTTGTGGGGGAGGGCGGGGAGAGGGGTGGCCCAGGAAGCGGTGTTCGTCGTCACGCGCCAGATGTTCTTCGTCACGCCGGGAATCCCCGTGTGGCACCCCTCTCCCTAGCCCTCCCCCCACAAGGGGGAGGGAACGACTGAACCAGCGGCCGCGTCTCGTTCCAAGTCCGCGCGCGAAGAAGAGCGACAGAACATGACCAATCTCGCCTCCACCGGCTTTCTCAGCATCGATGGCGCCAGCCTCGAATACAAATGGCTGGCGCCGCAATCCGCCGATTCACCCTCCATCGTCATGCTGCACGAAGGCCTCGGCTCCGTCGGCCTATGGGGTGACTTCCCGGAAAAGCTCCAGCAGGCCACCTCCGCCGGCATCTTCGTCTATTCGCGTGCAGGCTATGGCCAATCGAGCCCGGTGACGTTGCCGCTGCCGCTTGACTACATGCAGCGCGAGGCGCTGGACGTGCTGCCGAAGATCCTCGATGCGATTGCCTTCAAGCGCGGCCTGCTGCTCGGCCATTCCGACGGCGCCTCGATCGCGACCATCTACGCCGGCGCGCATCAGGATCATCGCCTGAGCGGCCTGGTGCTGATCGCGCCGCATTTTATCGTCGAGGACATCTCGGTGAAATCCATCGCCGCGATCAAGACCGCCTTTGAGACCACCGATCTCAAGTCAAAGCTCGCGCGCTGGCACAAGGAGGTCGACAACGCCTTCTATGGCTGGAACGCCGCCTGGCTCGATCCGAAATTCCGCGACTGGGATATCTCGGAATATCTCGCCTATATCCGCGTTCCTGTCCTGATCCTTCAAGGCGTGGACGACCAATACGGGACGCTGCGTCAGGCCGAGATCGCGCAGCAAGAATGCTATTGCCCGGTCGATTTGAAAGTCATGTCAGACGCGGCGCATTCTCCGCATCGCGAGGCGCCGGGAGCGACCCTTGACGCGATTGAGCAATTTGCTGCAGCGGCCCTGCGAGAAGACATGCAACAAAATGCATGTGAGAGCCGTTAAGGACTAGACGCGCGCAATAATATGCATTATTGTGCATCTAACGGTAAAATCAAAACGAACTCAAGGGTGGCCCATGGCCGGGGAAGATCGACGCCTCTCAGGCGGCGCGACATTCATCGATTTCCAGACCGAGCCGTCCCGCTACCGGCACTGGAAGCTCGCGGTCGACGGTGACGTCGCCACTCTGACCATGGACGTCGACGAGAATGGAGGCCTGTTCGAGGGCTATCTGCTCAAGCTCAATTCCTACGATCTCGGCGTCGACATCGAGCTTGCCGACGCGGTTCAGCGCCTGCGCTTCGAGCACCCCGAGGTGAAGGTCGTGGTGATGCGCTCGGCCAAGAACAGGGTGTTCTGCGCCGGCGCCAACATCCGCATGCTCGCGGGCTCGACGCATGCCCACAAGGTCAATTTCTGCAAGTTCACCAACGAGACCCGCAACGGCATGGAAGACTCGTCAGAGAATTCCGGCCAGCGCTTCATCACCGTCGTGAACGGCTCGGCCGCCGGCGGCGGCTATGAGCTCGCGCTCGCCACCGACTACATCATGCTCGCCGACGATGGCGCATCGGCCGTTGCCCTGCCCGAAGTGCCGCTGCTCGCGGTGCTGCCGGGCACCGGCGGCCTCACCCGTGTGGTCGACAAGCGCAAGGTGCGCCGCGATCACGCTGATTTCTTCTGCACCATCGAAGAAGGCGTGAAGGGCAAGCGCGCCGTGCAATGGCGCCTGGTCGACGAGATCGCGCCGAACAGCAAGCTCGAAGGCAAGGTTGCCGAGCGCGCGAGGGAATTCGCCGACAGCTCGAAGCGCAAGGGCAGCGGCAAGGGCATCGCGCTGACGCCGCTTAAGCGCATCATCGACGAGACCAGCATCCGCTACGGCTTTGTCACGGTCGATATCGACCGCGCGACGCGGATTGCCACGATCTCGATCAAGGCGCCTGAAGCCGCGCCGCCCGCCGACATCGACGGCATGATGGCGCAGGGTGTCGCGTTCTGGCCGCTTCAGGTCGCGCGCGAACTCGACGACGCCATCCTGCATCTGCGCATCAACGAGCTCGAGATCGCCATGCTGGTGTTCAAAAGCCATGGCGACCGCGCCCATGTGCTCGCCTGCGACGCCTTCCTCGAAGCCAACAAGGCGCACTGGCTGGTCAACGAAATCAGGCACTACTGGAAGCGTGTCTTGAAGCGCATCGACGTCACCTCGCGGACGCTGGTGACGCTGGTCGAGCCCGGCTCCTGCTTTGCCGGCACGCTCGCCGAGCTCGTCTTCGCCGCCGACCGCTCCTACATGCTGATCGGCACGCGCCAGGGCGACAACCGCCCGCCGCCGTCGATCGAACTGTCAGCGATGAATTTTGGCCCGTATCCGATGAGCCATGGCCTGACGCGGCTTCAGTCGCGCTTCCAGGCCGATCCGGCCGATGTGGAACGCGCGGAAGCCACGATGGGCACGGCGCTGGACGCCGAGCAGGCCGAAGAGCTCGGCCTCGTCACCTTCGCGCTCGACGACATCGACTGGGATGATGAAGTTCGCGTGTTCCTGGAGGAACGCGCCAGCTTCTCGCCCGACAGCCTCACCGGCATGGAAGCGAGCCTTCGCTTCGTCGGCCCCGAGACGATGGAATCGAAAATCTTCTCGCGCCTCACCGCGTGGCAGAACTGGATCTTCCAGCGCCCGAACGCGGTCGGCGAGGAAGGCGCGCTGCGCCGCTACGGCAGCGGCCAGAAGCCGAAATTCGATATGACGCGGGTGTAACGATTCTCGTGTCCCGGGCGCGCTGCGGCACGAAGTGACGCTGCGCAGAACCGGGACCCATGTGGACCGAACAATGGGTCCCGGCTCTGCAGCGCACCGCTTCGCGCTGCGCAGCGTCCGGGACAGAAGACAGACCAAGGAGCACGGCCATGAACATGAACATCATGAACGTCGACTACTCGACCAAGATTCCGAACAACGTCAATCTCGCCGAAGACCGCCAAGTGCTCAAAGCGCTGGAGGGCTGGCATCCCGGCTACATGGACTGGTGGAAAGACATGGGGCCGGAAGGCTTCCAGGAATCGCTGGTGTACTTGCGCACCGCCTATTCGGTCGATCCGCGCGGCTGGGCCAAGTTCGATTACGTGCGGATGCCCGAGTATCGCTGGGGCATTCTCCTTGCTCCCCAGGAAGAGAACCGGGTCGTGCCGTTCGGCGAGCATTTTGGCGAGCCGGCCTGGCAGGAAGTCCCGGGTGAATATCGCGCCATGCTGCGCCGTCTGATCGTGATCCAGGGCGACACCGAGCCGGCCTCCGTCGAGCAGCAGCGCCACCTCGGCAAGACCGCGCCCTCGCTGTACGACATGCGCAATCTGTTCCAGGTCAATGTCGAGGAAGGCCGTCACCTCTGGGCGATGGTGTACCTGCTGCAGAAGTACTTCGGGCGCGACGGACGTGAAGAGGCTGACGATTTGTTGCGCCGCCGCTCGGGTGACGCTGACTCGCCGCGCATGCTGGGCGCCTTCAACGAGGCGACCCCGGACTGGCTGTCCTTCTTCATGTTCACCTATTTCACCGACCGCGACGGCAAGATGCAGCTGCATTCGCTGGCGCAGTCCGGCTTCGATCCCTTGTCACGCACCTGCCGCTTCATGCTGACGGAAGAAGCGCACCACATGTTCGTCGGCGAGACCGGCATCACCCGCGTCGTGCAGCGCACCTGCGATGCGATGCGCGAAGCCGGCATCACCGATCCCACCGACATCGCGAAGGTCCGCGCGCTCGGCGTGATCGACCTGCCGACCATCCAGAAGAAGCTGAACCTGCACTATACGCTGTCGCTCGATCTGTTTGGCTCGGAAGTCTCCACCAACGCGGCGAACGCCTTCAACACCGGCATCAAGGGCCGCTATCACGAGACCCAGATCGACGACGATCATCAGCTCAAGAACGCCACCTATCCGGTGCTGAAGTTCATCGACGGCGAGATCAAGCTGGTGGACGAGCCGGCGCTCACCGCGCTCAACATGCGCCTGCGCGACGACTACAGCCAGGATTGCGTCAAGGGCATGCTGCGCTGGAACAAGGTGATCTCGACCGCGGGCTACCAGTTTCAGCTCAAGCTGCCCAACGTCGCCTTCCATCGCCATATCGGCGAGTTCAAGGGCATCCACGCGACGCCGGATGGTCTGTTGATCGACGACGCCACCTGGACGAAGCGCAAGGATGAATGGCTGCCCTCGACCGCCGACGGCGACTTCATCGCCTCACTGATGCAGCCCGTCACCGAGACCGGCCAGTTCGCCTCCTGGATCTCGCCGCCAAAAGTCGGCATCGACAACAAGCCCGGCGATTTCGAGTATGTGAGGATCGAGTCGTAAGTGTCTTCTTCACCTCTCCCCGCTTGCGGGGAAAGGTCGGATCGCTCTTGCGATCCGGGTGAGGGGGTACAGGTGCGGCGACAATCTCACGCGCGGAGAGAGCCCTTCACCCCAACCCTCTCCCCGTAAGAACGGGGCGAGGGAGCGCACTGTCCGCGCGGCGGGCTCGAGCCCCTACCCCGCGATCTCCAGCCCCGCGTTCGCGTACACCACGCCGCCATCCACCGCGATGGTGTTGCCGACCACGTAGTCACCCGCGCGCGAGGCGAGATAGATCGCCACGCCGGCCATGTCCTCGTCGGTTCCGATCCGCCGCGCCGGAATGCGCTTGGCGACATCCTCCGAATGGTCGCGCGCAGCCCGGTTCATGTCGGACTTGAACGCGCCGGGCGCGATCGCGGTGACATTGATGTTGTCCTTGATCAGTTTCGTCGCCATGCGCCGCGTCAAATGGATCACCGCGGCCTTGCTCGCGGCATAGGAGTAGGTCTCGCCGGGATTGACGAAGATGCCGTCAACCGAGGCGATGTTGATGACCTTGGCGGGCCGCTCATGCGAAGCCGCCGCGCGCAGCGGCTTGGCCAGCGCCTTGGTCAGGAAGAACAGCGACTTGACGTTGAGGTCCATCACCTTGTCCCAGCCGCTTTCGGGGAATTCGTCGAACTCCGCGCCCCAGGCAGCCCCTGCATTGTTGACGAGGATGTCGAGCTTCGGCTCCAGCTTGATGATTTCGCCAGCGAGCCTGTCGCAGCCGTCGACGGTCGAGATGTCGATCGGCAGCGCGATGCACTCACCGTCATATCGGCCTGACAGCTCGTTCGCGGTGGCTTCGCAAGGCCCGGCCTTGCGCGCGGTGATATAGACCTTCGCGGCCCCTGCGCTGAGAAATCCCGCCGCGATCATCTTGCCGATGCCGCGCGAACCGCCGGTCACCAGTGCGACGCGGCCTTTGAGCGAGAACAGATCGTTGAACATGGTGCCTCCCTTTGTTTGCGCCGGTTGTGGGCGGGGTGGGGAGGGGAGTCAAGGAAGGCGCCGCATCGTCGTCCTGGCGAAAGCCAGGACCCATTACCCCAGGATAGGGTTGTTTGAATGAGCTGTGGCCCGAGCGCGTCGCAAAATGGACAGCGGTGGCAATGGGTCCTGGCTTTCGCCAGGACGACGGCTGAATTCGCGACGACAGCGGAGATTCGAAACTACGCCGCCGCGATCCTGCGGAAGCCGTTCCACATCGCAGTCGCGGCGCCCGAGGTCAGCACCGGCAGAATCCGCGTGTCCTGGTAATTGCCGTTGAGCGAGACCCGTGGCAGCGCGGTCATGTGGCCGGCGTTTTCGGCGAACAGCATGCCGGGCCGCGTCGTCACCGCGGTCTTGAAGCCGGCGGATGCAGCGAGCACGAATTCACGCTCGCCCGCCGCCTCGCGATCGCCATAGGGATAGGCCAGATGTTGAACGTTGCGGCCCAGCGCCTGCTCGATTCGCGCGCGGCTCACGGCCATCTCCTGCGTGGCGATCGCTTCGCTTTGCTTGGCGAGATTGCAATGGCTGACGGAATGCGCGCCGATCGTGACCAGGGGATCGGCGGCAAATGTCTTCACCTCCTCCCAGGACAGGCAGAGGCTGCGGCACAGCGCGGCCATGTCGACGCCGTATTTCGTGCAGAGCGCCTCGATCTCGCGCTTGAGATCGTGCTCGCCGGGCAGCGCGCGCAACCAGTCGTGCAGGCGGTCGAACGCCGCCTGCTTGGCGGCTGGCGCCGTCGCATCGAGCCGCAGCGCGGCATTGCCGATCGTCACCTCGATCTGCTCGGTCTTGGCGATGACGGCCTCCAGCGCCTCCCACCACAGCCGGCCCGTGCCCTCCGCGAAATCGCTGGCGACATAGACCGCCAGAGGCGCGTCAAATTCGCGCAGAACCGGCAGCGCAAAATCGAGATTGTCGCGATAGCCATCGTCGAGCGTGAAGGCGGCGAAGCGGCGGTCGAACCGGCGCCGCACCAGCCGCTCATGCAGCTCGTCCATGCTGACGATGTCGATCTCGCGCGAGCGCAGATGACGCAGGGTCGCGCGCAGGAATTCGGGGGTGACTTCGAGATGCCTGTTCGGCTGGAACGCCGCCGCGCGGGCCGGCCGCACGTGATGCAGCATGAAAATGGCGCCGACGCCCGACAAAAGCGGCCGCAACAGGTGGTGGGCGCCGCTGAAATAGAGTGCTTCCAGCCCGGCGCGGATGACGTTGTTACGGAGTTGTTTCATGACCCGCTGGCGGACTTTGGCATTCCGCCTTCAACTTACGGAAGAACCCTTGAAGAAAAAGTTATTCCAATTGTCCACGCCCGGCCTTCGGAAGGGCGTCATTTCCGGTTTGACAGCCCGCCAAGGGTTTGTTTTGTCTCCGGTTCCAGAGTTCGGGTCGTCGAATGCAGAAGGTTTTCAGGTGGGCCAGCAAATGGTGGCCGGGGCTCATCCCCCTGGCCGTCATGTGGGGATTTGCGGCCTGGAATAACACTTTGCCGGTCGAGGCGGACCTTTCCGCCCGCAGCTCGGCGGCTCTGAAGGACACCGTTCTGGACAAGACCCGGATCGCGGTGGACGGCCGCGACGTCAGCCTGGCTGCGGACGCGTTTTCCGAGGAGGGTCGCCGCGACGCTGTTGTGGCGGTCGAGACCGTCCCGGGCGTGCGCCTGGTCGACGACCGGACCCGCCTCGTGCCCGAGGCAAAGCCCTTCGTCTGGAACGCCGAACGCGACGTGGTGCGGGTTACGCTGTCAGGCTCCGCGCCCCTGCCGTCGATGAAGGGCCGCCTGACCGAGGCGGCCCGCAAGGAAGTCGGCGGTACCGAGGTGGCCGATCAGATGGGTTTGGCACGCGGCGCACCGCCGCGGTTCGAGGCGGCTGCGATGCTGCTGCTCGACCAGATCGGCAAGCTCAAGGATGGCAAGATCACGATCACGGACACCAAAGTCACTCTGTCGGGGATGGCGCGCGATCTCGGCGGCCGCGAAGCAGTCGCAGCGGCGCTCAAAAACCTGCCCGAGGGCTTTTCGATCGCCGCCAACGACGTCAAGGCGCCGCCTTACGTTTTCCAGGCCTACAAGGATCCGGTGGCCGCGACGGTGACGCTGACCGGCTATGTTCCCGACAACAATGTCCACGCGGCCATCGCCACCAGCGCGTCGCGGAAATTCTTCAACGAAAAAATCGTCGACAATCTCAAGGCCAGCGTCGGCGCGCCCGGCGCCTTCAGCCCCGCCGTGGTCGCGGCGCTCGGCGCGCTGTCGCGACTGTCGACCGGCACGCTCGTCGTGTCCGACCGCGAGGTGAAGCTGTCGGGCGACGCGCTCTATGAAGGTGCCGCCAACGACATCCGCGCAGGCCTCGGCAAGGATTTTCCGAAAAACTGGCAGTACAAGCCGGAAATCACGGTGAAACCCGCGGCCGGGCCGGTCGACGGCACCGTGTGCCAGCAATTGTTCTCGGAGCTCTTGGCCAAAGCCAAGATTCGCTTCGGGGCGAAGCGCGCCGAGATCGATCCGGATTCCGCCGGCATTCTCGATCATCTGATCGAGACGGCATTGCGATGTCCCACCACCAATATCGAAGTCGCCGGGCATACCGATGCCGACGGCGAGGATTCCTTCAACCAGGCACTCTCGGAGAAGCGTGCGCAGGCGGTGATCGACTACCTGGTCAGGGCCGGCCTGCCTGCCAACCGGTTCACCGCGGTCGGCTACGGCAGCACGCAGCCAGTCGCCGGCAATGACAGCGAAGACGCCAAGGCGCAGAACCGCCGCATCGAATTTCTGGTGAGGTGACGATGCCCTATCTCGTCTCGTTCCATCTGGGCTGGCTGATCGGCTCGCTGCTACTCGGCTTCTGCATGGGCTGGATCTCGGTGGTCCAACGCGGCAACGGCACCTCGAAGGTGACCGCGCGCTGGCTCGCCGTGCTTGTTGCCGGCCTGGTTGCGGCCTCGTTCGCGCATGTGGTCCCCGGTCGCTTCGGCTACTGGCTCGACCTCGGCCTGACCATGTTCGCCTGCTACCTCGTCGGCGCCGCCATCGGCGCCTGGCTGCGCGATCGGGTGGTCGCGCGCAGCATGCCGCCGGCCTGAGCGGCTGAGCCGAGAGGCAAACGCGCGCCCGCTATCGCGCTCATCACCTGCTCCGCCATCAGATTTCAAGGGCGAGGATGTGGCGCTTGACATCAATACGTACGTACGTATTATAACGCCATGCCAAAGCCCTCGCTCAAAGACGCCATTCTCGACGCCGGCCTGAAGGTCATGTTTCGGACCGGCTATCACGGCACCAGCGTGCGCGACGTCACCACTGCTGCGGGCGCGCCGCAGGGGTCCTTCACCAATCATTTCCGCTCAAAGGAAGCATTCGCCTCCGAGGTGCTCGACCGCTACTTCGAGATCACAAGGGCGCTGGTCGCCGAGGCGCTCGACGACACCTCGCTGACCCCGCGGGCGCGGCTGAAGCGCTACCTGGACATCATCACTGGCCGGCTCGAAGCGGACGGCTACGGCCGCGGCTGCCTGATTGGCGATCTCAGCCTGGAGGCGACCGGCAGCAGCGAGATGCTGCGCGCGCGCCTTGCGGCCATCTTTGCTGAATGGCGCATGCCGTTCGCCGCCTGCATCAGGGATGCCCAAACCAGCGGCGAGATTGCCTCCGATTTCGAGCCTGAGGAGCTCGCCGACTTCCTGCTCGCGTCCTGGCAGGGCGCGATCCTGCGCATGAAGGTCGACCGCAATCCGAAAGCGCTCGAACGTTTCAAGACCATCGCATTCCAAACCGTGTTCAAGGAGCTGACATGACCAAGCAGATCGAGATCAAGATTCGCAAAGCGTCCGTCCTCGGAAGCAGCATGGCCTATCGTGAGACAGGCGCGCAGAACGCGCCGGTCGCGCTCTTCCTGCACGGCAATCCGACTTCCTCGTACATCTGGCGCAACATCATGCCCTTGGTCTCACCGGTCGCGCATTGCCTCGCGCCCGACAACATCGGCTTCGGTCAGTCCGATAAGCCCGACATCGACTACCGCTTCTTCGATCACGTCCGCTATCTCGATGCCTTCATCGAACAGCGCGGTATCACGTCGGCCTATCTCGTCGCGCAGGATTGGGGCACGGCGCTCGCATTTCATCTTGCGGAGCGCCGCCCGGATTTCGTGCGCGGCCTTGCCTTCATGGAATTCATCCGTCCGATGCCGACCTGGCAGGACTTCCACGACACAGAAGTTGCCGCAGAGCAGGAGCACGCCGGGGCGGCGCGGGCGGCCTTCCGCAAATTCAGGACGCCGGGCGAGGGCGAGGCGATGATCCTCGAGGCGAATGCCTTCGTCGAGCGCGTGCTGCCGGGCGGCATCGTGCGCAAGCTCAGCGAGGACGAGATGGCGCCCTATCGCACGCCGTTCCTGACACCGGAGAGCCGCCGGCCCGTTCTTGCGCTTCCGCGCGAACTGCCGATCGCAGGCGAGCCTGCTGACGTCTATGAGGCGCTCCAGTCCGCGCATGCAGCGCTGACCGCGTCGTCCTATCCAAAGCTCCTGTTCACCGGCGAGCCCGGAGCTCTGGTCGCACCGGAATTTGCCGAACGGTTTGCAGCCTCCCTGAAGCACTGCGCGCTGGTTCGTCTCGGCGCCGGCCTGCATTTCCTCCAGGAGGATCACCCCGAGGCGATCGGGCGCTCCGTCGCCGGCTGGATCGCGGGCATCGAGGCGGTGCGCCCGCAGCTTGCGGCCTGAGCAGAACGCTACCTCCGAACGACATGCTCATCGCGGCCGCTGGCCGGCGGCCGCGATGACGTCTGTGATGTCGCAGTGCAACCGGATGATCGAGCGCGAGCCGTCGGCCACGTAATCGTGCGCGCCGCAGCGGCCGCGCGCGGAGCGACCCTCTTTCAACAGCGGAATCCCGCCCATAGATTGATTTCGACTTAAGCCGTGACGGAACATTGTACGGCCGAAATCATCAAAACTTCATGGCGTCTGCGCAGGATTGCCATGGAGATTCGCGTCAGGCTTGCCGCCGAAAGCGCCAAACCGTGCATCAGGAGCCCGCAACCTGCCTAAAACCTTGAAGCCACGACTTTTTGTTCGAATTGTCGAATTCCACTCCGCCCCAAAACGCGCTAGTGGAGGGGCAGGGGGCATGCGCGATGCCGGAGCCGCTGACGAGGATTCGTCGAGTGCCCGTGCGTCGTCCGCCTGTTCGCTGGCCACCCCGGCCGCTGAAGCGTTGTTCGAGGTCTAGATGCTGGAAGCCATACGCAGAGCGATGACGTTTCTGCGCCAGAAGCAAATCCTGCATAAGCTTGGAGTTGTGATCAGCGTCGCGGTCATCGGCATCGCTTGCTATGTGCTTTACCACATGCTGCGCGGCATCGATGTCAACGAGGTCCTCGAAGCGATCAAGAGCACCGAGCCGAGCCAGATTGCGCTGGCGGCTTTGTTCGTCGCCGCGGGCTATTTCACGCTGACCTTCTATGACCTGTTCGCCGTGCGCGCGATCGGCCACGCCCACGTGCCCTATCGGATTAACGCGCTCGCCGCCTTCACCAGCTATTCGATCGGCCACAATGTCGGCGCCAGCGTCTTCACTGGCGGCGCGGTGCGCTACCGCATCTATTCGGCCTATGGGCTGAACGCGATCGATGTCGCAAAAATCTGCTTCCTCGCCGGCCTGACCTTCTGGCTCGGCAACGCCGCGGTGCTCGGCCTCGGCATCTCCTATCATCCGGAGGCTGCGGCCTCGATCGACATGCTTCCGCCCTGGCTGAACCGGATGCTGGCGATGATGATCATCGTCGGGCTGGTCGCCTACGTGGTCTGGGTCTGGACCCAGCCCCGGATGGTCGGCCGCGGGCCCTGGACCGTGATGCTGCCGGGCGGCCCGCTGACGCTGCTCCAGATCGCGATCGGCATCATCGATCTCGGCTTCTGCGCGCTGGCGATGTACGTGCTGGTCCCGGACGAGCCCAATCTCGGCTTCGTGGTGGTCGCGGTGATCTTCGTCTCGGCCACGCTGCTCGGCTTTGCCAGCCATTCGCCCGGAGGCCTTGGCGTGTTCGACGCGGCCATGCTGGTCGGGCTCTGGCAGATGGACCGCGAGGAGCTGCTGGGCGGGATGCTGCTGTTCCGCGTCCTCTATTATCTGTCCCCTTTCGTCATATCTGTAATCTTGCTGACGTTTCGCGAAGTTATCATCGGCGCACGATCGAAGCGCCTGCAGCAGGCGGCGCTCAAGCTCGACCCCGGGCCCGCGCCTGAAGCCGCTTACGTGAGAAAGCGCAGCGACAGCGGCGCCTGACCGGCGCAACGTCCTTTGGAGAAGCCCGCCCCGATGGCGATCGACGCCCCATCTTCTCCCTCCTCCCAGCCCTGGTCCGACCGGCTGCGGCACTCGACCGTCATCCTGATCGCCGCGGCGTTGGCGCTGTCGGTGGTGGTCTCGCTGGGCGAATTGTCGGCACTGCATGCCATCGCGGTTTTCCTCTGCGTCGCGGTCGCAGCGCTGATCCCGTGGCGCCTGCACGATACCGCCGCCTCGCGCGAAGAGACCCGCCGCGTCAACCCGGTCGAGAGCGCGGCGGTCGCCGCGGTGGTTGCCGGCATGCCCGATCCCGCGGTGCTGCTCGACCGCGCCGGCCGCGTCATCCATCTCAACGCCGCAGCCGCCCAGCTCGCGCCGGCGCTGCGCCGAAATGAGCTCGCTCAGTTCGCGCTGCGCTCGCCCGAGATCATCACGGCGCTGCGCGAGTCGATCGCGACCACCGAGCCGCGGCGCGCGACCTATCTCGACCATGTCCCGGTCGATCGCTGGATGGAGCTGACCATCACGCCGGTGCCGGTGCCGACCACCTTCGGCGGCGCCGACAAATGCATGCTGATGACCTTCCACGACCAGACGCCGCTGCGTCGGGTCGAGGAGATGCGGGCCGATTTCGTCGCCAATGCCAGCCACGAGCTGCGCACGCCGCTGGCCGCGCTGTCCGGCTTCATCGACACGCTCCAGGGCCAGGCCAAGGACGATCCCAAGGCGCGCGAGCGCTTCCTCGGCATCATGCACAACCAGGCCACCCGGATGGCGCGCCTGATCGACGATCTGCTGTCGCTGTCGCGGGTGGAACTGTCCGCCCATGTGCGGCCCGACACCCTGGTCGACCTGCTGCCGATCATCTTGCAGGTCGCCGACGGGCTCGAGCCGCTGGCGCGGGAACGCCAGGTCGAGGTCGAGACCCAGCTCCCTGAGACCCCGGTACTGATCGCGGGGGACCGCGAGGAGCTGCTCCGCCTGTTCGAGAATTTGATCGAGAACGCGCTCAAATACGGCGCCGCGGGCGGTCGCGTCATCGTGTCGCTGATGCCAGGCGCCGCCCCTGATGGAACTCAGGAAATCCGGGTCCTGGTCCGGGATTTCGGCCCCGGCATCGCGCCGGAGCACCTGCCGCGGCTGACCGAACGGTTCTACCGGGTCGATGTCGGCGACAGCCGCTCGCAGGGCGGCACCGGCCTCGGATTATCGCTGGTGAAACATATTCTTAACCGCCATCGCGGCCGGCTTTTGATCGAAAGCGTGCCCAAACAGGGCGCCACTTTCACCGCCTGTTTCCCCCAGGGCAAGCCTGCGGCTCTGAGCTAAATTCCAGCGATTTCAGCTGCTTAACGCTGTCATCCGACTGTCACCAAACCTTCGTAAAAGCTCAGCTGTCCGCTCCTAAAGGGGCGGCACGGGGAGCGCGATCGGGCGCGGATGGCGCTTCGCTCCCCTGTATGGAGACCAGCATGAATTTCCTCAAAACACTCGTCGCTGCTGGCATCGTCGCCGCATCGACGACGGCGGCCTTTGCTGCCGATATCACCGGTGCCGGTGCGACGTTCCCGTTCCCGATCTATTCCAAATGGGCTGACGCCTATAAGAAGGAGACCGGCAACGGTCTGAACTACCAGTCGATCGGCTCCGGCGGCGGCATCAAGCAGATCCAGGCCAAAACCGTGACCTTCGGCGCCAGCGACGCGCCGCTCAAGGCCGAGCAGCTCGAGAAGGACGGCCTCGTCCAGTGGCCGATGGTGATGGGTGCCATCGTTCCCGTCGTCAACATCGAGGGCGTGAAGCCCGGCGAGATGGTGTTCGACGGCGAGACGCTGGCCAGCATCTATCTCGGCAAGATCACCAAATGGGATGACGCCGCGATCAAGAAGCTCAACCCGAACGTGAAGCTGCCCTCGGAGGCCATCACCGTGGTCCGCCGTTCGGACGGCTCTGGCACCACCTTCAACTTCACCAACTACCTCGCCAAGGCCAGCGCGGACTGGAAGAGCAAGGTCGGTGAGGGTACCGCGGTCGAGTGGCCGGTCGGCGTCGGCGCCAAGGGCAACGAAGGCGTGTCCGGCAACATCAGCCAGACCAAGAACTCGATCGGCTACGTCGAGTACGCCTATGCCAAGCAGAACAAGCTGACCTACACCGGCCTCGTCAACAAGGCCGGCAAGCCGGTGCAGCCCACCGTCGAAGCGTTCCAGGCGGCCGCCTCCAACGCCGACTGGGCCAAGGCGCCCGGCTACTACGTCATCCTGACCGACCAGCCCGGCGAGAAATCCTGGCCGATCACGGCGGCGACCTTCATCCTCATGCACAAGGACGCCACCGACAAGGCGGCCTCGCAGGAAGCCATCAAGTTCTTCCGCTGGGCCTTCAAGAACGGCGGCAAGGCGGCTGAAGAGCTCGACTACATCCCGATGCCGGACCCGGTCGTTCAGCTGATCGAGAAGACCTGGGCTGCCGAAATCAAGAGCTAGCTTCGCGACGCTCGTGCCCCGGATGCGCTGCGCCGCATCCGGGGCACGGACCAACAAAAAAACGTATGCTATTTAGTACAGGGGATCGGCGTGGCAGAGATGGCCGTTCAGAGCGATGTAATCGACGACGCCGGACCGTATGATCGCGCCAAGGCCTTGAGCGCGTTCAAGCTCGGCGACGTCACCTTCTACTGGATCACGCGGCTCTCCGCGATCTCGGTGCTTCTGATACTCGGCGGCATCATCATTTCGCTGATCGTCGGCGCCTTCCCGGCGATGAAGGAATTCGGGGTCTCGTTCCTGTGGACGCAGCGCTGGGCACCGTCGGCCGATCCGCCGGTGCTCGGCGCGCTCGGGCCAATGTACGGCACGCTCGTCACCTCCTTCATCGCGATGCTGATCGCCATCCCCGTGGGTCTCGGCATTGCGATCTTCCTCACCGAGCTCTGCCCGCAATGGCTGCGCCGCCCGATCGGCATGGCGATCGAGCTGCTCGCCGGCATCCCCTCGATCATCTACGGCATGTGGGGCTTCTTCGTGTTGGGTCCGTTCCTCGCCAACACGTTCCAGCCCTTCATGATCAAGATCTTCGACGGCGTGCCCGTGCTGGGCGCGATCTTCGCAGGTCCCCCGTCCTATCTCAGCCTGTTCAATGCCGCGCTGATCCTCGCCATCATGGTGCTGCCCTTCATCACCTCGATCTCGGTCGACGTGTTCAAGACCGTGCCTCCGGTCCTGAAGGAAGCCGCCTACGGCGTTGGCTGCACCACCTGGGAAGTCGTCCGCAGCGTGGTGATCCCCTACACCCGCGTCGGCGTCATCGGCGGCGTCATGCTGGCGCTCGGCCGAGCGCTCGGCGAGACCATGGCGGTGACCTTCATCATCGGCAACTCGTTCCGGATCTCGTCGTCGATCTTCGCGCCGGGCACCACGATCTCGGCGGCGATCGCATCCGAGTTCGCCGAGAGCGACGGCCTGCACCAGTCCGGCCTGATCCTGCTCGGTCTCCTGCTGTTCGTGCTGACCTTCTTCGTGCTTGCAGCGGCGCGGCTGATGCTGATGCGGCTGGAAAAGAAGGCGGGGAACTAGCGCCATGAATCCGATCTATTCACGCCGCCGCCGCAAGGACATCGTCGTTCGCGGGCTCTGCATCGCCGCAACGGCCTTCGGCGTCACCTGGCTCGCGCTGATCCTGATCACGCTGCTCTACAACGGACTGGCGGGACTCAACGTCCAGCTGTTCACCGAGAACACGCCGCCACCCGGATCGAATGAGGGCGGTCTGCTCAACGCCATCGTCGGCTCGCTGATCATGACCGTGATTGGCGTCGGCATCGGCGCGCCGCTCGGCATGTTCGCCGGGACTTATCTCGCCGAATACGGCCGCAATGACCGGCTGACCTCGGTGATCCGCTTCATCAACGACATCCTGCTCTCGGCGCCCTCGATCATCATCGGCCTGTTCATCTATGGCGCGGTGGTCGTGCCGATGCGCGGCTTCTCGGCGATCGCAGGCTCGCTCGCGCTCGCGGTCATCGTGATCCCGGTGGTGCTGCGCACGACCGAGGACATGCTGCTGCTGGTGCCGAACGCGTTGCGCGAGGCGGCCTCGGCGCTCGGCCTGCCGCGTTCGCTGGTGATCAAGCGGATCGCTTATCGCGCCGCGCGCTCCGGCCTTATCACCGGCGTGCTGCTCGCGACCGCTCGCGTCGCCGGTGAAACCGCGCCGCTGCTGTTCACCGCGCTGTCGAACCAGTTCTTCAGCCTCGGCCTGAACAAGACGATGGCGAACCTGCCGGTCACCATCAACAACTTCGTGCAGAGCCCCTATGCCTACTGGAAACAGCTGGCCTGGAGCGGGGCGCTGCTCATCACCCTGACCGTTCTTGCCCTTAATATTGGCGCGCGCATCCTTGGCGCCGAGAGGACCGCAAAATGAGTGATCTTTCAGTATCGTCGATGAGCGCGGCCGGTGGGCTGCCCCACGCGCCAGTGCTGCCGGAGGCGCCCCCGAAGGTGACCGTGCGCAACCTGAACTTCTATTACGGCGAGCACCACGCGCTGAAGAACATCAACCTGACGCTCGGCGCCAATCGCGTCACGGCGTTCATCGGTCCGTCGGGCTGCGGCAAGTCGACCCTGCTGCGCATCTTCAACCGGATGTACGACCTCTATCCCGGCCAGCGCGCCACCGGTCAGCTGATGCTCGACCAGACCAACATCCTCGACGGCAAGCTGGACCTCAATTTGCTGCGCGCCCGCGTCGGCATGGTGTTCCAGAAGCCGACGCCGTTCCCGATGACGATCTACGAGAACATCGCGTTCGGCATCCGCCTGTATGAGAAGATCTCGAAGTCCGAAATGGACGGCCGCGTCGAGAAGGCGCTGCGCGGCGGCGCGCTGTGGAACGAGGTCAAGGACAAGCTCAACGCCTCCGGCCTGTCGCTCTCCGGCGGCCAGCAGCAGCGCCTCTGCATCGCCCGCACCGTCGCGGTGCGGCCCGAGGTGATCCTGTTCGACGAACCCTGTTCGGCGCTCGACCCGATCTCGACCGCCAAGGTCGAGGAGCTGATCCAGGAGCTGTCCGAGGATTACACGATCGCGATCGTCACCCACAACATGCAGCAGGCGGCGCGCGTCTCCGACAAGACCGCCTTCATGTATCTCGGCGAGCTGATCGAGTTCGACGACACCAGCAAGATCTTCACGTCGCCGACCGACCGGCGCACGCAGGATTACATCACCGGCCGGTTCGGCTAGGAGACGCGACATGGCTTCCGAACATACCGCAAAGGCTTTCGACACCGACCTCCAGGAACTCACCCGCCTGGTCGCCGAGATGGGCGGCATCGCCGAGCGCATGATCGTCGAGTCCGTCGACGCGCTGATCCGCCGCGACGTCCCGCTCGGCCAGCGCGTCGTCGCCATCGACACCGAGCTCGACGCGCTGCAGAAGCGCATCGAGGAGCGTGCGGTGCTCACCATCGCCCGCCGCCAGCCGATGGCGGTCGATCTGCGCGAGATCGTCGGCGCCATGCGCGTCGCGACCGATCTCGAGCGCATCGGCGACCTCGCCAAGAACATGGGCAAGCGCGTCGCGGCGCTGGAGACGGACTTCCATCCGCTCAAGCTGTTCCGCGGCCTCGAGCACATGACCGACCTCGTGCAGCAGCAGGTCAAGTCGGTGCTGGACGCCTATGCCGCGCATGATTTGCCGGCGGCGATGGCGGTGTGGAAGGGCGACGAGGAAGTCGACGCCATCTGCACCTCGTTGTTCCGCGAGCTCCTCACCTACATGATGGAGGATCCGCGCAACATCTCGTTCTGTATTCACCTGATGTTCTGCGCCAAGAACATCGAGCGGATCGGCGACCACGCCACCAACATCGCCGAGACCGTGTTCTACATGATCGAGGGCCAGGCGATCACCGACAAGCGGCCGAAGGGCGACATGACGACCTTCGCCAACACGGTACCGAACACCTGAAGACTTAAGGGAGCGACGACCCGATGGGCGCACGCATTATGGTGGTTGAGGACGAGGAAGCCCTGACCGAGCTTCTCCGCTACAACCTCGAAGGCGACGGCTATGACGTCGAGACGGTGATGCGCGGCGACGACGCCGACACCCGCCTCAAGGAGCACATCCCCGATCTGATCGTGCTCGACTGGATGCTGCCGGGCCTGTCAGGCATCGAACTGTGCCGCCGGCTTCGCACCCGTCCCGAGACCAAGCAGCTCCCGATCATCATGCTCACCGCGCGCGGCGAGGAGAGCGAGCGGGTGCGGGGTCTTGCGACCGGCGCCGACGATTACATCGTCAAGCCGTTCTCGGTGCCGGAGCTGCTGGCACGCGTGAAGGGCCTGCTGCGGCGTGCAAGCCCGGAGCGGCTCGCCACCGTGCTTGCCTTTGGCGACATCGAGCTCGACCGTGACAAGCGCCGCGTGGCGCGATCGGGCCGGCCGATCGATCTCGGTCCGACCGAATATCGCCTGTTGGAGTTCTTCCTGGAGCATCCGGGCCGGGTGTTCTCGCGCGAGCAGCTGCTCGACAGCGTCTGGGGCCGCGACATCTATATCGACGAGCGCACCGTCGACGTGCATATCGGCCGTCTGCGCAAGCTGCTCAATCTCGGCCGCGAACAGGACCCGATCCGCACCGTCCGCGGCGCCGGCTACGCGCTGGATGATCGGTTTGCCAAGGCGGAGCAGGTGTAGGGTTGCAGGCTCGTTTGTTGGCGAGCTGTCCCTGCATTCTCCGATGTCGTCCCGGACAAGCGAGCGAAGCGAGCGCTGATCCGGGACCCATAACCACAGGGAGTGGTTTGGCGAAGACTCAGAGTTACCCCTTTCGCACGACTACTGCGTGCTCGGAGTATGGGTCCTGGCTTTCGCCAGGACGACACTGAAATTATTGAACTGTCTTTGCGCGACGACTTGCCGTGATTACCGCGGACCCGGCTTCACCGGTGCGCGGCGCCGATCCGACGCCGGCTGGTACGCAACACGCGAGTGCTGGGCACAATAGGGCAGGCCGGACAGCGCCCGTCCACCGCAGAAGAAGAAGTCCGGGCTCGAGGGATCGCCGACCGGCCAGTGGCAGGTCGCCTCGTTCAATTCGAGCAGCGACAGCCGCTGGCTCATCGGCACCACGTTGTCGTAGGTGACCGGATCCGGCTCAGCCTCGACCTCGAAGGCCTGCGCCAGCGCGGTGTTGCCGCGCGAGATCGGGCGGCTCACCCGCATCATGTGCTGCGCGGGGCGCGCCTTGCGCGGCCGGGGCGCTGCCGATGATGGGCTCTTGGCGCGGCCCGAAAGACCGAGCCTGTGCACTTTGCCGATCACGGCATTGCGGGTCACATTGCCGAGCTCCGCCGCGATCTGGCTGGCCGAAAGTCCGGCCTCCCAGAGCTTTTTCAGCTGCTCGACGCGATCATCGGACCAGGTCAAAACCGTCATTGCACCCTTTCCCTCGCTGCGCGCCAGCCATCCTGGGGCCTCGCAGCGAATGCCTAAGCCTTCAAAAACCCGTGCCGCCAGAATCCCTTAAGGCTCGCCGGGCGCGTCTTGAACGCCCGAACGTTTACGCCGGTACATAAGGACTTAAAGATCAGAACCACTGCACGAGATGTCGTATCTGACAATCCAAACGCTACAATATGGCGTGACTCCCGCGCAAGAGTCCGCCGACTCGCTTCCACATGTTCCGTGGCTAAATCCCGCAAAATCGGCACCGCAAGACTACGGATTCAGCGTTTCGCGAGGCTTTCCGGGCGGCATTGACACCCGATTCACCAGGCCTAAGATAGTCGCACGTGCCGCCCTCAAGAGGCGGCACGTTTCGTTTTCCGGGCCGGTCGATGGTGCGTTGCGTAATGCACGCTCACACCGTCCGCAACATTCAAGTGACCGTCATGACTAACAGCGCAGCGCCGCATTTGCTCCCCGTTTTCGCCAGGTCCGACCTCGGTTTCGAGCGTGGCGAAGGCTGCTGGCTGATCGCGACCAATGGCGAGCGCTATCTCGATTTCACCTCCGGGGTGGCGGTGAATGCGCTCGGCCATGCCCATCCGGCGCTGGTCGCGGCGTTGCAGGAACAGGCCACGAAGCTCTGGCACATGTCGAACCTGTTCCAGAGCCCGGACGGCGAAAAGCTTGCCGCGCGCCTGTGCAATGAAAGTTTCGCGGACTTCGTGTTCTTCTGCAATTCCGGCGCCGAAGCGCTGGAATGCGTGATCAAGATCGTGCGCCGCTATCACGCCGCGAAGGGCCATCCAGACCGCTATCGCATGATCACCTTCGAAGGCGCCTTCCATGGCCGCACGCTGGCGACGCTGGCCGCGACGGGTTCGGCAAAATATCTCGAAGGTTTCGGCCCACCCATGGAGGGCTTCGACCAGGTCGCGCATGGCGATCTCGAGGCAGTGAAAAAGGCGATCGGTCCGCAGACCGCCGGCATCCTGATCGAGCCGATCCAGGGCGAGGGCGGTGTGCGTTCGGCAACGCCCGCCTTCCTGAGGGCGTTGCGCCAGCTCTGCGACGAGCGCGGCCTGTTGCTCGCCTTCGACGAGGTGCAGACCGGCATGGGCCGCACCGGCGATCTGTTCGCATACCGCCGCCTTGGCGTCGAACCTGACGTGATGTCGCTGGCCAAGGCGCTCGGCGGCGGCTTCCCGATCGGCGCCTGCCTTGCGACCGCGGAAGCGGCGTCCGGCATGACGCCGGGCTCGCACGGCTCGACCTTCGGCGGCAATCCGCTCGCGATCGCGGCGGCGAATACCGTGCTCGACGTCATGCTCAAGCCCGGCTTCTTCGACCACGTGCAGAGGATGTCGCTGCTGCTCAAGCAGAAGCTCGCTTCCGTGATCGACCGTCATGGCGATGTCGTCAGCGAAGTGCGCGGCGAGGGCCTCCTGATCGGCATCAAGGCCGTGGTGCCCTCCGGCGATCTCGTTGCCGCCTTGCGCGACCAAAAACTGCTCACCGTCGGTGCCGGCGACAATGTCGTGCGTTTCCTGCCGCCTTTGATCGTCACCGAAGCCGAGATCGAGGACAGCGTCGGGCGGCTCGAGCGCGCCTGCGCGGCGTTGTCCGGCAACAAGCGGGCGGCAAGCTGATGAGCACGTCGCCCGATAAAACGCCCAAGAAAACACCGAAGCACTTCCTCGATATCAACGAGCTGCCGCTGTCGGAGCTCAAGCGCATGCTGGCCGCGTCCTCCGCGATGAAGGCGAAGCAGAAGGCGCATCAGCCGGTCAGGCCGCTCGAAGGCAAGACGCTGGCGATGATCTTCGAGCGCCCCTCGACGCGGACGCGGGTGTCGTTCGATGTCGCCATGCGCCAGCTCGGCGGCGAGCCGATCATGCTCACCGGCGCCGAGATGCAGCTCGGCCGCGGCGAAACCATCGCCGACACCGCGCGGGTGCTGTCGCGCTATGTCGACGCCATCATGATCCGCATCCTCAATCACGATGCGCTGCTGGAGCTTGCGGCGAACGCCACCGTGCCCGTTATCAACGGCCTGACGCGGCGCTCGCATCCCTGCCAGGTGATGGCCGACCTGATGACCTACGAGGAACATCGCGGCCCGATCGAGGGCAAGACGGTGGCCTGGACCGGCGACGACAACAACGTGCTGGCGTCCTGGGCGCACGCCGCCGAGCGCTTCAAGTTCCAGCTCAATGTCGCGACGCCTCCGGAGCTCGCGCCGAAAAAAGCGATGCGCGACTTCATCAAGGCGACCGGCGCGCCGATCATGCTCGGCACGGATGCCGAAGCCGCCGTGAAGGGCGCCGATTGTGTCGTGACCGACACCTGGGTGTCGATGGGCGACAAGGAAGGCGAGCACCGCCATAACGTGCTCAAGCCCTATCAGGTCAATGCCCAGCTGATGTCGCTGGCCAAGCCCGATGCGCTGTTCATGCACTGCCTGCCCGCCCATCGCGGCGAGGAGGTCACCGACGAGGTGATCGACGGTCCGCAATCCGTCGTGTTCGACGAGGCCGAAAACCGCCTGCACGCGCAGAAGGGCATTCTGGCCTGGTGCTTCGACGCGGTGAAGTAACGCGGGCCGGTGAAGTAGCTTTGGATCGTCGTCCTGGCTTTCGCCAGGACGACACCGAGTTTGCCGTGCTTGCGTACGATCCGTTCTGCATTCCGGATGCAGCCGCCCCCCTTTCAATTCCGCCTTCCGACCCCAGATAAAGCGCCATGGTTTCCCAATCCCCTGACATGAAAACCGGGCCCGAAGGCCCGGTTCGTGCGCCATCCGCGGTTCCGATCGACGACGCCGTGCTGCCCTACGAGGTCGACGCGCTCGACGTGCGCGGTCGCCTGGTGCGGCTTGGTCCGGCGCTCGACGAGATCCTGACCAAGCACGATTATCCGGCGCCGGTCGGCAAGCTGCTCGGCGAGGCCATCGTGCTGACCACGCTGCTCGGCTCGTCGCTGAAGTTCGAGGGCCGCTTCATCCTCCAGGCCCAGACCGACGGTCCGGTGTCGTTCCTGGTTGTGGACTATCAGGCGCCGGATCGCCTGCGCGCCTATGCGCGTTACGACGCCGCGCGCCTCGGCGAAGTCCAGGATTCCGGCACGCATTCCGGCGCGCTGCTGGGCCACGGTCATCTCGCCATGACCATCGACCAGGGCCCCGACATGAGCCGCTACCAGGGCCTGGTCGCGCTCGACGGCGGTAGCCTGGAAGATGCCGCTCACGAATATTTCCTGCGCTCCGAGCAGATCCCGACCCGCGTGCGTCTCGCCGTCGGCGAGGAATGGCGTTCGAACGACGGCGGCAAGCATCGCTGGCGCGCCGGCGGCATGCTGATGCAGTTCCTGCCGAAGGCGCCCGAGCGCGCCCGGCAGGCCGATCTGCATCCCGGCGATGCGCCCGAGGGCGTCGAGGTCCATGCCGTCGCTGAAGACGATGCCTGGGTCGAGGCGCGCTCGCTGATCGAAACCGTCGAAGACGTCGAGCTGATCGATCCCGAGCTGTCCGGCGAGCGGCTGCTCTACCGTCTCTTCCACGAGCGCGGCGTGCGCGTGTTCAATCCGCTGCCCTTGAAGGCGCAATGCTCCTGCTCGCGCGATGCGGTGGCATCGATGCTGAAGAGCTTTTCGTCCGACGACCGTGCCGCAATGGTCAAGGACGACAAGGTCGTCGTGACCTGCGAGTTCTGCAGCTCGGTGTACGAGTTCACACCGGATGAGGCGGGCGTCGAGGACGCGTAGCGCGGTGCCGTAGGGTGGGCAAAGCGAAGCGTGCCCACCATTTCCAGCGCTAGTTCAACACACGCTTGTTGTCCGGGCTGTCCAGCGAGAACGTCGGCACGTCGATCTCGAAGCGTTCGCCGCTTGCGCTGACCATCTGGTAGCGGCCGGTCATGAAGCCCGAGGCGGTCGTGAGCGGCACGCCGGAGGTGTATTCGAAGCGTTCGCCGGGCGCGAGCGTCGGCTGCTCGCCGACGACGCCCTCGCCTTTCACCTCCTGCTGCCGGCCGGTGGCATCGGTGATGATCCAGTGCCGCGTCTTGAGCTGCACGGTCTCATCGCCGGAATTGGTGATGACGATGGTGTAGGCCCAGAAATAACGGGAGCGGTCGGCCGACGACTGCTCCGGAACAAAGTTCGGCTCGACGGTCACTTCGATCTGGCGGGTCACGGCGCGGTACATGATTGCCATCATACCGAAAACCGCCCGGGAACCAAACGCCGGAGGCGGCCTTGGCGACATCGTCCCGCCTGAATTCGCAGGGAAGTACACGTCCAAGTGTAGGTCCAAACGTACTTGCATGTGATCCGGCGGCTTTGCGAGATGACGGCCGGACCGGTACACTCCTTGCCACGTCGCGATTTGCGGAAGGGTTTTTAGGCCCCCGATGACTATTGCCGACCAAGTGACGGGATCGACGATCGCGGGAACCGCTAAACCTGTGGAGGTCAAGTCCGCGGGGGCAAAGCGGCGCGCGGCCGCGCCGGCCATTTCGCTGCCCGCCATCGGCGAGCGCGAGCTCCGGCTCGACCTGTTCCGCGGCCTCGCGCTGTGGCTGATCTTCATCGACCATTTGCCGCCGAGCCTTCTGACCTGGTTCACGATCCGCAATTACGGCTTCAGCGACGCCACCGAGATATTCATCTTCATCTCCGGCTATACCGCCGCCTTCGTCTACGGTCGGGCGATGCTGGAGTCCGGCATCGTCGTCGCCACCGCGCGCATCCTGCGGCGCGTCTGGCAGATCTATGTCGCCCACGTTTTCCTGTTCACGATCTTCCTCGCCGAGATCTCCTATGTCGCGACCAGGTTCGAGAACCCGCTCTACACCGAAGAGATGGGCATCATGGATTTCCTCAAGCAGCCCGATGTCACGATCGTGCAGGCGCTGCTGCTGCGCTTCCGTCCGGTCAACATGGACGTGCTGCCGCTCTACATCGTGCTGATGCTGGCGCTGCCCTTGATCCTGTGGCTGATGAAATGGCGCCCCGACGTGACGCTCGGCCTCTCGGTCGCGCTCTACGCGGTGACCTGGGAATACGACCTCTATCTGTCCGCCTATCCGAACGGCTTCTGGGCCTTCAATCCCTTCGCCTGGCAATTGCTGTTCGTGTTCGGGGCATGGTGCGCGCTCGGAGGTGCGCGACGCATGTCGCGCATTCTGGCTTCGCGGGTGACGATGTGGATCGCGATCGCCTATCTGGTCGCGGCATTCTACGTGACGCTGACCTGGTATGTGCCGCAGCTCTCCCATTTCATGCCGAAGCGGCTCGAGCAGTGGATGTATCCGATCGACAAGGCCGACCTGGACGTGCTGCGCTTCACGCATTTCCTGGCGCTGGCCGCGCTCACCGTACGCGTCCTGCCGCGGGACTGGCCGGGCCTGAAATCGCCATGGCTGCGGCCGCTGATCCTGTGCGGCTCGCATTCCCTGGAGATATTCTGTCTCGGCGTCTTCCTCGCCTTTGCCGGCCATTTCATCCTGGCCGAGGTCTCGGGCGGCCCGGTCATGCATGCGCTAATTAGTCTCTCCGGAATTCTGATCATGTGGGCCATGGCCTGGCTGATTTCGTGGTACAAGCGGGTGGCTGACAAGAGCGGTTCGAAAACCAAAAGCGCCGTCGGCAGCGCCGATATGGCGGGAGGGGGCTGATGA
Source organism: Bradyrhizobium sp. JR4.3 (assembly GCF_040547695.1). Classification (NCBI taxonomy): domain Bacteria; kingdom Pseudomonadati; phylum Pseudomonadota; class Alphaproteobacteria; order Hyphomicrobiales; family Nitrobacteraceae; genus Bradyrhizobium; species Bradyrhizobium sp. JR4.3. The sequence continues at coordinate 223,632 of NZ_JBEPQF010000008.1, read as the reverse complement.
AGGCGAAGGTTTTCCTGAGCCTGATCCTGCTGTGCGGTGGTCTCGCCGCGCCTCCGGCGCGCGCGGACGATGCTGCGCCGGCTGCTTCAGCCGCGCCCGCAGCCTGTGAAGTGCCGTCCTATCTGCTCACGAGCGAAAGCCAGCTTCCCAAGGTCGCCGATGCCGTGAAGGCCGGCAAGCCGCTCGAAATCCTGGTCATCGGCAGTCGCTCGACCACAATTCCGGCTTCCGAGGACGCCTCTTATCCGGCGCGGATGCAGGCCATTCTGAAGGACAAGCTGTCGCCGTCCGAGATAGTCCACGTCTCCGTAGAAATACAGAGCAAGAAAACGGCCGAGGAGGCGGCCGCCAGTTTCGTTAAGCTGATGGAAGCAAAAGCACCTACTTTGGTTATCTGGCAGACCGGGACTGTCGATGCTATCCGAGCCATCGATCCCGATGATTTTCGCGGCGCAGTGACCGGAGGGGTTGTTGCGCTGCAAAAGGCAGGGGCTGACGTCGTCTTGATGAACTTGCAGTACAGTCCGCGTACCGAAACCATGATCTCGGTGCCGCCATACCTCGACAATATGCGGGTGGTGGCGCAGGAGCACGATATTCCGCTGTTCGATCGTTTCGCGATCATGCGGCAGTGGAATGACCAGGGGCAGTTCGACCTGTTCAGCCCGTCGCGCGGGCCTGAGCTGGCGAAGCAGGTCCATGATTGCCTTGGCCGGGCGTTGGCACAGTTCGTGATCGACGCTGCGCATCTGGAGCCGGCCCAGCAGCAAAATTGAGGTCTAGCGTTAATGAGTTCTCTCCGCCCTTTTTGCCTGACGGCATGGCTGGCTGCGCCTGCAGCAGCGGTGCTGCTGTTGCTGAGTCCGGCCTCGCAATCGCACGCGCAGACGCAGGGCGCGCAGGCAACGCCGGCCCCGCAGCAGTCGGCTAATCCGGCTCCCGCTTCACCGTCCCAGACGACCGTCGCAGCGACGTCCCCCGACCAGCGCGGCATCACGGCGCGCGCCATCGACAAGGTGAAGCAGGTCGCGAAATCCGCCGGCGACGTCTTCAGCCGCGTGCCCTGCCTGTCGCCGAAGGGCGGCGCTAAGGCGATGGGCTCGCTGCCGCATGTCGCGGGCAAGCTCGTCGCCGGCCAGCCCGTCGTCATCGTCGCATTCGGCTCGTCCTCGACCGCGGGATTCGGTGCGAGCTCGCCGGAGTTCAACTATCCCAATCGTCTTGCCGCGCAGCTGCACCGGCACTATCCGACAGCCGACATCACCGTCGTCAATGCCGGCGTCGGCGGCGAGGACGCGCCCGAGATGATGAAGCGCCTTCAGAAGGAGGTGATCGACGTGCATCCGGATCTGGTGATCTGGCAGGTCGGCACCAATGCGGTGCTGCGCAATCTCGATCCCGGCGATACCGCCAAGCTCGTCGAGGACGGCATCAGCCGCATCCAGGCTGCCGGCGGCACCGACGTCGTGCTGGTCGATCCGCAGTATTCGCCAGCCGTCAACCAGCGCGCCGAGAGCGCCGGCAAGATGGTGAAGCTGCTCGGCAAGGTCGCTGAGCTCCGTCACGTCGGCATCTTCCCGCGCTTCGAGGTGATGCGCGACTGGCACGAGAAGCAGTCGCTTCCGGTCGAGAGCTTTGTGATCGCCGACGGCCTGCACATGAACGATTGGGGCTACGCCTGCTTCGCCCAGCTCCTCGGCGACGACATCATCCGCTCCGTCGGCCAGATCAAGCTCGGCGTGAACGTGCCCGCGGACGTGCGGACGTACCGGCCGATGTAGCTTGGTGCCGTAGGGTGGGCAAAGGCGCGCTCTTCGCGCGCCGTGCCCACCATCTATCGGCACCGCGATCGTGAAGGGTGGGCACGCTTCGCTTTGCCCACCCTACGATTCCGAGTGTGTGGCTACGCCTTCTCCAGCGCCGCGGTCAGATCCTCGATCAGATCGTCCGCGTGCTCCAGCCCCGCCGAGAAGCGGATGAATCCCTCGCTGATGCCGAGCGCGGCGCGGTCCTCCGGCTTCAGGCGCTGATGCGTCGTCGTTGCCGGATGCGTGACGAGGCTCTTGGCGTCGCCGAGATTGTTCGAGATCTTGGCGAGCTTGAGCTCGTTGAGCACGCGGAACGCCGCCTGCTTGCCGCCCTTGACCTCGAGGCCGACCAGCGTCGAGCCGCCGCGCATCTGCTTCTTCACCAATGCCGCCTGCGGATGATCGGCGCGGCCGGGAAACACCAGCCGCGAAATCTTCGGATGGCTCGCCAGCACGTCCGCGATGCGCGCGGCCGTCTCGGTCTGCGCGCGCACGCGCACGGCGAGCGTCTCCAGGCCCTTGAGCAGCACCCAGGCGTTGAACGGCGAGATCGACGGGCCGGTCTGGCGCATGAAATTGTGGATGTGCTCGGCGATGAACGCCTCCGAGGACAGGATGATGCCGCCGAGACAGCGGCCCTGGCCGTCGATGTGCTTGGTCGCGGAATAGACCACGACGTCGGCGCCGAGCGCGAGCGGGCTCTGCCAGATCGGCGTGGCGAACACGTTGTCGACGACGAGCCGCGCGCCGCCGCTGTGCGCGATCTCGGCAATGCCGGGAATGTCGAGCACGTCGAGCGTCGGATTGGTCGGGCTCTCCAGGAAAAACGTCTTGGTGTTCGGCTTCATGGCGCGCTGCCACTGGTCAAGATCGAGGCCGTCGACCAGCGTGGTCTCGATGCCGTAGCGCGGCAGCAAATCCTGCACGACGTAGAGACACGAGCCGAACAGCGCGCGCGAGGCCACGACGTGATCGCCGGCCTTCAGCGGCGCCAGGATCGCCGTCGTCACCGCGGCCATGCCGGTCGCGGCGGAACGTGCCGCTTCGGCGCCTTCGAGCTCGATCATGCGGCGCTCGAGCATCGCGATGGTCGGATTGGAGTAGCGTGAATAGATGAAGCCGGGGTCCTCGCCCTTGAACCGCGCCTCGCACTCCTCGGCGCTGTTGTAGACGTAGCCCTGGGTCAGGAACAGCGACTCCGAGGTCTCGCCATATTGCGAGCGCAGGGTGCCGGAATGAACCAGGCGAGTTTCGGGACGGTATTGCGCGGTTGGCCCCGGGGACTTCGACATAGGACCTCCTGAAGTGACCATCGAAAATGGCCACAAAAAAACCGGCCTGGAATATTTCCACGGGCCGGGATCACAGAGGTCCCCGGCCTGTTTAGCGACTTATTTAACGTGGCTGCAAGCCGGCCGGCTCAAATCACCACGGGATAAGTCATGCTCATATTCCGCAATGCCCTTTCCGTCAAGACGTCCATCGGATAGCCGTAAAACGCTCATATTTCCCGCATGTCGGGATGTGTTTGATCCCTGATGAGGACCCCGGGTTGACGTTCACGGTCGCCGCCGACGCCAATGGTATCCTGCCCGACCGCATGATCGCGGCGATGGCGGAGGGCGGTCTCATCCTGCCCGCTTACGACTTCGTCGAAAGCCAGATCCAGCCGGCGAGCCTCGATTTGCGTCTCGGCGATATCGCCTATCGCGTTCGCGCCAGCTTCCTGCCTGGTCCCGGCGCCACCGTTGCCGAGCGCATCGACGAATTGAAGCTGCACGAGTTCAGCCTCGCCGACGGCGCGGTGCTGGAGACCAACTGCGTCTACATCGTGCCGCTGCTCGAAAGCCTCGCGCTGCCGCCGGAGATCGTCGCGGCCGCCAACCCGAAAAGCTCGACCGGCCGGCTCGACGTCTTCACCCGCGTGATCGCCGACGGCACCCGCCGCTTCGACATGATCGGTGCCGGCTATCACGGCCCGCTCTATGCCGAGATCAGCCCCAAGACGTTCCCGGTGCTGGTCAGCGAGGGCTCGCGCCTGAGCCAGGTACGCTTCCGCACCGGCGATGCCATCCTCAACATCGACGACCTCGAGGCGCTGCACGCGACCGAACGTCTCGTCGATATCGACGATGCCGATCTCACCGGCGGCGTCGCCGTCTCCGTAGATCTCTCCGGCGAGAAGAGCGGCGGCTTCGTCGGCTACCGCGCCAAGCGCCACACCGGCGTGATCGACGTCGATCGCCGCGCCGGCTATTCCGTCGAGGAGTTCTGGGAGCCGATCTCGGCCCGTCCCGACGGCAGCCTGATCCTCGATCCCGGCGAGTTCTATATCCTGGCGTCGAAAGAGGCGGTGCAGGTGCCGCCCGATTACGCCGCGGAGATGGTGCCGTTCGATCCGCTGGTCGGCGAGTTCCGCGTGCATTATGCCGGATTCTTCGATCCCGGCTTCGGCTATGCCGGCGCCGGCGGGTTGGGGTCGCGCGCCGTGCTCGAAGTGCGCTCGCGCGAGGTGCCGTTCATCCTCGAGCACGGCCAGATCGTCGGCCGCCTCGTCTATGAAAAGATGCTGGCGCGCCCCGACGCCATGTACGGCCAGCGCATCGGCTCAAATTACCAGGCCCAGGGGCTGAAGCTGAGCAAGCATTTCCGGGTGTAGGGATAGGCTCACCTTCCGCTGTCATGCCCCGGCTTGACCGGGGCATCCAGTACGCCGCAGCCTATCGGTTCGATCACATCCGCCTCTGGAATACTGGATCGCCCGATCAAGTCGGGCGATGACACCGAATCTGTGTCAGGATAAGAAGCGAATCCGGGCTACGTCCGAGGTGGCGAAATGACAGATCAATCCGAACTCGACGCAAAAATCCTCGACGACGTCGCAGACGCGCTGATCTATTCGGATCGCTCCGGCACGATCATGCGGTGGAATCGCGCATCGTCCGCACTGTTCGGATTCTCCGCGGACGAAGCGCTGGGTCAGAATCTCGACCTCATCATTCCCGAACATCTGCGTGCCGCGCACTGGAAAGGCTTCGAGGCCGCGCTTGCCAGCGGCGCGATGAAGCTTGCGGGCAAACCGACACTGACCCGCGCGCTGCACAAGGACGGACGCAAGCTCTACATCGAGATGACCTTCGCGCTGGTGCGGGACGCCGCTGGCGTGGTGCAGGGATCGGTGGCGATGGCGCGCGACGTGACCGAGCGCGTCGAGCGCGAGCGTGCCGCCAAAGCTGCGCAAAATTAAGCCTGCGCAAAATTCGCGATGCGGAATTGGCGGCGTGCAGGGCGCCCTGCGTGCGGCTTAGCTTGTCCGTCACCGGATGCAGTGACACACTCGATCAAAACAACGATCGGGAGCGAACATGACCGCCGCATCAGACCCCGCGCAGGAAGCTCAATGGAAACGCTGGCGCGCGGTTGCCGATCTCTATCACGCCTATTTCACCGGCCTGATCCTCACCGTGGTCACGCGTCGCGGCACGGTGGATGCTGCGGAGTTCGTCTTTCGCGTGTTCCGCCGCCAGCAGCAGGAGCGCTTTCTGCCGGGGCTGGAGAAGCTCGGGTTGACCCATCTGCCGCCCGCCGTGGCGGCCGCGCAATATCACTACCTCTCCAACTGGATCGGCGGCGTGCACGTCGAATACATGCATGAGAGCGATCGCAAAGCCTGGATCCGTTATCCGCCGCCGCGCTGGATCTGGAAGGGCACTGCCATCTGCGGCGTGCCGGGCGAAGTCTCGCGCGCGATGCTGCGCGGCTGGCACGCCAACAACGGTGTGGCGCTTGGCGATACCAGATTAGGGTTCGTCTGCACCAAGCAGAGCGTCGACGGCCAGGACGGGCTCGAAGGCTACTATCACCAATATGACCAGCCGCTCGAGCTCGACCAGCGCCTCGTGTTCGCGCGGCATCTCGAAGCGCCGCTGTTCGATGCCGCCGCGGCTCCGGCGTTGCCAGTCGCAAGCTGGCCAAGACCGCGACTGGAAAAAGCCTATCGCAACTATGCGATGGAATATGTGCGCACAGCCGCGCCCGTGATGGTGCAGCTGTTCGGTCCAGAGGATGCCGGCTATCTCCTGCACCTCACGGGCAAGCTGATCGGGATGCAATATTTCGATGAGGTCGCTGCGGCGCTGTCGATGGGCCGCGGCGGTGCGAGCGAATTCGCGACGTTCCTCAACGCGCTGTTGGTCGCGCAGGACGATGTGGCTGAGACGACGCAATCCGAAGGCATGTTCGAAATCCGTCAGCAGAGCTGGAAGTTGATGGACGGCGTCGCCGATGACCACCCTGCCTGCACCAAGGTGCTGGCGGGGTTGTTCGAAGGGCTCGCGGCCGGATGCGGGCGGCACATCGGAGTGCACCTGTCCCCGACATCGCGCGGCCGTCCGCCATTGCTCTGGACGATTGGGTAATGCCGCGCGGGCGTTGGCCTCGTAGTTCGAGACGCCAGCTTCGCGGGCTCCTCACCATGAGGGTCCGACATGTCACCGCGAAACAAGACCTCATCCTGAGGAGCCCGCGAAGCTGGCGTCTCGCAGGATGGCCCCACGGAGACTGAGAGCCGCAATTCCACGGGCTGAAATGCGCTGCCGCAGGGCACGCCTGCACCTAGCGCAGGAGGAATCGCTGCGCATCGTGCTAACAAGCCTGTCGTTGCGCCCTGCGCGCGAACCAATTCATTGGTACACCCAAGCATTGCCGCGCCGCAAATGGCGCTTTCGCCCGGAGAGGACATGTCAGACATCGCCGAAATCCCGGTCGATGAACAAGAGCGTCCGCTGCCGCCGCCCCCGCGCCCTGTGAGGAGCGCGCTGATGGACGGGCCGATCCTGCGCACGCTGCTCGGACTGGCCTGGCCCAACGTCGTCGCGCTCTCAGCCGGCACTTGCACGGTGATTGCGGAGACCTCCTATATCGGACGTCTTGGTGTGGAAGCGCTGGCCGCGATGGCGCTGGTGTTTCCGACAGTGATCCTGACCATGACCATGTCGGGCGGTGCGATGGGCGGCGCGGTGGCCTCCGCCATCGCGCGCGCGCTCGGCGCCGGCGATCGCGAGCGTGCCGGGACGCTCGCCGCGCACGCGCTGCTGATCGGAATCAGCTTCGGCCTCGTCTTCATGCTGGGCATGCTGATCTTCGGACCGCGCGTTCTGGAAATGCTCGGTGGCCGCGGCGACGTGCTGACGCATGCGATCGCCTACACCCAGGTGTTTTTCGGCGGCGCCGTGCTGCCCTGGCTACTCAACACCATGGCCGGAATCCTCCGCGGCACCGGCAACATGAAGCTGCCGTCGCTGTTGATCCTCAATTCTGCGGCCTGGCAGATCGTGCTTGGCGGCACGCTCGGCCTCGGGCTCGGTCCGGTGCCGCAATTCGGTATGCGCGGCGTCGCCGCCGGCGCGCTGATTGCCTATTGCATGAACATCGGCGTGATGGGCTGGTACCTGTTCTCCGGCCGCGCCCGCGTGACGCCGAAACTGCGCGGACTTCGGATCCAATGGGCGATGTTTTTCGACATCCTCAAGGTCGGCGCCATCGCCTGCTTCTCGCCGCTGCAATCGGTGCTGACGATCTCGATCTTCACCCACATGCTTGCGAAATTCGGCACCGCGATCCTCGCCGGCTACGGCATCGGTGCGCGGCTGGAATTCCTGCTGACCTCGATCGCGTTCTCGTTCGGCATCGCCTCGGTGCCGATGATCGGCATGGCGGTCGGCGCCGGTCGCATCCCCCGCGCGCGGCGCATCGCCTGGATCGCGGCGGCGAGTGCCTTCGTTGCCGTCGGTGCACCGGCGTGCCTGGTTGCGATCTTCCCCGATCTCTGGGTCAACATCTTCACCGACAGCGCGACCGTGCGCGCCACCAGCCATCAATATTTGTCGACGGTGGCGCCGTTCTACGCCTTCATCGGCCTTGCCTCGACGATGTATTTCTCGTCGCAGGGCGCTGCCAAGGTAATCGGCCCGGTGCTGGCGCAGACCGCGCGGCTGATCTACATCTCGGCGGTCGGCTGGTGGCTGTCGACGCACGATGCCACCGCGCAAAGCTTCTTCTGGCTGGCGGCGAGCTCGATGGTCGTGCTCGGCCTGCTCTCGTCCTCCAGCGTGGTGCTGACGCGCTGGGGACCCCGCCAAACCAAACCTGCGATCAGGCCGGCTCTGTCGGCCGCTGCGGACTAGCGGTGCCTGTGGCGGCGATGGCCGCCACCGCCGCCGACATTGGCGAGCCGCATCAGTTGCGGAATCATCGCCATCATGTCGCCGCCACCGGCGCCGCCGAGCATGCCCATGATATCGCCGCCGCCCATGCCGCTCATTCCAGTCGGCATATATCCGCCTCCGCCCATCGGTGCGTAGCCGCCGTAATTGGGCGCCCCGAAACCGCCGCCGAGATTGCCGCCCCCGAGGCCGCCAATTCCGCCGCCGCCATTCTCCATCATGCGGCTCATCATTGGGCCCATGGTCTGCATCATCATGCCGAAGCGGCGCTTGCCCATCTTGGCCTTCATCATCTCCAGCATCGGCGCCATCTGGGTCATCATGTCCTCGCCGCCGGCACCGCCGCTGCCGAGGAATTGCGCCTTTGCCGGCGCGCTCGAAATCGAAAACATCAGCAGCACGGCGGCCGCCTGGCAGATCACCTTGTCCGCACCTCTCATGGCCTGCTCCTCGCGTGCGTGGCGCCGCCGGGAGAGCGGAGCCAACCGGGCGCACGCCGCCATGGTTATTGCGGACAAGGGCTGGGCTCTGTGAGAAAGATCACGCAGCCGCGACCGGGAACGCTCGGTGTATGGCGGCGACAGCGTCCTTGGTCTGTCCCTGCACATAGGGCGCGAGCTCATTCGGCAGCATGTCGATGATCCAGACCAGGCGGCTTCTCGCCTCGCCCTCGGCGATCACCTGCACCGAGGCGCTGTAATGCTTCAGCCGCTCGTTGTTGATCGCGTAGACCAGCCGCTGCCGCGCATCGTCGCAATCGACCAGCACCTCGCGCGCCACCGATCCATTGGCGAAGGTGACGACGCGCGCGTCGCCGTCGAGCGCGCAGGCCGTGACGAAGCCCGGCGCCAGCCGCCGATGCAGCGCGCCGAAATCACGCACCGCATCCCAGACGTCGCGCGCCGGGGCGTTGAGGGGAATGTCGTTGTGGATGGAGGCCATTGTTGAATCCTGGTTGAGTCCTGTGATGTAGAGAAGCGAGCGATAGCGCCGTCATCTCAGCTGTCATCGCTCGACTTGATCGGGCGATCCAGTATTCCAGAGGCCGCTGTGATGAATCGAGAAGCTGCGGCGTACTGGATGCCCCGGTCAAGCCGGGGCATGACAATGTGTGTGGTGAGGCCTGCCGTACTCACGTGCAAACCGCCTCGACATTGTTGCCATCGGGATCGATCAAAAACGCCGCGTAGTAAGTCGGGCTGTAATCCTTGCGCGGGCCGGCGCCGCCATTGTCGCGACCGCCGCTCTTCAGGCCCTCGCTATGGAATGCCTTGACCGAATCATGATCCCCAGCGCGAAACGCGATATGCGCGCCATCGGCTTTCCGCCCCTTGTTCAGGTGCAGCCACAGCGCCGGCGCGCCCTGCGGTCCGAAGCCGGCATAACCGTCGCCGCTTGAGCACAGGACATAACCGAGCGGCGCCAGCACTGCGGTGTAGAAGCGCGTTGCGGCGTCGAGGTCGGCAACGCGCAATCCGATATGGTCGTACATGGTCGTCTCCATTGCCAAAGCGCGCCGCAATCGGCGCGCGCCGGAGACGAACCTAGTCAGTTGAGGGCGAGCTGCTCTTGGAGAATCTTGCGCTCTCCCTTCGAGGCCTGACGGAACTTGGTCGGCGAGACGCCGGCGGCGCGGTGGAAGGTGCGGACGAAGTTGGAGAGATCGCCGAAGCCGACGTCATAGGCGATGTCAGTGACTGCGATGTCGTCGTCGGTCAGCAGCCGCGCCGCATGCCGCAGGCGCGAGCGCACTAGATATTGATGCGGGGTGACGCCGAGCACGGCCGAGAACAGCCGCAGGAAATGGAACGGGCTGAGCCCTGCCTGCCGCGCCGCCTGTTCGAGGTCGACTTCGGCATGCGAATTGGCGTCGATCCACAGCGCGGCTTCCACGGCACGGCGGCGGTCGCGCGCGGTCGGCGTCGTCGGCTTGCGCGCCTTGCCCGAGACGACATCGACGAAACGGCCGGCGAGGATCTGGCCGACCTCGTCGAGACCGAGGTCGCTGTTGCCATCTGCCGCCGTCTGGGCGAGCTCGCCCAGCACCATCAGCTCGGGCAGCGGCGGCGTTGCGCCGACCTGCCAGACGTCTCGCCGGCCGCCGAGCGCGTCGACCAGATCCTCGCCGAGGAAAAAGGACAGGCAGACGTCGCCGGCGACATGCTCATGCGTGCAGGTGTATTCCTCGCCCGGCGCACCGACCAGCATCGAGCCCGCGACCAGATCGAAGAAGCCGGCGCGGCAATGACAGCCAAAGCTTCCGGCGCGGACATAGGCAATGGAATGGCCGGTGCGACACTCCGCAAACGGGCTGTCGTCCGGTCCCGCGTCGCAGCGAAACTCGGAGACGGTCATCGAGGGGGTCGTCAGCAGCGTGGTTGCATCCATCCCGCCTATCTAGGTGGAGGGCCTCGGCGGGGCAACGGGCAGCAGCACGTCGAACAGCGTCTTGCTGGCGATCGGATGGGCGCCCTCCAGCGACAGCAGCCGCCGCTTGGAGATCACCCCGCCATAGGGCGAAAGCCGGTCGGTGTAATTGCCGGCCTCCAGCACCCGGTGGCAGGGCACGATCAGCATATAGGGATTTTTCGCGATCGCCTGGGCCACCGAATGCGCGGCGCCGGAGGCGCCCAGCGCCTTAGCGATCTCGTGGTAGGTGCGCGTCTCCCCGCGCGGAATGGCGCAGGCGGCTTCATAGACCCGCCGGTTGAAGCCGGGCACCCCGCTCGCGTCCAGGCTGACCTCGGAAAAATCAGCATCGCTGCCTTGCAGCAAGCCCACGATGCCATCGATTGCGAACGCGGCGTTCGCGGAAGGCCGCTGCTCGCGCGCCTCGGGATGGACCTGGAAAATCCGGCGGCGGGTGTCGATCTCCCGCGCCTCCGGCAATTGCACGGCGACGATACCGGTGCTGCTCCAGATGATGCCGCAGCGCCCTATGGTCGTGTCGAATATCGCGTAGCCACGCCCCACCATGCACACGCCCCACTCAGTGCACGTCTCCCCAGACAGGCGATCATAACACCGCCACAATCCGGCGCACCCAAAATCTTACCGGAAACTTAAGAAGGGTCAGGCGGCCTGCGCCAAAGCGCTTGGCGAGATGCGCCGTCTCGGCTAATCAGAGCGGGCGCAGGCTGCGCATCCGCGGGCGTAGTTCAATGGTAGAACGGCAGCTTCCCAAGCTGCATACGAGGGTTCGATTCCCTTCGCCCGCTCCATCCTTTAGTTCGGCAGGCTCCGCAGAAATTCCACGATCGCCGCGTTCACCTCCGCCGGCCGTTCCTGCTGCGTCCAGTGTCCGCACCCAGGTAGCATCTTGATCCCGCGCAGTTGCGGCACCCATTGCTTCATGTTGGCAACGTGCTCGGCGGCGCCGGGGAAGGCCATGACCATGTCGTGGTCGCCGGCGATGAAGAGCGAGGGCACGACCCCTTGACGCCCTCGAAGGCGCCCATCAGCTCCCAGTTGCGATCGATGTTGCGATAGTAATTGAGCGGTCCGCGAAACCCACTGTGGGCAAATTCGGCACCGTAATAGTCGAGGTCCGCGCTACTTAGCCATGACGGCAGCGGCACCTGCACCTTCGGCAGCAGGCCGTCTTTGCGAGAGACCATGCCGACACCGGCGGTCCGCCCTTGACGCTCGGCATTGGCGCGGATCACCGCCGCGCCCTCGCCGGAACCGCCATAGAGCATCGCGCCGAGCGTTGCACGCGGATCTCTTTCGAATTCTGCTTCGGCGACACCCGGCTCCTGGAAATACAGTTGATAGAACTGCGCGTCAGACGTCTGTGGCATTACACTCGTCGGCGGCACCGGACCGCGCGGTCGATAGGGCACGCTGAGAATGGCGGCGGCGCGGAAGCGATCGGGCCGCAGGCGCGCGGTGTGCCAGGCGATCGTCGCGCCCCAGTCGTGCCCGACGATGACAGCGTCCTTCGCTTCGAAAGCGTCGAGCACGCCGACGAGGTCGCCGACCATGTGGAGGATCGTGTACTGGTCGATCGCTTCAGGCCGGTCGCTCTTGCCGTAGCCGCGCATGTCGGGCGCGACAGCGTGGTAGCCGGCCGCGGCCAGCGCCGCGAGTTGGTGACGCCAGGAATACCAGCTTTCCGGAAAGCCGTGGCAGAGTAGCACCAGCGGCCCTTCGCCCTGTTCGGCGACGTTGAGGCTGATGCCGTTTGCCTTGATGATCCGTTGCGTCGGTCCGTTCATGCCACACCTCCCGCTGCATCGTGATTGCGCCCATCCTAGACGTTGCTGCCCGGCGCGCAAAGATTCCAATATATTAGCCCCTCGATCCCGGCATACGCCGCTGCTCCGGCCTAATCTTCTCGTCCGGCGGATGCGGTCCCTGCGACGGGCAACGTTTGGATCAGAGATCATGGACCAGCAAAAGCTCGACCGCGCGATCGGTCGCCGATTGAAGACGGTGCGGACGCAGGCCGGAATGACGCTGAATGAGCTTGCCACGCGCTCCGGCGTCAGCCGGGCCATGATCGGGCGGGTGGAGCGGGCGCAGAGCAGTGCGACGGCGTCGCTGCTCAACAAGCTCTGCGCGGCGCTCGATGTGTCCTTGAGCGACGTCGTCGCGCTCGCCGAGAAGCCGCCGGAGCGGCTGGTGCGGCTCGCCGACCAACCGCACTGGCGCGATCCCGACAGCGGCTATCGCCGCCGCCACGCCTCGCCGGCGGACGCGGCGAGCGGCATCGAGGTTATCGTCGTCGATTTGCCGGCCGGCGCGCGGGTGCCGTACAGCCCCTGGGGGCGCAACGCCTTCACCCAGCAGCTGCTGATGCTGGAGGGCGCGATCGCCGTGCACATCGACGCCAAGGCGGTTCGCCTGCGCGAAGGCGACTGTCTCGACTTCGACGTGATGCGCGCGGTGATCTTCGAGAACGAGACCAGACAGGACGCGCGCTACGTCATCATCACGCGCCGCGGCGCGTCCTACGGCAAGATGTGAGGCCCTGACGATGCAGATCCGCACCGGCGACACCTTTGATCCGCGCGTCATCGCGCTGCTCGACCATCACGTTGCGGCGGCGCGAGCACAGACCGCGCCGGGCAGTGCGCATGCGCTTGATCTCGCTGGGCTTCGTGCCCCGGAAGTCGCGTTCTGGACCGGCTGGGACGGCGACACGCTGGTCGCCACCGGTGCGCTGAAGTCGCTGTCGGGAGCGCATGGCGAGGTGAAGTCGATGCACACGCTCCAGACCACGCGGCGGCGCGGCTTTGGCGGTGAGATGCTCCGCCACATCATCACGGAAGCCCGCGCGCGCGGCATGGCGCGGCTCAGCCTCGAAACCGGCTCCTGGGACTATTTCAAGCCGGCGCACGCGCTCTACCGGGCGCATGGCTTTGTCCTCTGCGGCCCGTTCCAGGGCTATGTCGAGGATCCCAACAGCCTGTTCCTGACCCTGGATCTGTCGGCGAGCCGATAGCTCAGGAGCGCGTCTCCTCGATCCTGTCGAGCACGCGCTCGGGGGCGATGTCCCGGCTTGCCTCCTCCAGATCGCGCTTCGAATCGGGCTGGACGTCGAGCCGCTCGGCGATCTGCGTGAGCAGGCGGGCAACCTTGGTCAATTCGTGCTCGGCGAGAAGGCTGATCTGGAGATCGAGATCGGCGCGCTTGTCCGCTGCTGCGCTCATGCGGTTCTGCGAGATCAGCACGAATGTCGACAGGAAGATCGCCTCGACCGAAGCAATCATCGCCAGCACCACGAAGCTCTCGTCCCAGGCCGGGATTCCCGGCAGCCAGTGCAGATTGGCGATGATCCAGAAGCCGAACACCGCGACATGGAAATAGACGAACGCCATGCTGCCGGTGAACGCCGTGATCGCATCGGCAAGTTTTTCCTGACCCCTGGCACCGCGCTGCTCGCGGCGGCGGCGCTCGACCAGGGCCTGGATGTTGCGCTCGAGCGTCGGGCTCAATCCCTCACCGGGATCATGGGTGATATCGTTATGCACGGGGCAGCAACGGCGGACGGGAAAAGCTGTTCCTGGGCTCAGCCGAGGGAAAATGCTCGCCGCCCCTCAAAATGAGTTGCGTACCTCAAAACACCTCTGCTAGCCTTCAGCCATGGCCGAGACGCTCACCACGACCGCGCTGACGCTGAAGGACATCGCCCGCCAGGCCGGCGTCAGCCTCGCGACGGTGGACCGCGTCCTGCACAATCGTCCGGGCGTGCGGCCGGATACGGTCCGGCGCGTCAAGGAGGCGATCGAGCGCAATTCGTTCCAGCCGCACGTGGCCGCCGCCGAGCTCGCCCGCGGCCGCGCCCGCCGTTTCGCCTTCGTGATGCCGTCGGGGCCGAACCCGTTCATGCAGCAGATCCAGGACTATCTCGGCGAGATGTCGGGCTGGCTGTCGTCCCGCCGCCTCGGCGTCGAGACGGTCGCGACCGACGTGTTCGATCCGTCCGTGCTCGCCGCTTCCCTTGAAGGGCTCTCGGATGATTACGACGGCATCGCCGTGGTGGCGCTGGACCATCCCAGCGTCCGCGCCGCCATCGACGATCTCGTCGATGCCGGCGCCAAGGTCGTGACGCTGGTCTCGGACGTGCCGTCGTCGCGCCGGCACCATTATGTCGGTATCGACAACATTGCCGCGGGGCGCACCGCCGGCGCGCTGGTCGGGCGGCTGGTCGGACAAAAGTCCGGCAAGGTTGCGATCGTCGCGGGCTCGCAGGGCCTGCGCGACCATGCCGAGCGCATTTTTGGCTTCAACCAGGTGATGGCGTCGGAATTCCCCGGCCTCAGCGTGCTGCCGGTGCTCGAAGGACGCGACGAGGACGCGCGTTCGGAACAATTGTTGGCGCGGCTGCTGGGCAGGCATACCGATATTGTGGGTCTTTATAATGTCGGCGCCGGCACGCAAGGCGTCGCCAACGCGTTGAATGAGAAGGCCTTGAGCGATGCGGGCCGCGACAGGCAGGTGGTGTTCGTCGGACACGACCTCACCGCGCTGACGCGCCGGCTGCTGCTGCAGGGCGTGATGCATGCCGCGATCTCGCAGAACCCCGGACACGAAGCGCGCGCCGCCGTGCGCGTGCTGCTCGCGCTCGCCCGTGGCGAGCCGATCTTGCGCGAACAGGAGAAGATCAGGATCGACATCGTGATGCGAGACAATCTGCCTTAACGGCAGGTGGAATTCAAAACGACCCCGTTGCGGATAAGGCGACCTTGAGTTCGCGCACCGCAACAGGCGAAAGGGAGGATGGCGTGTATCTCGGAATCGACATCGGCACATCGGGTGTGAAAGCGGTGCTCGTCAGCGAAGCCGGCGCGGTTCTCGCGACGGCGGTGCGCGAGCTTGCGCTGTCGCATCCGGCGCCGCTGTGGTCCGAGCAGGATCCCGATGGCTGGGTCGATGCGGCGGTCGGCGCGGTCGACGATCTTGCCGCGCGCCATCCGCGCGAGGTCGCGCGGATGCGCGGCATCGGGCTATCCGGCCAGATGCATGGCGCGACGCTGCTGGACGAGGACGGACGGCCGCTGCGTCCCGCGATCCTCTGGAACGACGGCCGCTCGCACGCCGAATGCGTCGCGCTGGAGCGGCGCTGCCCCTCGTTGCACACCATCGCCGGTAATCTGGCCATGCCCGGCTTCACCGCGCCGAAGCTGCTCTGGGTCGCCAGGCATGAGCCAAAAATCTTCGCGCGCGTCGCAAAGGTGCTGCTGCCCAAGGCCTATGTGCGCTATCGCCTGACCGGCGAGATGATCGAGGACATGTCGGACGCGGCCGGCACGCTATGGCTCGACGTCGGTCTGCGCCGCTGGTCGGCCCTGCTGCTGCATGCCACGGGGCTCGATCTCCATCACATGCCGCGCCTTGTCGAGGGCAGCGAGGTTAGCGCGACGCTCGCGCCGGATTACGCGCAACGCTGGGGCATGGCAAAGAATGTCGTGGTCGCCGGCGGCGCCGGCGACAATGCCGCGAGCGCGATCGGGCTCGGCGCCATCGCGCCGGGCGATGCCTTCCTGTCGCTTGGCACATCCGGCGTGGTGTTCCGCGTCACTGATCGGTTCGCGCCGGCGCCGGCCTCGGCGGTCCATGCGTTCTGTCACGCGCTGCCCAGCCGCTGGCATCAGATGGGCGTGATGCTGTCGGCTGCGGCTTCGCTGGCCTGGCTCGCCGGCGTGATGGAGGTTCCGGCCGCAGCGCTGCTGGCGCCGCTCGGCGAGCGCGTCGATGGACCGAGTCCGGTCAAATTCCTGCCCTATCTCGACGGCGAGCGCACGCCGCACAACGATGCCGCCGCCAGCGGTGCCTTTGTCGGCCTGCGCGGTGCGACCGGGCGCTCCCAGATCGTTCAGGCCGTGCTCGAAGGCGTCGCCTTCGCCGCGCGCGACAATCTGGCGGCGCTGAGCGCGGCCGGCGGACCGCTTCCCGAGGCCGATCTCGTCGGCGGCGGCTCGCGCTCGCCGCTGTGGGCGCAGATCTGCGCAGATGTGCTCGGCATTCCCGTCCACCGCGTCGAGGAGGGCGAGGTCGGGGCGGCGCTCGGCGCCGCCAGGCTCGGACGGCTCGCCGCCACCGGCGAAGACGCGGCTGCGGTTTGCACCCGTCCGCGCCGGCTCGCGAGCTTTACGCCTCGCGCATCCGTGGCTGCGGCCTATGATGAGGCCTATCGCCGCTGGCGCGAACTTTATCCCGCGTTGAAGGAGTGTGCCTAAGTGACTGCGTCAGCGAAATTCTTCGATACAAGCGTACCTGTCGCCTTCGCCGGCGGGGATGCGGGAAACGCGCCTGCCTTCCGCTGGTACGATAAGGACCGCCTCGTCCATGGCCGCAGGATGGAGGACCATCTGCGCTTTGCGGTCTGCTATTGGCATTCGTTGTGTTGGCCCGGCGGCGATCCCTTTGGCGGCGAGACGTTCCTGCGACCCTGGCATCACGGCGCCGATGCGATGGCGCAGGCGCGCGCCAAGGCTGACGTCGCCTTCGAACTGTTTCGTCTGCTCGACGTGCCCTTCTTCACCTTCCACGACGTCGATGCGGCGCCGGAAGGTAACTCGCTTGGCGAATCCGTCGCCAACCTCAATGCCATCGCCGATCTGTTCGAAGCGAAGATGGCCTCGAGCAAAGTGCGCCTGCTCTGGGGCACCGCCAATTTGTTCACGCATCGCCGCTACATGGCGGGCGCGGCCACCAATCCCGACCCCGAGATCTTCACCTATGCCGCCGGCCAGGTCCGCGCCGCGCTGGAGGTGACGCACCGGCTCGGCGGTCAGAACTACGTGCTGTGGGGCGGGCGCGAGGGCTACGAGACGCTGCTCAACACCGATCTCAAGCGCGAGCTCGACCAGCTCGGCCGCTTCGTCTCGCTGGTCGTCGAGCACAAGCACAAGATCGGCTTCAAGGGGCCGATCCTGATCGAGCCGAAGCCGAAGGAGCCGACCAAGCACCAATATGATTTCGACGTCGCGACCTGCTACGGCTTCCTCGCGCGTTACGACCTGCTGAAGGACGTCAAGCTCAACATCGAGCAGAACCACGCCATCCTCGCCGGCCACTCCTTCCATCACGAGGTCGCGCTCGCGGAGGCGCTGGGTGTGTTCGGCTCGCTCGACATCAACCGCGGCGACGATCTGCTCGGCTGGGACACCGACCAGTTCGCGATGAACGTGCCCGAGCTTGCCCTGGTGTTCCACGAGCTCCTGAGCCGCGGCGGCTTCAGCTCGGGCGGGCTGAATTTCGACGCCAAGATCCGGCGCCAGTCGATCGATCCCGACGATCTGATCCATGCCCATGTCGGCTCGATGGATGCCTGCGCGCGTGCGTTGCTCGCTGCCGCGGACATGCTCGACGCGGGCGTGCTCACTGCGCCGCTCGCGAAACGCTATGAGGGATGGGCCGGGCCCGAGGGCCGCGCCATTCTCGGCGGCCAGCGCTCGCTCGCCGAACTTGCCGACCGTGCGCACGGCCAGGGCTTTGACCCGCAGCCGCGCTCGGGTCGGCAGGAATATCTTGAATCCCTCGTCAACCGCTACGTCTGAGGAAGGCCGCTGATGACAAATGCACAAGCGACACCGGTCCTCGAGCTGACCGGCATCGGCAAGGAGTTCGGCGCCATCCGCGCGCTGCATGATGTCGACATGCAGGTCCTCCCCGGCGAGGTCGTCGGCCTGATGGGCGACAACGGCGCGGGCAAGTCGACGCTGGTCAAGATCATCGCCGGCAATTTCCGCCCCAGCCACGGCGAAATCCGCTTCGCCGGCAGTGCGGTTCATTTCAACCGGCCCGTCGATGCCCGCGGCGTCGGCATCGAGGTGGTCTATCAGGACCTTGCGCTCGCCGACAATCTCACCGCAGCGGCCAACGTCTTTCTCGGCCGCGAGCTGAAGCGCAGGATCGGGCCGTTCGCGTTGCTCGACCACAAGGCGATGGCGGCGCGTGCGCTGGAGCTGTTCGGCGAGCTGCGTTCGGAAACGCGTCCCGACGATCTCGTCAAGCAGATGTCGGGCGGCCAGCGCCAGGCGGTTGCGATCGCGCGGACGCGGCTCTCCAACGCGAAGCTGGTCATGATGGACGAGCCCACGGCCGCGATCTCGGTCCGCCAGGTCGAGCAGGTGCTCGGCCTGATCCACCGGCTGAAGGAGCAGGGCGTTGCCGTGATGCTGATCTCGCACCGCATGCCCGACGTGTTCGCGGTGTGCGACCGCGTCATCGTCATGCGCCGCGGCGAAAAGCGGGCCGACAAGCCCATCCACCAGACCTCCCCCGAGGAGGTCACCGCCCTGATCACCGGCGCGAAGGAGGCGGCGTGATGGCCATGCCCTTGGAATCCCCGATCACCTTCTCGAACATCGGCAAGATCAGATGGTGGCAGCGCGGCATCTTCGCGTCCCAGACCGGCTATGTCCTGCTCGCACTCGCCGTGCTGCTGGTAATCATGCATTTCGCCAGCCCGTACTTTTTCACCGAAGGCAACATGCAGAACGTGGCGAAGAATTTCTCCTTCATCGCCATTGCCACCCTCGGCGTCACATTCGTGATCATCACCGGCGGCATCGATCTGTCGGTCGGCTCCATGATGTGCTTCTCCGCCATGATCACCTCGATGGTGATGACCGAGCTGTCGGCGCCAGGCTCGCCCGCGGGCTCCCTGTTCGTGCACCTGGCGGCCGACGGCAAGACCGTGCTCGCCAATGTCCCCGGCCTGATCCTGGTGGTCTCGCTTCTCGCCGGCCTCGGCGTCGCGCTGCTCGCCGGCCTCGTCAACGGCTTCTGTATCGCGGTGCTCGGCCTGTCGCCGTTCGTCACCACGCTCGGCATGCTCTCGATCGTGCGCGGGCTCGGCTATGTCGTTTCGAACGGACGCGGCAGCTTTCCAGGTGGGCCGGATGCCGATTATTTCTACGCGCTCACCTCGGGCGACGTGCTCGGCGTGCCGGTGCCATTCATTTATCTGATCGTCCTCGCGCTGGCGATGGCCGTGCTGCTGCACCACAGCGCGTTCGGCCGTCACGTGTTCGCGCTCGGCGGCAACGAGAAGGCGGCCGAACTCACCGGCATCCCGGTCGTGCGGGTGAAGATCGAGGTTTATGTGATCTGCGCGCTCGCCGCAGGCCTCCAGGGCATCATCATCTCCGGCTGGCTCGGGTCGGCGCCGGCCAACATGGCGACGTCCTACGAGCTCAATGTGATCGCTGCGGCCGTCATCGGCGGTGCCAATCTCGCCGGCGGCATCGGCGGTCCGCTCGGCGCCATCGTCGGCTGCGTGCTGCTCGAGGTGATCCGCAACGGCCTCGTGCTCGCCCAGGTCAGCTCCTACTGGCAGCAGACGCTGGTGGGCGTGATCATCATCCTGGCCGTATTGGTCGACCGCATCCGCTCGCGGATGATCTGAAACGACGTCGCTCCGGGACGGCAACGAAAATGCCGCCTGTCCGCTTCCCGGACGATCTTGAGAGGACAGGCGCCAAAGAAGGGTGGAGGAGACGATGAGGAAATTTGTTTTTGCCGGAATCGCGGTCGCGATGATGGCTACGCCGGCGTTTGCCGCAAACTACCGGTTCGTGATCGTGCCCAAGGCGATGAACAATCCGTTCTTCGACTTCGCGCGCGACGGGTGCCTGAAGCGTGCCAAGGAGCTCGGCAATATCGAGTGCATCTACAAGGGGCCGGTCGAACACGAGCCGGCGACGCAGGCCCAGATCATCCAGGACTTCGTCACCCAGAAGGTCGACGGCCTCGCCATTTCGGTTGCCGACGTCGCGGCGATGACCAAGTCGATCGACGCGGCGACGGCGGCCGGCATCCCCGTCATCACCTTCGACGCCGATGCGCCCGGCGCCAAGCGCATCGCCTATATCGGAACCAACAACAAGGAGTTCGGCGTCGCCCTCGGCAAGCAGCTCCTGAAGTTGCGGCCCGACGGTGGCAAATACGCCATGGTCTCGGGTGGTCCCGGCGCCAAGAACCTCGCCGAACGCGTCGACGGCGTCCGCGAGGCGTTGAAGGGCTCGAAATGGACCGAGGTCGCGGGCTCGCCGACGTTCTGCAACGACGATCCCGCGCTGGCGGTTCAGCAGATGACTGACATGCGCACCGCGACGCCCGACCTCGCCGCGATCGTTCCCATCGGCGGCTGGCCGATGTTCGCCCCCGAAGGCTTCAAGGCCTTCGCGTCCAGGTACAAGAAGGATATCGATTCCGGCAAGTTCACGCTTGTCGTGGCCGATACGCTGAAGATGCAGCTCGAGCTGTTGCGCGATGGCTATGCCAATGCGCTGGTTGGCCAGCGACCGTTCGAGATGGGCGAGAAGGCGATGGACACGCTGCTCGCGATCAAGAAGGGCGAGAAGGTGCCGGAGATCGTCTATACCGGCCTCGATCTCGTGACCAAGGACAACGTTGCGCAGATGTTGAAGTAGGAGCGTCGCCAGCCCCGCGCTCCTGCGTGCCTCTCCCGCTTGCGATTTTCGCAAGCGGGAGAGATGATTTTGGCTGTCGAGGAAGACTGTTGAGGCAATGGGAATGAAAAGGTCGCGGCTCGGCTCTCTCGATGTCACCTCACTCGGCCTCGGTTCCGCCCCGCTCGGCGGATTGTTCACCCCCGTCAGCGATGCCGATGCGGAAGCGACCATCGCCCGCGCCTGGTCGCTCGGAATCCGCTTCTTCGACACCGCGCCGCTCTACGGCTTTGGCCTCGCGGAGCGACGCCTTGGCGCATTCCTGCGGCAACAACCCCGTGACTCCTGCGCCATCTCGACCAAGGTCGATCGCCTGCTCGACGAGCTCTGCCGCAAGCACGGCACGCAGATGAGCTGGGAGCTGCGTGGGCGAAAACTCGTCGATGCCCGCGCGCCATTGCCGGGCGGAGCGTAAGGCATGATCGTCGACGCTCACCAGCATTTCTGGGATCCCGCGCGCGCCGACTATCCCTGGATGGACGCGCCCGAGCTCACGCCGATCCGGCGTGCCTTCGGTCCGGCTGATCTCGCGCCGCTCTTGAAAGCCAACGGCATCGACGCGAGCATTCTGGTGCAGTGCCGCTCCGCACTGGCGGAGACCGAGGAATTTTTGCGGATCGCGCATGCGACGCCCTCAGTGATTGGCATCGTCGGCTGGGCCGATCTGACCGACGCTGAACTTGGCGAGACGCTGGAGCAGTTGCGTGCTTCGCCCGGCGGCGACAAGCTGGTCGGCATCCGCCACCAGGTCCATGACGAGGCCGACCCGGATTGGCTGTTGCGCGAGGACGTCCAGCGCGGCCTCACGGCCGTGTTCGCGCACGATCTCGCCTACGATTTCCTGGTCCGCACCCGCGAGCTGCCGGCCGCGATCGCAACCGCACAAGCGTTCCCGCAGGCGCGCTTCGTGCTCGACCACGCAGCCAAGCCGCCGATCGCCGATGGCGGAAGCACTGAATGGTCCAATGGCATCGCGGCACTCGCGGCCTGCGGCAATGTCTGGTGCAAGGTCTCGGGACTGGCGACGGAAGCGGTGTGGAGCGACTGGAATGCGGAGCGGCTGTTTCCGTTCGTCGCGCACGCCGCGACATGCTTTGGCGAGAATCGCCTGATCTTCGGCTCGGACTGGCCGGTATGTTTGCTCGCGGGAAGCTATGGCGAGATCAAGGGCGCGCTGGAGGCGTGCCTGATGGAGCTCGGGCCGCAGGTGCGGGAGAAGGCGTTCGGCGTGAATGCCAAGGCTGCGTATCGGCTGGCGGTGAGCTGAAGTCGCCAGCGCGTGTCGCTCAGTGTTCGTCCCCGAACACCCGATCCAGCGCCGCATCGTACGTCGTCTGCACCAGCTCCGGATGCAGCTTCGCCAGCGTCTCCATCATCACGCCTGAGTTGATCTCGAGCACACGCCAGACGCCGTCGACGTGCACGAGGTCGATCGATGCGAAGGTGATGCCGATGGCATTGGCGGCATCGATGGCGAGCTTTGCGCAGGCTGTGCGTAGATCGTCGTCCCGCATCAGCACGGGCGTTGCACCCGCATCGAGATTGTGCCGCCAATCCGGGCCAAGCTGCTTGCTGTAGACGACGAGTGGCACATCGTCGAGCAGTACCACGCGAACTTCATCCTCGATCACGACATAGGGTGAGATCACGAGTCCGGCGCTCATCGAAAAGGCTTCGCAAACCGCATGATCGAGCTCTGTTTCCGTCGTTACCCTGAAGACGGATCGTCCCGACGTCCCGTCGTTCGGCTTCACCACCACGCCTTGCGGATTGTCGTGAAGCAACGCCAGCATGGTCTCTCGCCAGGCGACGCCGACAACCTTCTCGCCCAACTTCGGATTGAGGAAGAGGCGATGGGGAATGCAGGGCACGCCCTCGAGCGCCAGCACCTCGGCGGCGGCCGATTTGTCGTTGGCCAGGCGGTGCGCGATGGCGCTGTTGAGGCCGATGTCGTAGCCGAACGCGAAGCGGCGCTGCTCGCCCCGGCGCATCGCGAGCAGCCAGCCATCGGCGCGGACTTCGAGCGCGATGCCATGGGTTGCGCAATAGCGCTTGATCGCCTGCACGAAGGTCCGCTCGCCACTCGCCATGTGTCTCAGTCGCCAGTCCCAGTCGTCAGTTCCAGTCGATCTTGGCGCCAAAAGCCGCAAAAATCCGGGAAACGGCGCCAAACGGGGGTGAAATCAGAGCTATTCTTAATGAAATTCTCGCGAGCACTACGGAAATTAAGTGCTGTATTCGAGCCCCGGAGGGAAAAGAAATTGCCCTCCGCATGCGCCGGACAGCAGATCATTAATGGTGTGACCATTTCCGCCGCAAATGCCGGTTTGACCGGCATCAATTGCATCCGGAACGAGGTTGATTATTGGTCTCAATGGCGTAGATCACACTCGCGAAATCCTCCGCCATGGCAATGGTGTCCGCTCCGCTTTCAGGGGTCGGGCAACGCTTTTGCCCTAAAACCGCAGTTATTCGGAATATCGAAAATCATGAGCGCGTTTTACCGAGAGAAGGTTCTTTCCGTCCAGCACTGGACCGACACCCTGTTCAGCTTTCGCGCAACCCGGGATTCCGGCTTCCGCTTCCAGAACGGCCAGTTCGCGATGATCGGCCTCGAGGTTGAGGGCCGCCCGCTGCTCCGCGCCTACAGCATGGCGAGCGCCAACCACGAGGAAGAGCTCGAGTTCTTCTCGATCAAGGTTCAGGACGGCCCGCTGACGTCGCGTCTCCAGAAGATCAAGGAAGGCGACACCATCCTGGTCGGCCGCAAGGCGACCGGCACGCTGATCACCGACAACCTCATCCCCGGCAAGCGGCTGATGCTGCTCTCGACCGGCACGGGCTTGGCGCCCTTCGCCAGCCTGATCAAGGACCCCGAGGTTTACGACCAATTCGACAGCATCGTGCTGGTGCATGGCTGCCGTCAGGTCTCCGAGCTCGCCTATGGCGAGAAGCTCGTCGCCGGTCTTCGCGAGGACGAACTGTTCGGGGAGTTGCTTGCGGACAAGCTCATCTACTACCCGACCGTGACCCGCGAGCCGTTCAAGAACCGCGGCCGCATCACCGATCTCATCAGCTCCGAGCAGATCTTCAACGACATCGGCCAGGGTCCGCTCGACATTGCGACCGACCGCATCATGATGTGCGGCAGCCCGGCGATGCTCGAAGAGCTGAAACTGATGTTCGAGGGCCGCGACTTCGTCGAGGGCTCCGGCAACAAGCCCGGCCATTTCGTGATCGAAAAGGCCTTCGTCGAGCGGTAGGCCCTCTCGGCGTCGTCCTGGCGAAAGCCAGGACGCTTGCCTGGGTAAAGCACCTTGACCGGTTAATGGCCATCCATTCCGGGCTCTGCTGCACCGCAGCAGCCCGCCCATCGGGCTGATTGATTTGTCCCCGCCGAATTCGCTAGCCTGAAACAACCGCCGCGTCATATCCGTATGACAGGCGCGGGCGTATCGTACCGCCTCATGCTGGCGAGAGGATGGGAATCGTGGCCGACGAGAATAAGACGCAGGAATCGCCTCACTTATCGCCCAACGTATCCGCCAAACGGCTGCCGCTGGCGGAAGAGGGGATCATGGAAACCCTGCTGCTGCCATTCTCCCCGCGCTTCATCGTCCTGACGATCTGCGCGGTGGTCACCGCGCTGCTAATCGGCATCGGCATCGCCGACCGCAAGATCTTCGACATCCTGCTGATCCCGATCCTGATCTTCGGCGCGTTGACGCTGCTGGGCGTCCGCGACCTCATGCAGAAGGGCCACGCCGTCCTGCGCAACTACCCGATCTCGGCGCATATCCGCTTCCTGCTCGAAGAAATTCGCCCGGAGATGCGGCAGTACTTCTTCGAGAGCGAGAAGGACGGCATGCCGTTCTCGCGCGACATCCGTGCGGTGGTCTACCAGCGCGCGAAGATGCAGCTCGACAAGCGTCCGTTCGGCACCCAGGAGGACGTCTACCGCGAGGGTTATGAGTGGATGCATCATTCGGTGTCGCCGAAGGCGCATGCCGAGGAGAAATTCCGCGTCACCATCGGCGGCCCGGATTGCGCCAAGCCGTATTCGGCTTCGGTGTTCAACATCTCCGCGATGAGTTTTGGCGCGCTCAGCCCGAACGCCGTGCGCGCGCTGAATGCCGGCGCCAAGAAGGGCGGCTTCGCGCACGACACCGGCGAGGGCGGCTTCAGCCCCTATCACGCGGAGATGGGCGGCGACATCATCTGGGAGATCGGTTCGGGCTATTTCGGCTGCCGTCATCTCGACGGCGCCTTCGATCCGGAAGCTTTCGCGCGCGTCGCGAGCCAGGACCAGATCAAGATGGTCGAGCTCAAGATCAGCCAGGGCGCCAAGCCCGGTCATGGCGGCGTGCTGCCGGCGGCGAAAGTCTCGGAGGAGATTTCCAAGATCCGCGGCGTCGCGATGGGTGAGGATTGTATCTCGCCGGCCTCGCATCGCGCCTTCTCGACACCTGTCGGCATGATGCAGTTCATCGGCGAGATGCGAAAGCTCGCCGGCGGCAAGCCGACCGGCTTCAAGCTGTGCATCGGCCATCCCTGGGAATTTTTGGCGATCTGCAAGGCAATGATCGAGACCGGCATCTATCCTGACTTCATCGTGGTCGACGGCAACGAGGGCGGCACCGGCGCCGCGCCGCTCGAGTTCATGGACCATTTGGGCATGCCGATGCGGGAGGGCGTCAATTTCGTCCACAACGCTCTGATAGGCATCAACGCGCGCGACCGCATCAAGATCGGCGCCTCTGGCAAGATCGCCACCGCGTTCGACATGGCACGTGCCATGTCGATCGGCGCGGACTACTGCAATTCGGCGCGCGGCTTCATGTTCTCGCTCGGCTGCATCCAGTCGCTGAGCTGCCACACCGACCGTTGCCCGACCGGTGTCGCGACCCAGGACCCGACGCGGGCGCGCGCGCTCTATGTGCCGCTCAAGATCGACCGCGTGCACAATTATCACCTTGCGACGCTGCACTCGCTGACCGAGCTGATCGCCGCGGCCGGTCTCGAACATCCGCAGCAGCTGCGCCCGATCCATTTCTCGCAGCGCACCTCGACGACGGACGTGAAATCGTTCGCGCAGCTTTATCCGTCGCTGCGTCCGGGCGAACTGCTCGAAGGCACCGAAGACCCGCGCTTCCGCGACGCCTGGCGGATGGCGCGGACAGAGACGTTCCAGCCGGCGCTGTAGGCGCCGGTCCACTTGCAAGGCCGCAGGCCCCGCGCGCAAAAGCATCGCAACGAGGGCTGCGTTTAACGTTTGGTTCAACTTTGGGTGTAGATTGTCGCCATGGATGAGCGGCGCGACAAGGCAAGGCATCGCGTGCTGAAGGCCGGAACGATCGAGTTCGGCGGCGGCGGCGCGATCGACTGCACCATCCGCAACCTGTCCGATACCGGCGCCGCGCTCGACGTCAGCAGTCCCGTCGGCATCCCCGACCATTTCAGCCTGTTCGTCCAGGCCGACGGAATACATCTCGCCTGCACCGTGATCTGGCGCAAGGAAAAGCGGATCGGGGTGAGGTTCGGGTGAGGGCTCCAGCGCACTAGGCCGGGACGACGTGAAGCTTAGTGCGGCGATCTGCATTTCAACACGTCGCCGCTCGCTCACCCCGTTTCTACTTCGCTCCGCCGGCTCGCGAGAATCTTGTCGATCCTCCGTCCGTCGAGATCGACCACCTCGATGTGCCAGTCGCCGAAGTCGAAGGCGTCGCCGACATCAGGCAGCACGTTGAACTGTTGCAGCACGAGGCCGGCGACGGTGTTGTAGCGGTGCGGCGGCAGTTCGATGCCGAGCAGCTCGCCGAATTCGTCGACCGGCATCCAGCCTGAGACCAGCAGCGAATCGTCCGCGCGCCTGACGTAGGCCGGTTCCGGCGGGCCTTCCTCTGAATGGAAGGCGCCGACGATCGATTCCAGAATGTCAGCCGTCGTCACGATGCCTTCGAAGGCGCCGTATTCGTCGTAGACGAGGCCCACATGCACCGGCGCAGCCTTGAGGATCGCCAGCACGTCGCGGGCATCGGCCGAGGCGGGAATGCCCGGCGCCTCGCGAACCAGCACGCGCAAATCCGGCGTGCGCTCGTTCATGAAGGCGACCAGCAGGTCCTTGGCCTGGAGCACGCCAATCGGCTTGTCGCGGTCGCCGTCGGAGACGGGAAAGCGTGAATGCGGGCTCTTGGCGATGGTCGCTCGAATGCTCTCCGGCGTATCGTTCAGGTCGATCTCGTTGACCTCCGTGCGCGGCGTCATGATCGCGCCGACCGGCCGATCGCCGAGCCGCATCACGCCCGCAATCATCTCCTTTTCACCTGACTCGAGCACGCCCGCGCTTTCGGCTTCGCTGACGAGATGATGGATCTCGTCTTCCGAGACCTTCTCTTCGGACTTGCCGCCATGGCCGAGCAGCGTGAGGATCAGCTTGCCGGAGAGATCGAGCAGGAAGACCAGCGGCAGCGAGACCTTCGCAAGCACGTGCATCGCGGGTGCAACCCTGACCGCGATGCTCTCGGGGTCACGCAGCGCCACCTGCTTCGGCACCAGCTCGCCGACGATCAGGGTGGCGTAGGTGATGAGCGTGACAACCAGGCCCACGCCGACGATGTCGGCAATTCCTGCGGACAGGCCGAGCTCGAGCAGCCATTGCGTCAGCCGCTGTCCGAGCGTCGCGCCCGAGAACGCGCCGGAGAGGACGCCGACCAGTGTGATCCCGATCTGCACCGTCGAGAGGAATTTGCCGGGATCGGCCGCGAGCGTCAGCGCCCGCTCGGCGCCGCGGACGCCCTTGGCGGCGAGCATCGACAGCCGGGCCGGACGTGACGAGACCACGGCCAGCTCGGACATGGACAGCAAGCCGTTGATGACGATCAGGACGACGACGATGGCGAGTTCGGCGGAGAGCATTGATGTTCCGAGGTAATGGAGTGTGGCGCGGATGGCGACACAGGCCTTGATATAGGTATTCGGGGGAGAAATGCCGACGATTCTGTCGTATCCGGCATCACGAAGGAACTTCGGCGACACCGTCCGGAAGGCACTCGAAGCCCAATACTCCGCGGAACTACGGGCATGCCGTTGCTTAACGGGCTCTTAGCGGCAACCGGCTAAGTTTTCGGCATTTGCAGGAATGTATTCGGGGGATCAGATGCGGATCGGGAAGCTCTTTGCGCTGTCGATGCTGACGGTGACGGTTTTTGCAGTCATCCTTGGCGCCGAGGTGCTGATACCCCAGGCGCGCATCTTCGCGAACCGCTCCGACGCGATCAAGACGGTCGACGCCTTTGGTGCGACCCTGACGGTCAGTCAGCACATTGCCAGCCTTCGTGCCCCCTACATTTCGCCGATTTTCCAGGAGAACGCTGCGACCCAGGTCCAGATCGAAGGCGCCGCGAAAGCGGCGAAAGCGGTCGATGTCGCGTTCGAGGGGGCAAGGCGCGCCATCATGGTGCTGGATGATTCCGGGCCAATGATCGAAAACCTGGACCGTACCGCGCGGCGGCTCAAGGATATCACCACCGCGGCAGATCGCGCGATGAGCGTTCCGCTGGCGACGCGCGACAGCGCTGCGATCAAGGGCTTCCTTCCGGGCGTTGCCGAGGTCATCGGCAATATCGAGCCGATCATGAACCGGCTCGAAGCGAAGGTCATCAATGCCGATTCCTCGCTTGCGGCGCTGTTGGGCCTGGCGCGAACGGCGCAGGATCTGCGCGTCTCGGCCGGCAGTCGCGCCGCCTCGCTGTCGCCGGCGCTGAGCGCACGCCGACCGCTCACGGCGGCTGAATTTTCGCTGATGGATCGGATGCAGGGACGTGTCGAGGCCGACCGCGAGCGCATCGAGGCCGGTATCGACCAACTCGGAAGCCCGCCCCGCATCGCCACCGCGCTGAAGGCGGCGACGGATTCTTACTTCGGGAAGGCAGCGCTCGTCGTGGACAAGGAAATGCCTGCGGCACGTGGCGACGGCAAGTACGGCATCAACGCCGAAGAGCTTGCCAACGTCATCGTACCCGCCATCCAGATGTTCTACGGCGTGCGCGATGCCGCCTTGGTCGAAGCTGCCGAGCGCGCCTCGGCCGCGCGCGACGGCGCGCTTGCGATGCTCGCGCTCGCGGGCGTGGCGGTGCTGGCGTTGCTGGGGACACTCGCTGGCGTGACCATGATGCTGCGCCGGCGCGTGGTGACGCCGCTGGGCCGGCTCGCGGACGTGATCGCAACGCTTGCCGCTGGGCAGCACGAGGTCGAGATTCCCGTGACGGGCCGCAATGACGAGATCAGCCAGGTGGCGGGATCGCTCCAGCACTTCAAGGACTCGCTCTCCGCCAAGAAGGCGGCCGACGAGGCCGCCGCGGTCGAAGCCGAGGCAAAACTCCGGCGCAGCCAGCGCATGGACCAGATCGCGCGCGATTTCGAAGCGTTGATCGGCGACGTCATCAACACTGTGTCGTCGGCATCGTCGGAGCTGGAAGTGTCGGCGGGAACGCTGACGAGTACCGCCGATCAATCGGAAAAGGTCACCGCGACGGTCGCGGCCGCCTCCGAACAGGCCTCCACCAACGTGCAGACCGTTGCCGCGGCCGCGGAGGAAATGGCGTCCTCGGTCGACGAGATCGGCCGTCAGGTCCAGGATTCCGCGCGGGTGGCCAGCGAAGCGGTGCAGCAGGCCGCGCGGACCAACGACTATGTCGGCGAGCTCGCCAAGGCTGCCGGCCGGATCGGCGACGTGGTCGAGCTCATCAGCCAGATCGCGGGCCAGACCAATCTTCTGGCGCTCAATGCAACGATCGAGGCGGCGCGCGCCGGCGAGGCCGGGCGCGGCTTCGCCGTGGTCGCCTCCGAGGTCAAGGCGCTGGCCGAGCAGACCGCCAAGGCCACCGGCGAGATCAGCCAGCAGATCACGGGAATCCAGAGCGCGACGGAGGATTCGGTCGGCGCCATCAAGTCGATCAGCGATACCATCACCCGCATGTCCGAGATCGCATCGGCGATCGCCTCTGCGGTCGAGGAGCAGGGCGCGGCAACGCGGGAGATTTCCCGCAACGTGCAGCAGGCGGCGCGCGGCACCCAGCAGGTCTCCGCCAGCATCGTCGACGTGCAGCGCGGCGCGAGCCAGACCGGATCGGCCTCCTCCACCGTGCTCGCGTCAGCGAAGTCGCTGTCCGGCGAGAGCAGCCGCCTCAAGATCGAGGTCGGGAAGTTCCTGGACGCGATCCGGGCTGCGTAACAAGGTCATTGTGGAGGAAAGCGGCTTCACCTAGGCTCGCACCACCGGGGATGTCGCAGCCTCCCCGTGAAGTGGTGATCCCACGCAAGCGCTGCTCGCTGATGTTTGGAGCGAGCAATGGACGGGATCGCAATCGAACTACCGCTTTTCCTGTTGGCCACCTTTGCCGGCGCATTCGTCGCCGGCCTTTCCGGCTTTGCCTTCGGCCTCGTCGCGGCATCGCTGTGGCTTTACGTGCTGACGCCGCTTCAGAGCGCCAGCCTGATCGTCGGCTTTGGCCTTCTGGTTCAGGGCTACTCGGTCTGGAAGTTGCGCGCGGCGCTCGACTGGCGGCGGCTGTGGCCCTTTATGATCGGTGCCGTCGTGGGCGTGCCGGTCGGCGTGTCACTCCTGACCTCGGCCGATCCCAAGAGCGTCCGCATCGCGGTTGGGGCGATCCTGATCGTCTACAGCCTCTATGCGTTCTTCAAGCCGCAGCTCAAGGTCGCGACAATCGTGCCGCCGGCCGCAGACATGACGATCGGCTTCGTCAACGGTGTGCTTGGTGGCCTGACCGGCCTCGCCGGCATCATCGTTACCATCTGGTGCAATCTGCGCGGCCTGCCCAAGGATGTTCAGCGCGCCACGTTTCAGCCCGTCGCGGTCGTGGTGTTCGCCATTGCGGCGCTCCTGCTGGGCGCCAAAGGTTCGCTCACGCTCGAGACCGCAAAGCTGTTCGCGCTCGGCCTGCCATTTCTCTTTGCAGGAACGTGGCTCGGACTGAAACTGTTCGGCCGCATCGACGAGGCCGCGTTCCGCAAGATCGTGCTCGCGCTGCTGTTCGTCTCGGGCGTCGCGCTGTTGTTCTGAGCCGCGCTCAGAACTCCCCGTGCAGCCGCCCTGAGAACACCGACACCGGGCCGCGATCGGCGTTGTAGGCGGGATTGACGATCAGCTGGTAGTCGGCAGTGAAGGTCAGCGCCTTGTTCAGGGCGTAGGCGTAATAGGTTTCCAGCACGCGTTCGCGGCGGTAGTTGAGCTGGCCGTCGCCGATCAGCGGACCGAGACCGCCGGCGGCGATGAAGTCTCGATGGTCCTGCGAGAGGCCGTTGATCGCGCCGGCAATGGCGACGACGTCGTCGGGCCGGCCCCATTTCGCTCCCTTCACCGAGACGCCGCCGGACAGGCTGCGGTCGATGTCGGTGAAGGCCATGATCTCGTTGCGGCCGTCGTTCCAGCTCCAGCGGCCGAACACGCCGATGTCGTCTGTGATCGCCTGTTCGAGGTTGAGCGCGTAGCCGTATTTGAGACGGCCGCGACGGGTCTGGCTGATGTCGAGGTTGAGCAGGGGATTGTCCAGCGTCTCGCGATAGCTGCCGGAGAAAGCGCTGTTGACGAAGCCGAGTATGCGCAGCTTGCCGGGCTGGCCGAACAGCGAATAGCGCGTCTCGAGCTCCGTGACGTATTCGCCGCGGCGGCCGATATTCGTGTCGAAATTGTTCGAGTTGGACTGGGCATCCATCAAGAAGTAGCCGGCGCGTAGCGCCCATTGCTTCTGATTCAATTCGGCCGTTGCGCCATAGCCGAGGCCGAGCTTGTCGGCGGCGTAGTCGAAGGCGCCGGATGCCCAGATCGACCAGTTCATGAAATCCTTGCGCGGGTCGTGGGCATAGGAATTGCCGTCGAAGACGTCGACCACCGAGAGCTTTCCGACCTGCAAAGTCAGACGCGACACGTCGGCCTTGCCGGCAAGCTGAAACTGGCCGCTGGCAAGCTCCTCCTGCTCGCCGCCGAAGCCGAAGGTGTGGCGCACGAACAGTCGCGAGGCGTTGAAGTGCGGATAGGGAAAGCCGGACTTCTGCGCTTCGCCGTTGGGAAAGCCGGCAGCGCCCGTCGTGTTGTTGAAACCAAAGCCCTGCAGCAGCTCGGGATTGAAGTAGACCTCGCCGCCATCCCACAGCCGCGCATTCAGGTAGAGCGAGTTGCTCCAGGTCTGCTGGAAATCCGGCGACGGGAGCAGGCTGTTCGGTCCGGTATAGGGCGCGTGGAACGCGGGGTAGCCCTGCCCGAGCACGGTCGACTGGCCGTGAATCTCCCAGCGGCTGGACTCGGTGTCCGTCACATCCGACTTCGGGTTGTAGGTCGGCAGGCCCGGCCAGTCGATCTTGCGATTGAGGCCGATCCGCAGGCTCTGGAAATCCATCGAGGACGAATATTGCGCGCCCGAGGGGAAGGTGACGTGGGCGTTCTCGAACTTGCTGTAGAGATATTCCAGCCGAGCGCTCCAGTGCGGCGCGAAGGCATATTCGACGCCGCCGCCGGCGGTCCAGCCGAACCGCGTGTTCAACACCTTCTCCTCAGTGCCGCCTGCAGGTGTCGAGAGGAAGCGCTCGCCGGCAAAAGCGGCGCCGCCGGTCGCGTAGACCAGAAAGGCGCCGGTGGTGTAACCGAGCCGCGCGCGCAGGCTCGCGACATAGTCCCAACGTTCCTCCGCGCTCGACAGCGCGGTCGCAGCCGACGACACCACATGGTTGGAAGGCAGATAGTTGGGAAAGGAGATGTCGCCTTCGACGCCGAGCAGGAAGCCCGAATTGAGCCGCCAATTGTAGCCGGCCTGCACGCCGCCGGTCGCGCCGGTGAAGACGTGATTGTCGGTCGCGACCGTGGGATCGGTCAGCGTGGCCGAGGACGTGCCGCGGGTGAAACCGGTATGTGCACCGATATATAGGCCGGTCCAGTCGTAGATCGCTTTCAGCGCAGGTGCCTTCAGCGGCAGATCGGCCGCGCGGCTGGCGGCGGGAAAAGCCAATACGCCCGAGGCAATCGCCCCGGCCGTCCGCAAATACCTGTAACGGTGACCCTTCAACGTCAAAACGCACGCCCCCAACGCGAATGTGTCCCACCCGCCGCACTATCCCTGCCGATTCGCGGCGACCCTGTCATCAGGATTAGGTGCTCCGCGATCGGACCAGATGATCTCGATTCGGCGCGACTTCTTCCCAAGCCCCTGAACCTGTTGCGAACCTTATTGCGATTAATTCGCAATAGCAACTGGTGCGGATTGCCGCAGGGGATGGATCGCACCGCGATGTGACGGGACTGCAACAAATTCCTGAGGCCCCAAAACAGTTGACCCCGCCCGGGGGGACATCCGGGCGGGGTCGGGGGCACGACACGGGGTGGATGAGGCGCCCGTGTCGGACGCAGGATCCACGTGAGATCGGCCTCAGGGACGCAAAATCAGAAGCAGGTACGAACGCGGCCAACGTACTGGCCGTAGGCGTTGTACTGGGCTGCCCAGCCGCAGCGGTGATAGCCGTTGTAATAGGGGTCGTTGCTGGCGGCGATCGCGGAGCCGACGACGGCGGCGGTGGCGATGCCCAGGCCGACGCCGACGCCCCAGCCGAGCGGCTTGGCTTGCGCCTGCGAGGTGGTGGCCACGACGCTGCCGGTCAAGGTGAGCGCGGTGAGGGCAACTGCGAAAATTCTGGTCTTGAGCGACATGTGAAACTCCATCCGGGTTGAGGCGGTCCGTTGTGGCCCGCGTACCGAGTTGGACGGAGGCTCCGCGCGTCCGGTTCGAATCCGGCAAAAGCGGAGCTCGAGTCTGGATCTTTCCCGAATGATTCCAGGAGGATGAGCGCTAGCCGAGCGGGCCTTTGGCGAGCCTGTTCACGTCGAAGTTATCAACCTCGGCAAGCAGCTCGCAAAAGGCGCGGGCGCCGTGGTCGATCAGCTGCTCGCCCTTCGCGGCAACGGCCAGCGTCGCATTGCCGATAGCGCCGCTTGGGTTGAGATCCTGCGCCTGCCAGGCGAATGGTGCGGGTCGCTGCGTCGATAGCCAGCGATATTGCTGCTCCATCGCGATGCTGTTCGCCGGAAAATCCGCGATCGCTTCAAGGCGCACCCGATCGGGATAGCGCGCCAGCATGATCGAGGTCTCGACCGCGCCGCCGTGAATGCCGTGACGCACTTCGTCGGCCGGGAACAGGCTGTCCGCGCCCGACAGCCGTGACCACGACGTCGTCACCACGAACAGCTTCTGATGCGCGCGAAGATCCTGCGCGATCAGCATCATGGCCGCGCTGTTGCCGCCATGGCTGGTGATGATGACGAGCTTCTTCAATCCGCGGCGCGCGATGTCTTCGCCGATCGCGGTCCATTTTTTCAACGCGATGTCGGTCGGCAGCGTCTGCGTGCCCGGATAGTCGATATGCTCGGTGGAAATCCCGATCGGTTCAACGGGCAGGAAACTGGCCGGAGCGCTCTCGGGCAGGAGCTCGCGCACCCGCGCCAGATAGGCCTCGGCGATCAGCACGTCAGTCTCGAGCGGCAGATGCGGGCCGTGCTGCTCGGTCGCCGCCAGCGGCAGCACTGCGATCCAGCGCGACACCTCGGCGGGGCCGGCATCGGCCCAGCGGATCTCGGTCCAGTCGCGGGAAGGCGTCATCAAGGTTTCTTTGCCCGAATTTGTCACGTAATTTGGGTTATCAGGGGACGCGGGCCAGGCCGGCTCGCGTCCCTGAATGTCTTGCGGTTTTATCGCGTTGCTTGGACATCGGCTAGAAGCGATCGACGGAGTCCCATCATGAGCCCTTCTCATCTGCGGCGAGCCTTAACGGCGGGCTTGATGGCCGCTTTGGTCTCGGTCGTTCCGGCGCGCGCCGAAACCCTGGACAAGGTCATGTTCGGCACCAATTGGGTCGCCGAGGCCGAGCATGGCGGCTTCTTCCAGGCGGTCGCCGACGGCACCTACAAGAAATACGGCCTCGACGTCACCATCGTCCCCGGCGGGCCCAACGAGAACAACCGGATGCTGCTGATCGCCGGCAAGATCGATTTCTTCATGGCCGCGAACACGCTGATGTCGTTCGACGCGGTCGCCAACAACGTCCCGGTCGTCACGATCGCCGCGGTGTTCCAGAAGGATCCGCAGGTGATGCTGACGCAGCCCGATGCCAAGGTCGCCAAGATCGAGGACCTCAAGCCGCTGACGCTGTTCGTCTCCAAGGAGGGAATGACCAGCTATTTCCAGTGGCTGAAATCCGAATACGGTTTCAGCGAGAAGAACGTTCGCCCCTACAATTTCAATCCGCAGCCCTTCATCGCCAATCCCAAGAGCGCGATGCAGGGCTACGTCACCTCCGAGCCCTTCGCGGTCGAGAAGGCCGCCGGCTTCAAGCCCAACGTGCTGCTGCTCGCCGATTACGGCTTCAACACCTATTCGACCCTGATCGAGAGCCGCCGCGACGTGGTCGAGAAGAAGCCCGACCTGGTGCAGCGCTTTGTCGATGCCTCCATGGTCGGCTGGTACAATTACATCTACCGCGACAATTCCGCGGGCAACGCCATGATCAAGAAGCTCAATCCGGAGATGACCGACGAGCTGCTCGCCTATTCCGTCGCCAAGATGAAGGAATATGGCATCGTCGATTCCGGCGATTCGCTGAAGAACGGTATCGGCGCGATGAGCGACGAGCGCTACACCTCCTTCTTCAACAAGATGGTGAAGGCGGGCGTGGTGAAGGCGGACCTCGATTTCCGCAAATCCTATACGCTGCGCTTCGTCAACAAGGGCGTCGGCGCTGAGCTGCGCCCGAGCAAGCCGTAGCGCAAGGCCGATGTCATCAGTCCAAACGTCGGCGGGGGTCGAGGCCGGCCTGACGGCCCTGGCTGTCAGCCTGCGCGGCGTGACGAAGACCTATGACAACGGCGTGCTGGCGCTCGGCCCGCTCGATCTTGCGGTGCGCAAGGGCGAGTTCATCTCGCTGCTGGGCCCCTCAGGCTGCGGCAAATCCACCGCGCTGCGGTTGATTGCCGAGCTCAGCGCGCCGTCGTCCGGAATCGTGAGGCTGGCGCGTCGGGAGGATAAGGCGCAGCCAGGTCATGGCATCGGCTTCGTGTTTCAGGAACCGACCCTGATGCCCTGGACCAGCGTACGCGAGAACGTGCGATTGCCGCTGAAGCTCGCAGGCGTTCCGAAGGCGGAAGCGCGCGCGCGTGCCAACGAGGCGCTGGCAAGCGTCGGGCTTGCCGATTTCGCCGACGCCTTTCCGCGCGAGCTCTCCGGCGGCATGAAGATGCGGGTGTCGCTGGCGCGCGCGCTCGTCACCGACCCAGATATCCTCCTGATGGACGAGCCGTTCGCGGCGCTCGACGAAATCACGCGCTTCCGCCTCAACGACGATCTGCTCGCGCTGTGGCGCAGGCTCGGCAAGACAGTCATCTTCGTCACGCATTCGGTGTTCGAATCCGTCTATCTGTCGCAGCGCGTGGTGGTCATGACGGCGCGGCCGGGCCGCATCCAGGCCGACTTCCGCATCGAGACGGTCGAGCCGCGTGGCGAGGAGTTTCGCACTTCAGTCGCCTATTCCGATTGTTGCCGGAAAGTGTCGGCGGCGCTGGCGCCGTCCTATGCAGGGCAGTCGACGCTATGAACGCGCAAGCTTCCGTCACTGCGAAGCCGTCCGGCGCAAAACGCGCGGTGCGCTTCGTGCTGCCGGTCATCGTGTTCGCGGCGGGACTTCTCGCCTGGGAACTCGTGGTCCGCATCAAGGACATCCCGCCTTACGTGCTGCCGGCGCCCTCCGTCATATTCGTGACACTGATCAAGGACTGGGCGGTGCTGTCGCAATCGCTCGCCGCGACGCTGCTGACCACGCTTGAAGGTTTTGTCGCGGCTAGCGTCGGCGGCATCGCGCTGGCGCTGCTGTTCAACCAGTCCAAATGGGTGGAAGCATCGCTGTTCCCCTATGCCGTGGTGCTTCAGGTCACGCCTGTCATCGCGATCGCGCCGCTGCTGCTGATCTATCTGGAGCAGCAGACCGCGGTCGTGGTCTGCGCCTTCATCGTCGCCTTTTTCCCGGTGCTGTCGAACACCACGCTCGGGCTCAATTCGGTCGATCGCAACCTCGCCGGCCTGTTCCAGCTCTATGGCGCCTCGCCGCAGCAGACCCTGCGCTTTCTCAAGCTGCCGGCGGCGCTGCCTTATATTCTCGGCGGCCTGCGCATTGCCGGCGGCCTGTCGCTGATCGGCGCGGTCGTGGCCGAGATCGCGGCGGGAACGGCCGGCGCCGGCTCCGGGCTCGCCTACAGGATCGCAGAATCAGGCTACCGCTTGAACATACCCCGCATGTTCGCAGCGCTGCTGCTGTTGTCGCTGGCCGGGATTGTCATCTATGGGGTGCTGGCGCTAGTTTCCCACCTCGTTTTACGGCGCTGGCACGAGAGCGCGCTTGGAAAGGACAACTGATGACCACCGGTTCGATTTCGTCCGAAAAGATCGACCTTCTGATTTATGGGCCGGTCCGGCCGATCCTCGAGAACGGGTTTTCCGATCATTTCGTCGTGCACAAGGCGGAGACGCGGGGCGATCTCGAGCGGCTGACGCCGGCAATCCGCGAAAAGATCCGCGGCGTGGCGGTGACCTATCACACCGTGCGCGCCGACAAGAATTCGCTGTCGCAATTGCCCAAGATCGAGATGGTGGCGAGCTTCGGCGTCGGCTACGACCACGTCGATGCCAAATACGCCGCCGAGCACAACATCATCGTCACCAATACGCCCGACGTGCTGACCGAGGAGGTCGCCGACGTCGCGATGGGACTTCTGATCTCCACCGTGCGTGAGTTCATCAAGGCCGACCGTTATGTGCGCTCGGGTCTCTGGCAGACCCAGAACTATCCACTCAGCGTCGGCTCGCTGCGCGATCGCAAGGTCGGCATCGTGGGCATGGGCCGGATCGGACAGGCGATCGCACGCCGGCTCGATGCCTCGCTGGTGCCGGTGGTCTATCACACCCGCAATCCGTCCAAGGACGTCTCCTACAAGCACTACCCGGACCTGATCGAGATGGCGAAGGCCGTGGACACGCTGATGGTGATCGTGCCCGGTGGCGCCAGCACGAACAAGATGATCAATGCCGAGGTGCTGAAGGCGCTCGGCCCGCGCGGTGTGCTGGTCAACGTCGCGCGCGGCTCGGTGATCGACGAACCGGCGCTGGTCCAGGCGCTCAAGTCCGGCACCATCCTTGCCGCCGGTCTCGATGTGTTCGCGGCCGAGCCGAACGTGCCGGACGAGCTCAAGACCATGCAGAACGTGGTGCTGCTGCCGCATATCGGCTCGGCCTCGGTGGTGACGCGCAACGCGATGGATCAGCTCGTGGTCGACAATCTCAAGTCCTGGTTCTCAGGCAAGGCGCCATTGACGCCGGTTGCGGAAACGCCGTTTAGGGCACGCTGATGGGAGGTCTTCGGGTCCTAGCATCTGTGATCGCGGCATGCGTTGCCGCGATCGGCATCGCGCAGGCGCAGGATACGACGACCCTGAAGAAGGAGATGCCCGGGCAGTGGGAGCTCTCGACCACCGAGCGCAGCAAGACCTGCGTCGTCACGCTCAAGGCGGACGCCGCCGCTCAAGGCTTCAAGCTCGAGCTGGAGCCAGCCTGCAAGGCCGCGCTGCCTTTCACCAAGGACATCGTCGCCTGGAGCGTCAGGGGCCTCGACATCGTCCGCCTGCAGGATTCGAGCGGTGAAGCCGTGATCGACTTCACCGAGGTCGAGGCCGGCATCTTCGAAGGCCTGCGGCAGGGCGAGGGCGTCTACATCCTGCAAGACCTCGCCGCCGCCCGCTCGATGGCGAAGTCGATGGACCAGATGATCGGCGACTGGTCGATCGTGCGGGGCAACGGCCAGCCTGTCTGCGGGCTGACGCTGACCAACACGGAAGCCGGGCCGGACAATTTCCAGGTCTTCCTCAAGCCCAAATGCGATGCGGCCATCGCGCAGTTCAACCCGACGCAATGGCGGCTGGAGCGCGGCCAGATCATCCTGCTGTCGAAAGCCGGCGAGGCCTGGCAGTTCGAGGCC
The DNA here is from genome assembly GCF_040547695.1 of Bradyrhizobium sp. JR4.3. Classification (NCBI taxonomy): domain Bacteria; kingdom Pseudomonadati; phylum Pseudomonadota; class Alphaproteobacteria; order Hyphomicrobiales; family Nitrobacteraceae; genus Bradyrhizobium; species Bradyrhizobium sp. JR4.3. Next base: position 184,596 of record NZ_JBEPQF010000008.1, on the reverse strand, counting down.
GACGACAACGCGCAATGGCGGCGCGTCCCCGATACCGCCGATCCCCTGATCATGCTGCGCCAGTAGCGTTCGCCCGGCCTCGCAATTTTCCCGTTGCTGATGTCGATCCGGCGCCGGCTGGATCGTCATCCCAATAGCGAGCTGATTTCGCGGCCGAACTGGCCGCGTCTCGCCTCAACAGGAGTTTTGCATGCGTTTCATGTACATCGTTACTTCCCCGAAGCCCCTGGCAGGGCCGTCCCCGGCGCTGGCGGAGGCGATGCAAAGGATTTCCGAACGGGAGATCAAGGCCGGCCGGATGCTCGATAATGGCGGCCTGATGCCGCTTGCGACCGGCGCGCGGGTGTATGTCGCAGACGGCGAGCTCAGCGTCATCGACGGCCCGTTCGTGGAGGCCAAGGAGGTGATCGGCGGCTATGCCATTTTCGAATTGCGCGACAAGGACGAGGCCCTGGCGATGGCCAAGGAATTCATGCAGTTGCACCTCGACCACATGCCGGGCTGGGAAGGCACCTGCGAATTGCGGGCATTCGCCACGCCGGGTGTGGACGTGGCCTGTGAGGTCAACGCGCGTGCAGGGGTCGCCGCCCACGCCTGATGGACAACTCCGCTCGTCTCCTTCGGCGGCGATGACGGCCGCCGACACCGACATCGATCGTGTCATCCGCGCCACTTGGCGCGTCGTGCAGCCGCGGCTGATAGCCACGCTGTCGCGGATGCTGCGCGACGTGCCGCTGGCGGAAGAGCTGACCCAGGACGCGCTGGTTGCGGCTCTGGAATCCTGGCCCATCGTCGGCGTGCCCGAAAATCCCGGCGCCTGGCTCATGACCGCTGCCAGGCGCCGCGCGCTTGATCATTTGCGCCGCGGCAAGATGCTCGCGGAGAAGCACGACATGCTGGCGCGGGACATGTTGCAGGAGCAGGCGACCGTGCCGGATTTCGATGCCGCGCTCGACGACGACATCGGCGACGAATTGTTGCGGCTGATCTTCACGGCCTGTCATCCGATCCTGTCGCGCGAGGCCCGCGCGGCGCTGGCGCTACGCATGATCTGCGGCTTGACCACATCGGAGATTGCGCGCGCCTACCTCGTGCCGGAAGCAACGATCTCGCAGCGCATCGTCCGCGCCAAGCGAACGCTGTCGGAATCCGGCCTCGCCTACGAGACCCCGAGCGGCGAAGCTCTGTCGGAGCGTCTCGCCTCGGTGCTGGAGGTTGTCTATCTGATCTTCAACGAGGGCTATCTCGCGGCGCGGGGAGAGGAATGGTTGCGGCCGCAGCTCTGTGACGAGGCGTTGCGCATGGGCCGGGTGCTCGTCGGTCTGGCGCCGGACGAGCCGGAAGTTCACGGCCTCATCGCCCTGATGGACCTGAATGCTTCGCGTGCGCGTGCGCGCACCGATGCGAATGGTGATCCCATTCTGCTGATGGACCAGGATCGCACGCTCTGGGATCAATTGCAGATCCGTCACGGCCTGCGGTCGCTCGAACGTGCCTGCGAGCTCGGCGGCGCCGGAGGATTTTACGCGCTTCAGGCCGCCATCGCGGCGTGTCATGCCACGGCGGCGGATTCTGCTGCAGGCACGGACTGGCGGCGCATCGCGCAGCTCTATGCCGCGTTGGCGCTTCTGGTGCGCTCGCCGGTCATCGAGCTCAATCGCGCGGTCGCGGTCGGCATGGCGGAGGGACCGCAAGCCGGGCTCGACGTGCTGGACGCAATCGCCGTCGAGCCGGCGCTGACGGCCTATCATCATCTACCGGCGGTTCGTGGCGACTTCCTGCAAAAGCTCGGGCATCTCGCAGAGGCGCTGCTGGCGTTCGAGGCTGCCGCGAATCTTGCGACCAATGGGCGTGAGCGCTCGCTGATGCAGCGTCGCGCCGCGGCGCTGCGCGACCAGTGTCTCTAGGTCGTCGGCCTGGGCGGCGGCGCGGTGCCTTGGGCCCACTTCTCCATCTTGCCGAGTATGCCCCAGGCCGTGAGCGCCAGCGAGATCGGCATCGCGAACTGGCCGAGGCCCGGCACCGCCGACACGAGCGTCCCGAGCAACCCGGCAATGCCTCCCGCGTTGGGGCTCGCCGTCACCGACGAGAGCAGCGCCGTGATCAGCGAGCCGCCGATGCCGAGCGCAGTCTTCTTGCCGTCGAGCATCTTGCCGATGGTATCGCCGAGCGCGCCATTGACCTGGCCGAGGACGGGCTTGCCGTCCCGGTTGAGCAAGGTGCCGAGCAGGTCGACGACCTGCTTCAACTGGTCGACGGGAGCGGTGCTGGTCGGGGTGAGGGGGCCTGGCATGGGGGCTGTCTTGTTGACGAGGGAGAAGAGCCGTTCGAACAGGCTGATCGGATCATTGGTGGCGGGCAGTGTATTGCCCGATGTAGTCGTTGCCGGCGTCACACCGCCGACCGGCGGCCGCAGCAATTGCGCGAGGTCCTCGAGCCGCTTCATGATCCGGGACACATCGCCGGTCGGTCCGGTGGGGGCCGACTGCGTCGCGCGCGTGAGGGCGGCGACCGTGGCGCCGTCGAGAAGTCCGGTATCTCTCAGGCCGTTCTGCTGCTGAAATTGCGAGACCGCGGTTCTGGTCTTCGGTCCGCTGATGCCGTCCTCGGCGAGCGGCGGATTGGCGCCGAGCTTGTTGAGCGCCTGCTGCATGAGAACGATCGTCGACGCCGCGTCGTCTTCCGGCTCCGCGCGGCTCGCGAATTGCGGGCTGTCGTCGAGGGTGATCGAGGAATCCAGCGACATCATGGCATGCAGGATTACCGCGGTGCCGAGCTGGGAATCGACGTGGTTCGAATCGAACACGTGATCGCGAACGAATTTGCCGGCCCTTGCCTCGGGCGGGCCATACAGCGTCGAACCGCCATAGAGATAGGGCGAATTGCAGCCCTTGGCGTGATAGCCGAAGCCGTTGAACGCTTCGAGCCGGAACAGAATCCGCGCGATCCCCCAGTCGTGAGCGCCGACGAAATTCTCGATCCTGAAGGCGTCTACGGCGCCGTCCACGAACGTGGCAAACGGACCGCGCCCCTTCGGAACGAGCGCCGTCACGCGATGAAGCGTTTCGCCGTTGCCGAGATAGGTGTCGAAATCGAAATTGGACTCGCGGTAATGGCAGAGGGCAGCGAAATGCCAGGGGACGCCGGTCAACCGTTCGATCTGCTGATAGGTCGCCTTGCCGTTGATGGCCTTGCGCGCGACCGCATTCGCGTCGGACAGGCGCGAAGGCCGGATCTCGAGATTGGACCAATTGCGCTCGTATTCGCTTTTCAAACTCTCGAATGAAATCATTTTCCGCTCCCACAATGAATGAACTATCGCAACTCCGCGTCAGACGAAGTGAACCAGGTGCCGTGATCAGGGCGTGAGGCCAGCGTGATCTCCCGCAAGTCTGGCAGGCCGCCGCGGCGCCGCGTGTGAAGTGGGTTACAACCTCGCCGGGAAATGAGCGGCAGGACCGGGATCAGGGCGGCCGCCCGCGAGGGAACCGGCAGGGCCGCTGCCCCGTTAGCGACGCGAGACAGTCCGGCAAGGAGCCCTGCATGACCACGCGCGTCCTCGCGATCGGCATCGAACCCGGCAATGCGGACTACAGCGCATTCCCGCAGCTCACGCCGGAGCTCGTGCGCAACTATATCGATGCGCAGCTGCTGCGCCTGCGCGATCTCGGTTACGAGGTCACGAGTTGCCTGATCGATCTCGATGCCGCGGCGGAAGCCGCCGTCACGGCGGCGTTGCGCGAGGAGAATTTCGACTGCATCGTGATCGGCGCGGGGCTGCGCGAGCCGAAGGAGCGCCTGCTGCTGTTCGAGAAGGTGCTCAACCTCGTCCACCGCCTGGCGCCGGATGCGGCGATCTGCTTCAACACCACGCCGGCCGACACCGCCGAGGCCGTGCAGCGCTGGGTCGATGCATGAGATGAAGCATCCGGCCGCGCGGCGCACGCGGCATGGCCTGAGCCGCCTTCGAGCCGAGCCTCCGACGCCATCGCGAGACGTGCCGGGTCCCGGCATGGTGATTTTTCTGGTCCGAATCCGGTTGCGGCGCTATGACTCGTCTGACCACAGGGGAGGGCGAGCATGCTTCGAGGTCTTCGCATTGGAAGTTTCGCTATCGCGGCATGTCTGGCGGTCGTAATCGCGATGCCGGCTCATGAGGCGGCGGCGCAGGACGCAATTGGCGGTGCCATCCTCGGCGGCGTCGGTGGAGCGATCGTGGGTGGCGCCATCGGCGGAGGCCGCGGAGCCGCCATCGGCGCTGTCGTCGGTGCCGGCACGGGCGCCGCGATCGCCTCCGAGGGCGAACGCCGCCGCTCCGGCTATTACGCCTATCAGCGCGGCTGCTACATGCAGCGCCGGGACGGCTCCTATGTCCCGGTCGATCCGCGATATTGTTACTAGATCAACCGCATCCCGCGCAAACTCGCATGCCCGCTCTTGCCCACGATGATGTGGTCGTGGACGGCGATGCCGAGCGGCTTGGCGATGTCGATGATCGCCTTGGTCATCTGGATGTCGGCCTGCGAGGGCGAGGGATCGCCTGAGGGGTGGTTGTGCACCAGGATCAGCGCGGTCGCGGATAATTCCAGCGCGCGCTTGATCACCTCGCGCGGATAGACCGGGGTGTGATCGACGGTGCCGGTCTGCTGCACCTCGTCGGCGATGAGCTGGTTGCGCTTGTCGAGGAACAGCAGGCGAAACTGCTCCTTCTCGGCAAACGCCATGCTGGTGCGGCAATAGTCGATCACCTCGTTCCAGGACGACAGCGCGTTGCGGCTGTTGACCCCGCCCTTGGCGACGCGGTGCGCCGCCGCCGCGAGCAGCTTGAGCTGGTGGATCGCGGATTCGCCGACGCCGTCCACCTCGCGCAGGCGCGCCACCGGCGCGTGCACGACCTCGGCAAACGAGCCAAAGGTCTTGATCAGCGACTTCGCCAGCGGCTTGGTGTCACGCCGCGGCAGTGCCGGAAACAGCGCCATCTCCAGCAGCTCGTAGTCGCTGAGCGCGTCCGCACCCGCGCTGTAGAAGCGCTCGCGCAGCCGTTCGCGATGGCCGAGATAGTGCGGCGGCGCGTGCTCCGGCTTGCTCTTGTCATGGTCGGTCTTGGCGGGCATCGGCCGCCAGCATTGCTGCGGGTAATCGTTTTTGCAACCGTCAATTGCGCCTGCGGCGCGCTGGTCCCGACAGCTGACCCAGAAGATGGTGGCTCAGCCTATCGGCTTCTTGGCGCTGTGCGCCGGCGGGGACACCGTAATCGCCACGACGCCGACAAGAATGAGCGCCATGCCGGCAAGGCTGGACCAGGTGAAGTGCTCGCCGAGCCATACGGTGCCGAGCGCCACGGCAAAGCCCGCACGCAGGTAGCTCCCACTGGTCGTGCCAAGCGGGCCGAGCATGCGGATCAAGCGGAAGTAGATCACCATCGCAAGGGCCGTACAGACAATCGCGAGCGTGATGACCGCTGCGATCGCGCTCGCGGGCGGTGGCGGGAGGGTCCAGGGCCGTTCGATGGCGGTGGCCGCGGGCAGCATCAGCGCTGCGGCGCAACTCATGGCGCCGGCCGCGGTGACGATTGCGGGCAGGCCCGAGAAGCGTTGTCCCCATATCGGTGCGAGCGCGTAGCAGAGGCTCGCGCACAGCACGGCCGCCTGCGCCAGCGGTGCCGTCGTGCCGATCCCCGAGAGCGCGTCGGCGCCCATGGTTAGGGCAACGCCCGCAAGCCCGAGCGCGATGCCGATGATCTTCCGGCTACTCATGGCTTGCCGCCCCGGCCCGGTCATCAACGCGATCGCGAGCACGAACATCGGCGGGGTCGCATTGAGCACACCGGCGAGACCGCTTGCGATATGCATCTCGCCCCAACTGATCAGCGTGAACGGCAAGGCGCTTTGCAGCAGCCCTTGCACGAAGAAAGCCGCCCATACCGATCCACGGCCGGGAAGGGCGTGTCCCTGCGCGCGAGCGACCGCAATCAGGAGAATGGCCGCGATCGTCACACGCGCGGCAACCATCGTGAAGGGCGGGATCGTCGGGACCGCGATCTTGATCAGCGTGAACGAACTGCCCCAGATCAGCGAGAGCAGCAGCAGAAGCCCGATATCGAGCGCGAGAGTGGTTTGTTCTGCCGTGTGTTGCGCCTGCGGGCTCATGCGAATCTGCTCCGGGATAGACCGGCACCATGATCCGGCGCGGCGGCGCAGGCTGGCTGGATTCGGACCTCATCGCCCGACCGAGTCCGATTTCGGCTACTCGGCGTGCAGCGCGGGCATTATTGTCGCGCAATGGCGACAGGTTCGGAACATCGGCAGACGCTGCCACCGCATCTCGACTGGGACACTTGCGATCGCGCGCGCCTCGCGCGTGCGCGCGCATTCGATGGCCTGTTCTTTTCGGGTGTTCGCTCGACGCGGATCTACTGCCGGCCGGTCTGCCCGGTTCGCCCCGCGCGCTCGGAGAACGTCACCTTCTATCCGACCGCCGCCGCCGCCGAACGTGCCGGCTTTCGCCCGTGTCTGCGCTGCCGGCCGGAAACCGCGCCGGGGTCGCCGGCCTGGATGGGAACGGCGAGCACCGTTGCGCGCGGGATGCGCCTGATCAATGAAGGTTTCCTGGATCGTGCATCCATGGCGGAGCTTGCAGAAGCCCTTGGCGTCGGGCCGCGCCATCTGCTCCGCCTGTTCATGCGCCATGCCGGGGCGAGCCCGAGCGAGATCGCGGCGACGCGGCGCGTGCAGGAAGCCAAGCGCCTGATCGACCACACCAGCATGACATTGGCGGAGATCGCCTTCGCCGCAGGCTTCGGCAGCGTTCGCAGATTCAACGATGCCTTTGCCGCGACCTACAAGCGGCGACCGTCGTCGTTCCGACGGCCGCGATAAGCGCGCGGTGGGATCACCCGATCTGCTTCTCGCCGTGCCGCTCCGACAGCGTGAAAATCTCGACGCCGGTGGCGGTAACGCCCACCGAATGCTCGAACTGCGCCGACAGCGAGCGGTCACGGGTCACGGCGGTCCAGCCGTCGGAGAGGATCTTCACATGCGGCTTGCCGAGATTGATCATCGGCTCGATGGTGAAGAACATGCCGGGCTTGAGCTGCACGCCTTCGCCGGGCCGGCCGATATGGATGATGTTCGGCTCGTCGTGGAACATGCGCCCGAGGCCATGGCCGCAGAAATCGCGCACCACGCTCATGGCCTGCGGCTCGACGAAACTCTGGATGGCGTGGCCGATGTCGCCTGTGGTGGCGCCGGGCTTCACCGCCGCGATGCCGCGCATCATCGCCTCATAAGTCACCTCGATCAGCCGCTCCGCCTTGCGCGCGATCGGGCCGACCGCATACATCCGGCTGGAATCGCCGTACCAGCCGTCGACGATGAAGGTGACGTCGATGTTGACGATGTCGCCCTCTTTCAGCGGACGGTCGCCGGGCATGCCGTGGCAGACCACGTGGTTGAGCGAGGTGCAGGTCGAATAGCGGTAGCCGCGATACATCAGCGTCGCCGGATAGGCATTGTTGCTGAAGGCGAAGTCGCGGACGAACTGGTCGATGCGCTCGGTCGGAACGCCGGGCCCGACGATGTCGGTGAGATCGTCGAGACACTTCGCCACCAGCGCGCCCGCCTTGCGCATGCCGGCAAAGGCGCTTGGCCCATGCAGCTTGATCTGTCCGGTCTTGCGCAGGGAGGTATCGGAGGCTTCGACGTAGCTCATGCGGGCGCAATCTTCTGAGGTGGGCTCGATATCGGCGGAAAGGCTTGATTTCGCGCCCCAATTTAATGATTGCGCGCCTTCATGCAAGTCAGGCCTGCCTGCCTTGCGCCCCTAAGCTGGCCTAATTCGGGACTTCCATGATGGTTTCCACCGGCAGGGCACCGCCGCGGACGCGGATTTCGCGGACCGGGTAGGGAACCCGGATGCCCTCGCGCTTGAAGGCGTCCCACAGCGCCAGCATCACGTCGCTCTTGACGTTGTCCATGCCGTCGGGGTCGGCGATCCAGAAGGTCAGCGAGAACTTCATCCCGGCTTCAGCGAACTCGGTCAGGATGCAATTCGGCGGCTTGCCCTTCTGGGCGCGCGGATGCGCGGCCGCGGTCTCGGCGGCGAGCTTGCAGACCAGCCGCGGGTCCGCGTCGTAATTGGTGCCGAAGGCGATCTTCACCAGCGTGTTCTTGTCGGTGTAGGTCCAGTTGACGACCTTCTGCGTCACCAGATCTTCGTTCGGCACCAGGAATTCGCGGCCATCGCCCGCGGCGACGGAAATATAGCGCGTCTTCATCGCGCTGATTCGCCCGGTGTTGTCGCCGATGGTGACGAGATCGCCGGGCTTCACCGATTTGTCAGCGAGCAGGATGATCCCCGAGATGAAATTGGCGACGATCTTCTGCAGGCCGATGCCGATGCCGACGCCGACCGCGCCGGAGAACACCGCGAGCGCCGAGAGATCGATGCCGACCGTGCCGAGCGCGATCACGATCGCGACCGCAAGCAGGCCGATGCGGATGATCTTGACCAGCAGCACCTGTACCGACGGGGTCAGATCGGTGGTCGAGTTGATCCGGCTCTCGGCGAAATTGCTGGCGATGTTGGTGAGCCAGAGCGCGATGAGCAGCAGCGCGCCGGCCTTGATCACCAGCAGCGGTGTCAGCCGCAGCCCGCCGAGCACGATGGCGAAGGAATCGAGCAGGTCGACCGTCGCATCGAGCTGGCCGAGGATCGAGAGCGCCGCGACGAACCAGGCCGTGATCGACACCAGCTTGACGATGAAGGCGTTGCGCAGCACCGAGGTCACCAGCCGGACCGCGAGCCAGGCCAGGCCGAGCTTGGCGGCGACCATCAGCAGATAGGAGCGGCTCGGCCAGGTGGCGTGGTACATGACCACGCGCGAGATGATCACGAGCAGGGTGAACACCGCCGTCGAGGCGCTGGAGACCATCACCCGGGCGAAGTGCCGGAGCGGCAGCGGCCAGCGCATCGCCAGCGAGGTGATGTCGACCCGGCTGCGAACGGCGGCTTCGGCGGCATAGGCGATGCCGGCCGCGGCCAGAATGAGCCCGAACTGCAGGTAGAACCAGGGCGAGGAGATTTCGGCCCCGACGCTGCGCGCGGTGGTCTGCACGAACTCCATGAAGTCTTTGAGGTCCATGTCTATCGGTCTCGTCGGGGAGCGGGCGGGAGGCATTGATTCGAGCGCGCCGGAGAATCCCACAAAGGGGCCGGCCGGGCCACCGATACACCGCTAAGTAAAGCGCGTTAAGGCCGCAAAATGCGGGCAGATTGCCGCGAGCGGGAGAAAATGGGTTGGCGTGGGAGTCCGCCGACGATAAGGATGCAATTCCAGCGATTTCGTACCCGGAAGGTGGATGGCTTCCCTCGACACTGTCAGCCTCGCCATATTGCTCGGCGCCGTCCTGGTGTTGGCCGGGATCCTGTCAAGCCTGCTTGCGCTGCGCTTCGGCGCGCCCCTTCTGCTCGTCTTCCTCGCGATCGGCATGCTCGCGGGCGATTCCGGTCCCGGACAGCTGCAGTTCGACGACGTCCGAACCACCTATCTGGTCGGCTCGGTCGCGCTCGCACTGATCCTGTTCGATGGTGGCTTGCGGACCCGATTTGCCAGCATTCGCACCGTGCTCGCGCCTTCCATGGTGCTCGCGACCGTCGGCGTGCTGCTGACCGCACTGATCACGGCGCCGTTCGCTAAATACGCGCTCGACCTCAACTGGACGGAGTCGCTGCTGGTCGGCGCGGTGGTGGCCTCGACTGACGCGGCCGCAGTGTTCCTGCTGGTGCATACCCAGGGCCTGCGCCTGCGCCCGCGCGTCGGGGCGACGCTGGAGGTGGAATCCGGCACCAATGATCCCTTCGCGATCTTCCTGACCCTGATGCTGGTCGAATACATCTCGCTCGGAACGGGCACGGCCGCGCATGTGCTGATGGAGTTCGCCCAGGAGGCCGTGCTGGGCGCCGTCGTCGGGGTGATCGGCGGGCGTCTGGTGGTCATCGCGCTCAACAAGGTCGCGCTGCCGCAGGGCCTCCATGCGCCGTTTGTCACCACCGCCGCGCTCGTCATCTTCGGCGGCTCGCAGATCATGCACGCCTCGGGCTTCCTCGCGGTCTATCTCGCCGGTATTATCATCGGCAACCGGCCGACGCGTGCGCATAATTCGGTGGTGGCCTTCCTGGACGCCGCAACCTGGCTCGCGCAGATCGTGATGTTCGTGCTGCTCGGCCTGCTGGTCTCGCCGAGCCGGCTTGGCGGCAGCGTGCTGCCGGCGGTCGGGATCGCATTCGTCCTGATGCTGGTGGCGCGGCCGATCGCGGTGTTCGTGTGCCTGGCGCCGTTCCGCTTCAACTGGCGCGAAAAGATCTTCATCGCCTGGACGGGTCTGCGCGGCGCGGTCGCGATCTTCCTGGCCTCGATCCCGATGCTGGTCGGGCTGTCGAAGGCCTATCTCTATTTCGACGTCGCCTTCGTCGTCGTCATCATCTCGCTCCTGCTGCAAGGCTGGACGCTGGCGCCGGCCGCGCGCAAGCTGCACGTGGCGCTGCCGCGCGCCGAGCGTGGCCCGCGCCGTGTCGAATTGGATCTGCCCGGCCAGCTCGAGCAGCAGCTCGTCGGCTATCCGGTGCGGTCCAAGAGCCTGTATTTTCGCCGCGGCCTGATCCCGTCCTGGTCGAAGCCGACGCTGGTGATCCGCAACGAGAACATCTTGACGCCGATTGAAGCCGAGCCGATCGCGCCCGGCGATTACATCTATCTGCTGGCGCCCCCGGAAAAGGCCGAATCGCTCGACCGCTTCTTCGTCGACATGCAGCCGAGCTCGGCGCCGGACCCGCATCTGCTGGGCGACTTCATGGTCTCCGGCGAGCACACGCTCGCCGAGCTCGCGGAGATCTACGGCGTGAAGGTCGGCGAGGACGAGAGCGGGCACACGCTCGCTGATTATTTCGACGTCCATCTCGACCGCGCGCCGAAAGAGGGGGCGGAGCTCGTGCTGGATCCGATCGTGCTTGTGGCGCGCTCGATCTCCGGTGGCCGAGTCAATGTCGTCGGCCTGCGCCTGCCGGAAGATGAGGAAACCCCCGCCCCGCTGACGCGCATGCAGGTCCTGCGGCGCAAGCTCGCGGATTTGTGGAGCTCGGTGGCGGGGGTTTAACGCTACATCCGCGTCGGCGGTCATTGATGAAGCGCACGTCTGCTTCTTCGTCGTCCTGGCCTAGTGCGCAATTGCGCACGGGGGCCAGGACCGATAACCACCGCCAGCTGTTTTGCGAAGGCTGGTGGTGACGATCTGCCCCACCCGCTTCTCCCTAGGGTAATGGGTCCTGCCTTTCGCCAGGACGACGGCGGGGTCCGTGGCGACAGCGCGGGAACCGCCACCAAATCGCCGCAACCGCCGAAGATTTGCGCGTCTTCGTGACCGCCGCTCCCGGAACGCTCCGCGATGCCGCTCGTTCTTAGCGGCGTAAACGCAGCTGACAGGAGTAATCCATGCGAAAGCTCATCTTGCCGGCGATCGTTGCGATCGGCATCGGATCGGCCGCGCCCGCGATGGCCTATGACACCGGCGATCAGATCTCGATGCAGGTCGCGCTCGATGTCGCCACCGATATCGGCGTCATGACCGTCTCGCACACCGAGTTCCTAGGCGATGAATGGCAGATCGAAGGCCGTGATCGCGCCGGCCGCTGGATGGAGGTCGACGTGGACGCCCGAACGGGCGAGGTGCGCAACGTCGATCGCGGCTGGTAGTTGCGGTTCCCGGTAGCAGAGCGCGCCGCCGCAACGCGCGGCGACCGCGTCGCCTCGGTGCGGCTGTCGAGCGCGCTCCACGTTCATCTGGTGGAAGCGCTCGGCAATGCGGAGCTGTCGCACTTCCTCGCCGATCTGCTCAGCCGGTCCTCGGTGATGGTCTCGGTCTACGAGCCCGCCCCAACGTCGTCCTGGCGAAAGCCAGGACCCATTACCCCGGGGAGTGGTTTTGCGAACACGGGCAGTTACGTTTTCTTCGCTGGTACGCATACCACCTGCCGCTGATAGATCACGCGGTATGGGTCCTGGCTTTCGCCAGGACGACGGCGGAGGGTGGGCCGGCGGCTTGCCTCATCCCTTGCCTGCTCAACCGCCCCTCACGTCAGCACCTTCACCCCGCCGAACGACGTCACGCGGCCGTGCTTCAGCATCACGATCTGCGTCGCGAGCTGGCGCAGCTCGGCGGCGTCGTGGCTGACATAGACCATGGGGACGTTGGCCTCGTCGCGCAGCCGCACCAGATAGGGCAGGATCTCCAGCTTGCGGCCCTCGTCGAGCGCGCCGAGCGGCTCGTCGAGCAGTAGCAGGCGCGGCCGCGACAGCAGCGCGCGGCCGAGCGCGACGCGCTGGCGCTCGCCGCCGGAAAGTTTTCCGGGGCGGCGACCCTGCAGCGCGCCGATGTCGAGCAGCTCGATGACGCGCTTGTGCTGCGCCGGATCGGGCGCGAGGCGGTTCATCCGCCTGCCATAGTCGAGATTTTGCGCCACGTTGAGATGCGGAAACAGCCGCGCATCCTGGAACACATAGCCGATGCGACGGCGCCAGGCCGGGACATGAATGCCGGCCACGCTGTCGTCGACAGTCTCGCCGTCGATCACGATGGTGCCGCGGTCGGGCCGCAGCAGCCCCGCGATCATGTTGACCAGCGAGGTCTTGCCGGCGCCCGACGCTCCGAACAGGCCGATGACGCGGCCTTCGCTTGCGAAGGCGGCGGACAGCGAGAATTCGCCGAGCTGCTTTTCGATGTCGACACGCAGCATGGTCAATTCCCGTGCAGGCGCGCGGTGGCGCGGCGGGCGAACCATTCGGCGGCAATCAGCGCACCGAGCGCCAGCACGATCGAGACGATCACGAGCCGTCCCGCGGCGGCGTCGCCGTCCGGGGTCTGGATCAGCGAATAGATCGCGGACGAAATCGTTTGGGTCTCGCCGGGAATGTTGGAGACGAAGGTGATGGTGGCGCCGAATTCGCCGATCGCCTTGGCAAAGCCAAGCACCATGCCGGCGAGCACGCCAGGCAGCGCCAAGGGCAGCGTCACCGTGAAGAACACTTTCCACGGCGCAGCGCCGAGCGTCTCCGCCGCCTGTTCGAGCCGGCGGTCGATCGCCTCGATCGACAACCGCATCGGGCGCACCAGCAGCGGAAACGCCATCAGGCCGCAGGCAAGCGCGGCACCGGTCCAGCGGAAGGCGAAGACGATGCCGAGATGGTCCGCCAGGAAGCCGCCGACGAGTCCGCGGCGGCCGAAGGTCAGCAGCAGCAGATATCCGGTGACGACGGGCGGCAGCACCAGCGGCAGATGCACCAGCGCATCGAGCACCGACTTGCCCCAGAACTCACGCCGCGCGAGCAGCCACGCCAGCGCAATGCCGAACGGCGTTGCCACCAGCGTTGCGATCACGGCGACCCTGAGCGAGAGCAGGATCGCCGTCCATTCGGCGGGAGAGATGTCGAGCATCAAATCGCAAAATTAAGTGGAGGGGCTGATCAGGAACTTGAAACCGTATTTTTCCAGAATGGTCTTGGCGGCGGTCGAGCGCAGGAAGGCGAGATAGTCGCTGGTCTCGCCCTTTGCCGTCGCGGTCGCAGCGACGGGATAGATGATCGCGGGATGCGAATCCGCCGGGAAGGTGCCGACGATCTTCACGCCGGGCTCGACCTTGGCATCGGTGGAATAGACGATGCCGAGGTTGGCCTCGCCGCGCGCGACCAGCGTCAGCGCGGCACGCACGCTTTCGGCCATCGCGAATTTCGGCTCCGCCGCCTGCCAGGCGCCGAGCTTTTCCAGCGCCGCCTTGGCATATTTCCCGACCGGCACCGACTTGACGTCGCCGGTCGCGATCCTGCCATCGCCGGCGAGTTTTGCGAGGTCGAAGCCCTGCGCGATGGCGACGTTGTCGAGTCTGGAATCCTTCGGCGCAATCAGCACGATGCTGTTGCCGAGCAGATTGACCCGGGTCGGCTCGTTGATGGTCTTCTTGGAGATCGCGTAGTCCATCCAGTCGGTGTCGGCGGAGACGAACACATCGGCCGGCGCGCCCTGCTCGATCTGCCTGGCGAGCACGGAGCTTGCGGCATAGCTGACGCTGAACTTGACGCCGGTCCTCGCGGTGTAGGCCGCGTCGACCTCGTCGAGCGCGTTCTTCATCGAGGCTGCCGCGAACACGGTGATGGTCTTGTCCTCGGCGGCGGCAGGCGAAAGGCCCGCGCCCGCGAGGATCACGAAAGCGGTGAAGAGTCCGGCAATACGAATCATGGATGCGCTCCGTGCGAGATCGCGCGCGCAAGAAGCACGCGCAGATCCGGCGTTGGTGGGTCTGGGCGACGGGCGGAAGCGCTGTTCCACGGGTCCCGGCGGCGGCTTACGGCCGGCAGGGATATCGCTACTCTCGAAGATAGCAGGCCAGGGCCTCAGGTCAAAGGCGACTGTTTGGCTCATTGCGCCGGCAGGATGGCGATCGACAGCGAATTGTCTTTCGCGCCGCTGACCTGGAGCACGACGGGCTGGCCCGAGAGCTCGTATTTCATGGTCTTGCGGATGCCGTCGCAATCGGTCGCGCCACTGAACGCCACGGGCTTGAGGGCATGCCCGTCCTGGACCAAATCGACCCACGCGCCCGAGGACAGGCTGACCGTGTAGAGCCCGGCCTTCGGGGCCTTGATGCCAGTGAAGCCGGCAAATGTGCCGTCCTTTGGCGCGCACTCCGGAGGCGTCGGCAGTTTTGCCTCCGCGGACGCGACCAGCCCCAGCGTGATGGCCGACGACGGCAACGCGGCCTGCTCGCTTCCCGATGCCATCTTGACACCGTCGGGCGCGGTCAGCGCGGCGCGCTCGCGCTCGATCGACCATTTGAATTTGTCGCAGCCGCTGGGTTCTTCCGTCGCAAAGGCGGGCGCGATACCGAGCAACAGCAATCCAAGCAGCAGAGGGATGCGCATCTCAGTCCACCGCGATCATCACATCGGAGGCTTTGATCACCACCGTGACCTGCCCCTTCGCCTTGATGCCGAGGTCGTCGACCGCCTCGTTGGTGATCGAGGAGGTCACGATCGTACCGTTGCCGATGTCGACACGGACGTGGGACGTCGTGGCGCCCTTCGTGACTTCGATGACCGTTCCCTTGATCTGGTTGCGTGCACTGATGCGCATGGGCTCTCACAATGGCTGGCGCGCGCGACGAAGCCGCACGCGTGAGGAGGGATTTGGTTGATGAGGGCGGGATTGCATCCCGGCAGGGCCGACCCGCTTACGGCAGGGCAGCGCCGCACTCTAACGCATTTGGAGATCCGAGGACTAGCCGCTGACGAAGTTGTTACAGCCTGACCGGCTACGGCTTCGCATTGCCCGCGTGCAGCACGGCCTTGCACGCCGCCGGCATCTGCGCCAGCGTCATCGGCGGTTTCGGCTTCGGTGGCTCCGGCGGGGGTTTGGGGTGCAGCACGCCGTCGCTGAACCAGTAGGAGAGATCGGACGGCTTGCAGCCTTCGTCCTCGGATTGCGACGGCTGGCCCTCGCAGTCGCTCGCGCCCGCCGGGCAGTGCATGCGGATGTGGAAGTGGTAGTCGTGGCCCCACCACGGCCGGATCTTCGACAGCCAGGAACGGTCGCCCTTGGCCTCGCGGCACAGCGCCTTCTTGATCGCGGCATTGACGAAGATGCGCTGCACCGCCGGCTCCTGCGCCGCATCGCGCAGCACCAGCACATGGCCCGGCGTGAACACCTTTGGATCGATGTCGAGCCGGTCCGGCCGCACCATCATCACCGCCGACATGTCCTCGCGCTCTTCGCGCGAGAGCCGATGGTCGGGCATCGGCGTCAGCCAGATGTCGGCATCGAGGCCGATCTGGTGGCTGGCATGGCCGGACAGCGCCGGTCCGCCGCGCGGCTGGGCGATGTCGCCGACCAGGATGCCCGGCCATCCCGCATCCTTGTGCGCCCTCGCCGCAAGCCGCTTGATCAGCGCGATCATCGCGGGGTGACCATAGCTGCGATTGCGCGACAACCGCATCACCTGCCAATTGTCGCCGTTGAGCGGCATCTGCTCGGCGCCGCCGATGCAGCCCTTCACATAGGAGCCGATGACGTGCGCCGGTCCCTTCGACGGCAGCAGCTTTCGCGCGAACAGCTCCTTGGCGCCAATACTCGGATCGTTCGGATTGGCGAGCGGCGGCAGCGGCTTTGGGTTGACGCTGCCCTTGTCCTGGGCCAGCGCGTCGCCGGCGGCCAGGAGCGTCATGACGAGCAGGAGAGGGGCGAGGCGGCGGGGACTCATGTTGACATTCTTATAGCCCAACACCGCGTCAGGGTTAAGGAACAGTCCAGCAGATGAAATCTCGTTCAAAAGTCGCAGTTCCGCAGCGTCGGATGGCCGATCCTTAACGAGGCGATAACCCTCTCATGCATTGACCAAAATTCGTGCGCGGGACGCGTGCTTACTCCCTTCTGCATGCAATCGCGCCCGATCGCGGAAATGATTCAAGGCAGCGCGCAATTTTGCGCCATCTCGTTCTCCGATGACGACAATGCGATGCGCCTGGAGCGCCCATCGGCACTGCCGCGCCTTGCAAACGGGCAATGAGGGCTGTTTTTTCGAGACTGCCAGACCGTGCGTCCCACCGCCATGCCACCCAAGATTACCTTTTTTTCAGACACTTGCCCCAAGAGTTGCGGTGGCTGGGCGCGACTGGGGCGAGTGAAGTTGAGTTTGGGGTTTCGAAAGCCAAAAAAGCGAAAGGGAAGCGTGCTTGGCAGGTCCGGCCTGCACCCGCGCAAGCCGCGCTTTGCGCGCGCCCATCATCCTCCATCCGAACGCGACGAAGTTTTGCGCAGCCGTGCCGAGGCTGCGATCGCGGAAGCGCGCAAATCCCATGAGCGCCTGCGCCAGGCCATCGACATCCTGCCGCAGGGCATCGTGTTTCTCGATGCCGAGGGCCGCTATGTCCTCTGGAACAAGCAATACGCGGAGATCTACAGCAAGACCGCCGATCTGTTCGAGGAGGGCGCCCGCCTGGAGGACACGCTCCGCATCGGCGTCGCCCGCGGCGACTATCCCGAAGCTGCCGGCCATGAGGAAGAATGGATCGCGGAGCGGCTGCAAAAGCTCTATCAGCCCGGCTCGCGCCACGAGCAGAAGCTGGCGGACGGCCGCGTCATCCTGATCGACGAGCGGCTGACCGAGGACGGCGGCGTCGTCGGCCTGCGCGTCGACATCACCGAGTTGAAGCAGCGCGAGGCCTCGTTCCGGCTGCTGTTCGACGGCAATCCGGTCCCCATGATCGTCTGCGCGCTGGACGACGAGCGCATCCTCGGCGTCAACGATGCCGCGGTTGCCCATTACGGCTATAGCCGCGCCGAGTTCGAGCGGCTGACGATCCGTTCCCTTCAGGCTTTCGACAGTGAGCCGCCCTGGACCGCCGCTTCGGCCGGTGAGGAGCAGGCCGGACGCACCTGGAAGCACGTCAAGGCCGATGGCGCCCTGATCGACCTTGCGATCTATTCCCGCGAACTGACCTATGCCGAGCGGCCCGCGGTGCTGCTCGCGCTGATGGACATCACCGAGCGCAAGCGCGCCGAGGCGCGGCTCGCCTTCATGGCCCAGCATGACGGGCTGACCGGTCTGCCAAACCGCAATTTGCTGCGCCAGCAGGTCGACGAGATGCTGCTGCATACGAGGCGCAGCACCGACAAGGTCGCCCTGCTGATGCTGGGGCTCGACAATTTCAAGGCGGTCAACGACACGCTGGGGCACGCGGTCGGCGACAAGCTGCTGCGCGGCGTCGCCAAGCGGCTGCGTTCGACCTTGCGCGAGGACGACGCGCTGGCGCGGCTGAACTCGGACGAGTTCGCAATCGTGCAGAGCGGCCTGACGCGTCCCGAGGATGCGGTGCTGCTGGCCAAGCGCCTGCTCGAAGCCATCGCCGATCCCTATCTGCTCGACGGCCATTCCGTGGTGATAAGCGCCTCCATCGGCATCGCGATGGCGCCGGGCGACGGCGACGATTCCGAAAAGCTGCTCAAGAGCGCCGACATGGCGCTGTCGCGCGCGAAGCTGGATGCGCGCGGCTCGTTCGCGTTCTTCGAGGCGGCGCTCGATGCGAAAGCGCAGACCCGCCGCAAGATCGAGGTCGAGCTGCGCGACGCCATCCAGAACGACGTGCTGCGGCCGTATTACCAGCCGCTGATCGACCTCCAGAGCGGCCGCATCACCGGCTTCGAGGCGCTGGTGCGCTGGCCGCATGCCGAGCGCGGCATGGTTTCGCCGGCCGAGTTCATTCCGGTCGCGGAAGAAACCGGGCTGATCAACCCGCTCGGCGGCCTGATGCTGCGCCGGGCCTGTCACGACGCAGCGACCTGGCCGGACGACGTCCGCGTCGCCGTCAACCTGTCGCCGCTTCAGTTCCGCAGCGGCAATCTGCTTTCGGTGGTGACGGATGCGCTGAAGCATTCCGGCCTGCCGCCGCGGCGGCTCGAGCTCGAGATCACGGAAACGCTGCTGCTGGAAAAGAGCGCCCAGGTGCTGGCGACGCTGCATGCGCTGCGCGCGCTCGGCGTGCGCATCTCGATGGACGATTTCGGCACCGGCTATTCCAGCCTGAGCTATCTGCGCAGCTTCCCCTTCGACAAGATCAAGATCGACCAGTCCTTCGTGCGCGATCTCGGCGCCAATCGCGAGGCCCAGGCGATCATCCGCTCCATCGTCAGCCTCGGCAAAGGCCTCGGCGTCACCATCACCGCCGAAGGCGTCGAGACCGAAGCCGAGCTGAGCTGCCTGCGCGCCGAAGGCTGCGACGAAGGCCAGGGTTTTCTGTTCAGCAAGGCGCGGCCGAATGCCGAGATCATCAGCCTGCTCGCCGCGCAGCGCGGCATCGACGGTGCCGAGGAAGACGCCGCGCTGGTGGCCTAGAGTTAGGATGCTGACCTGTTGTCTCGCGTCTCCAGATGCCCAAACCTGGAAGCTCACCGACCGACAAGTGTTACGGCCTCTTGCTCCTCGGCAGGAGCGGTTTCATGGGACCGCACGAATACGAAGCGGGATGCCGCGGGGATCTGTGCCTCGGCACTGCCATCCTGGCCGATGAGGATGAGTCCCGCGCCGCCATTGGCTACATTCAAGATGACGGGCGCGCCCTGCCAGGTCCTGATTGGCTCCATTCCGATGATGAGAAACTCGCCGATCGGCTGGTCGAAATATTGAAGCCTCAGTTGTGGTCCGACTTCTGCAGCCGCCAGGCCGAAACCCAATTGTTTGGCGCGCGCATAGATCTCCGCCAGCAACGCCGTGTCGGTCCGAAAGCCCAGTTCGGCTGCCGACACCGTGAAAAGCTCTACACTCGTTTTCGTGGCGCTAACGGTAAACGTTGGCCGCGCGAGAATTTCGCCAGCCGAGTTTCCGATGCCACAACCTGCCGCATCCAACGCGTTACTGAGGGCGAAGAAGTTTGCAAACGTCCCGATCCTGATCGTCTTCCACGCGGGGAGATCGACGGCGGATTTGATTGGGACTTGCGGCCGATCAGACGGCGCCTGCTTGAGCTTCAGCTGATTCCGCAGGACGTCTCGCGCCGAGCATTGCGCCACGGCTTCGCTCGCAAACAGGAGAGTGCAGAGAGTGGCAACAATGAGCATGCCACCATGGTGCCATCCCGGCGAACGCCCCCGAATGGAATGGCAACTGACTTTCCTGCCAGCTGTTCGGCCCACAACGGACCTCTCTTGCGCAAATGCAGCGCGCTAAAAACAATTCGGAATTATCACTTCCACATGGTCGGCGCGGTCACAGCGGAAAAGCTGTCGTTCCTGTAGCTATGGAAATTAGTCGGGGAAAACTCACCAAGGTTCAGCGACGAAGACGCCGGATGGCGAACTCAATATAGGTCAGCGTGCGTGCACTTTCGCAACTGGTCGACGTCAGCGGTCCCCTGAAAGGATCATTTTACCGACATCCTCGTAATGCGTGTCGCGCGCTTGGATCTGCTGGGCGATGGCGTGCATGTCGCGAAAGCGGCGCTCGAACGGATTGCTGCGGAATACGGCGGTCGCGCCGGCCATGTGATAGGCGGTGTCGACCACCTTGGCCGATTGGTGAATGGTCCAGGTCGCGGCGAGGCGAACCGAGCTCCGATGCGCCGCGCCGAACGCGCCGGTCGCGCAGAGATCGCGCCACATCGCGCTTGCGGTCGCATAGAGATAGGCGCGCGCGGCCCGCAGGTCGCCCTCGGTGCGGCCGATCAGGCCCTGGACCGCCGGGTTGTCGTGCATGGCGCTGGCCGCCAGCGACTGATGCTTGCCGCGCGCCAGCGCGATCGCGGCATCCAGCGTGGCGCGCGCCACGCCGAGCGACACCGCGGCAAAGCCGAGGCTGAAGGTCGAGCCGGTGCCGATCCTGTAAAGTGGACCCTGCTCGCGTAGCGCGGACGGCACGTCACGAAACGCGGTGAAGCGCTCGGGGACGAACAGGTCGGCGACCTCGTAGGAATCGGTGCCGGTGCCGGCGAGCCCGATCGCCTGCCAGACGTCGTGCAGCACGGCGCTGGCGACCGGAAACAGGATGGTGCGCACCTCCGCCGAGCCGTCGGCATTTTTCCGCGGCGTGCCGTCGGCGCCGACGATGCGGACATGCGCCCCGAGCCAGCTCGCCTGCCGCGAGCCCGAGGCAAAATCCCAGCGCGCCGTGACGCGATAGCCGCCCTCGACCGCCCGCGCCTCATGCGCGATTGCGCCCCAGGCGAGGATGCCCGGCGCCGTGTTGAAGATCTCCTGCGCGGTGTCGTGGTCGAGCGAGGCCGCGATCATCGCACAGACGCTGCATTGGCCGAGACACCAGGCGGTGGAGGCATCCGCTTTCGCGATCTCCTCCAGCATCTGCATGAAGGCTTCCGGCGGCGCTTCGACGCCGCCAAGACTCTGCGGCAGCAGCGCGCGATAGAGCCCGTTCTCGATCAGCGCGCCGACGACAGCCGGCCTCAGCCGCCGCGACCGCTCGATATCGTCAGCCTCGCCCGCGATGAGAGGTGCGATGGCGCGGGCGCGTTCGACGAGGCCAAATCCGGGAGTTGCGTTCATGCGCGTTTCCTCGCCCATTCTTGCTGTGAGCGGTAAGAGGCAATGGTGGTCTATCTGGCGGGGAGGATCAAGCTGGTCCCAGCGTCATTCCGCACGCGCCAATTGGCGCGCCCCGGGATGACGGTTCGATCTCGCAAGCTCGCGCTGACGCGGCCGACATCACAGCTCGGACAAACCCGGCGGCGGCTTGCGTGCGTCGGTTGCTTGCTCGAAGGCATACGCCAGACGCAGCAGCTTGTGCTCGCTCCAAGCGCGCCCTGCGAAAGTGACGCCGAGCGGATAGTCGGGCGTGTCTTTGCCGTCGTCTGTCCCCGAGACGAAGCCGCCGGGCACCATGACGCTGGGATAACCCGCCTTGGCGGTGACTACGGCGCCGTAGGCGCCGGGGAACAGCACCGCGTCGAGCTCGTGCTGGTTCATATAGGCCTCCATGCCGCGCGTCCTGGCGGAGAGCAGGTCCATGACACGTGCAGACTTGTATTCGGGCTCGCTCAAATCGCCCCTGGTCAAGTCAGCGGCGAGAAAGTAGTCCTGTCCGAAACGGAGCGCTTTGTCGGCGTTCGCTGCGTTGAAGGCCACGATGTCGGCCATGGTCTTGATGTCTGTGTTGGTCGCCCATTCCCGCAGATAGAGATTGAGACCGTGCTTCATCTCGTACAGAAAGACGACCGGCGGTCTTGCGACCGTGCCTTTGTGGGCGCTCAGCGGATTGCGGTTGAGCACGGCCATGGTCGTGCCCGGTCCACCGATCCAGCCAAGTGTCGGCATGCTGGCGTGCACGATGACGGCGCCGAGATCCTCCAGCACCTTGATCGCCTCGGTCATCAGCTTGGTCGACTTCGGCAGCAGCTTGCCGTAATAGCAATCGTTCAGCGGGTCAGCGGGGTCGCTCGGCACGCCGATGCGCGCGCCCTTCATCGCGTCGGTCACGAGGCCGGCGGTGTAGTCGGCCGGCCGCCGCTGCTCTTGCGTCGCTGGGTCGAGCGGGTCCTTGGCAGCCAGCACGTTCAGCAGCATCGCGGCGTCGCGCACCGTGCGCGTCATCGGACCGGCGGTGTCCTGGCTGTGCGCAATCGGCAGGATGCCGGCGCGGCTGATCAGCCCGACGGTCGGTTTCACGGTGACGAGGCCGTTCAGGCTGGCGGGGTGCAGCAGCGAGCCCGAGGTCTCGGTGCCAATTGAGGCCGCGCAGAGGCCGGCTGCCACGGCGACTGCCGAACCCGAGCTCGATCCCCCCGGAGACACCACCGGAATCCCGCGATCGTCCATCAGCGCCGGCGCATAGGGGTTCTTCACCTGGCCGCCCAGCGATGAATAGCCCGCGGGCATGTCGATCGCGAGCATGTTGGCGAACTCCATCAGGTTCGCCTTGCCCAGGATCACCGGCCGGCGCCCCGCAGCAGCTTGACGATGGTGGCATCATCCCTGGCGCGCGCGCCCTCCAGCGCCAGCGAGCCCGCCGTGGTCGGCTGTTCGTCGCCGGTCGCGATATTGTCCTTCAGCAGGATCGGCACGCCCGCCAGCGGCCGTTGGGCCGACGGCCTCGCGCCGTCAAGCGTGCCCGCGAGCGCATCGGGATTGAGTGCGCGGACCGAGTTGAGTTTGGGCCCGTCGCGGTCATAGACCGCGATGCGGGCAAGATAGAATTCGGCCAGCGCCCTCGCGGTGATCCGCCCGCCGGCCAAGGCATCGATGATGTCGCTCATCGGCGCGTGCGCGAGCATCTGCATGGTCGGCGCCGACGGCGTCCGTTCAGTCAGGCCGGATCCAGGAAGCTCTGACATTCGCGTTTCCTCGCCCATTCTGCCGTGAGCGGTCAATCGCGCGATGGTGATCTATTTGGCGAAGACGATCAAGGTGGTGTGGCGTCGATCCGGCAATCGTTACGTGAAGTGCGGAATCGGAGATGATGGCGCAAGCTCGAAGAGCTCACGCCGGCCCCAAGAAACTATTGGTGCTGCTCGGACATTATCGTTGTCCAGAAGAGCATGATACTGTTCCGAAACAGGCAGCGATTTTGACCTCCAACCGGCAGCGGCAAATGTCCTCGTCTGATGCTCCGATGAAACGCAGTGACGCAGCCCGCCGAGGGCGGAGACAGACGAAGACCCTACTGCTGATTTTAGCCATCGGATTTCTCGTTTTCGGTGCCGCTGCAGGTACATTGTATTACGCGCTGCGGCCGATAACTCTTCGGATTGCCGTCGGACCGCCGGGAAGCAACGATCACAAAGTGATCGAGGCAATGACCGAGGCCTTTGCCAACGAAAGCAGGACCGTGAGGCTGTCTCCGATCACGACCGCCGGAGCGGCCGAAGCTCTCGCTCTGCTCGGTGCCGGCAAGGCCGACCTTGCGGTGGGTCGCGGCGATCTGGAAATGCCGGCCGACGCGCAAACAGTCGTCATCTTGCGCAAGAACTTCGTCGTGCTGTGGTCTTCTTCGGGACCGACGGGCAAGGGCTCCAAGCGAAAGCCGGCGCCGAAAATCAAGGAGGTCGCCGATCTCGCGGGGCGCAGGGTGGGGGTGATCGGCGCGACCCCGGCGAACGCCGCGTTGCTGAGAGTCATCCTGAGCGCCGCCGGTGTGGAGCCGGACAAGGTCACGGTCACTCAATTCGGCACGGGCCAACTCGAGGAGCTGGCGCGCGACCCGAGCCTCGACGCCTTCATGGCGGTCGGTCCGCTCGACAGCAAGATAACCGCCGACGCGATTGCCGCGACCGCCCGGATGCGGGGCGAGCCGAAATTTCTCGCGATCGACGCATCGGAAGCCATCGCCCTGAAGCATCCTCGTTATGAATCGGAGGAAATTCCGCCAAGCATTTTCAATGCGAATCCAGCCCGGCCGGATGACAAGGTGGAGACCGTCAGTGTCAGCCATTTGATCGTCGCACGGAAAGCCTTGTCCGAAACGACAGTGTCAGCGTTCTACCGCCAGCAATTCGCCCTCCGCCAGGCGATCGCCAGGCAGGTGCCTGGCGCTGCGCAAATCACCAAGCCGGACACAGAGAAGGAAGCCGAGCTGCCGGTTCACCGGGGAGCGGCGGCCGTGATCGACGGGACCGAGCGCACCTTCCTCGACAGGTACGGCGACTACTTCTGGTTTGCGCTCCTGCTTCTCTCCGGCATCGGCTCGGCCGGCGCCTGGCTGCGTCAATATCTGAATCGGGATGAAAGGGACGAGAACACCAGCCATCGCAACAGGATCCTGGCCCTGGTTTCCAAGGTGCGCACCGCGGAGTTCGACCACGAACTGCTGGCCATGCAGCAGGAGGTTGACAGCATCATCGAGGAAACGCTTGGCTGCTACGATGACGGCGCCATCGAGGAGGAGGAGCTGGCAGCCTTCGGCCTTGTGCTCGAACTGTTCGACCATGCCCTCAGTGAGAGGCGCGCAGCGTTGCAAACCCCTCCTTCGAACGTGCTCGCTGCGCGGCGGTAGCGATACAATAAGCCCGCTGCCCGCTGAATCCCAGAGAACAGCCCAGCTCGTAGGATGGGTTGAGCGGAAGCGAAACCCATCAAACTTCTAGACTGCGCTCGTCGCGCGATGGGTTTCGCAAGAGCTCAACCCATCCTACTCCAGTCGTCGTGCCGAGTTCGCGGCCGTGAATAGCACAATGACCGCTCGCTATTGCAGTCCCAGACCGCTGCAGTACCACGACATGTCTTCGTGTCTCCAGCCGCGCTTGACGCCTGATTCCTTGCATTCGTTGTAGGTCTTGAAGTTTGCTCCGTTTCGGCAGCCTGACGGGTAGCTCCCAAAGCCGCCGCCCGAGGTGGAGCATGCGACCGGGCTGGCCGCCGTGGTCGGGGCGGCCGTGGCTTTGGGAGCTGCGTTCGCTGATGTGATCGAAAAAATGATCAAGCCTCCTAACGCTAAAACCGAAGCTTTCATTGCCTTCTCCTGATCGGAGGGACGCGTCATGCTATCCCAGGATGTGTTGTAGCAGAAGGTGCAACCGAGATGAAGGAGCACTGTGCTGCGCGCGCTTTCTGGTTTTGCCATTCAACAGCAAACCCGACTGAGTCGGTTCCTTCGGAGGAACGGTCAAGAGCTCCAGGCGTTTGAGGTCATGAAAGGACACTTGCATGACCGAGAAATTCGATCCGGCACCGCCGGACAAGAACGCGGAAGATCTCAAGCGCGGCATCCGACGCGACAAGGCCAGGGACGACGAGCTGGACAAGGGCTTGAAGGACAGTTTCCCGGCGTCGGACCCGGTGAGCAGCACCCAGGCGTCCAAGGCAACACCGGACGCATGAAGGAGGGATAGACTATGGGCCTCGCAGCCTATGATGTTGTTGGCAGGGACGGTGCCTGGCACGTCGACCACGATGGCGGAATCCGGAACACTTACCAGACCAAGGAAGCCGCCTTCGAGGCGGCTGTTGCGGCGGCATCGCTCGCCATGCGGCAGGGTCACTCCGTCCGACTGACGGTGCCGGAGAGCGAGAACGCCGTCGGCGCGGAAAATTCGGGCGGATGACCTTCGAGGAAATCCCCGTTCTACACGGCCGCCAGCAAATGAGCTGGCGCAAACGGCTTGCGCAAAAAAATCGTATTGGGCGGCAGCGGCGCCATCATTGTCCCGGACATCAGTACGATGTTGAGCCCCGGATGAGCATTGCGAGCATACTCCGCGAGCTCGAGCCCGGTCATTCTCCCTGCGAGGTTGTGATCGGTGATGAGCGCCCGTAGCTCCGTGCCCGTCGACGCCACGATAAGCTCCGCCGCTTCCGCGGTGGCACATTCGACGACTTCGAACCCTTCGTCCTTGAGGAGGTCGGATAGAACTTCGCGCTGGAGCGAGTCATCCTCGACCAGCAGCATGACGAAATTCGACATGCGGTCATTCCCAACTTATCGGATGTTAATGCGCATCCTGGAAGATTGTTCGGTTGTGATGTCTTCGTTCGCAGCGACCTGCGCACGGCAGGATCAGTCGAACATGTTGCATTCTCCTTGAGGTTTCGACGGAGGCGCCGAAGCAGGGATCGAACAGGAGTGGCAATGGCAATCGTCTTCATCACGGGCAGCACGGACGGTCTGGGCCGCGCAGCTGCCCAGTCTCTCCTCGAACAGGGCCATCAGGTCGTCCTGCACGCGCGATCGGCGGAACGTGCGGCGGCAATCTCCGAGCTTGAATCGCGTTCCGCACGGGTCGTGATCGGCGACCTCAAGAGCGCCGCCCAGACGAGGCATGTGGCAGATCAGGTCAACGCGATCGGACGAATGGACGCGGTCATCCACAACGCCGGCGTCTATACCGAGCGCAGCCGCGGCCCGACGCCCGAAGGCCACGCCACTACCCTGGCGGTCAACACGCTCGCGCCCTATTTGCTCACCGCCCTTATGAAGCGCCCCGATCGGCTGGTGTATCTCAGCAGCGGACTACATCGCGGCGGAGAGGGATCGCTAGGCGATCTCGACTGGACGAGGCGAACCTGGGATCCGGCCAAGGCGTATGCGGAAAGCAAGCTGCACATGGTTGCCCTGGCCTTTGCCTTGGCGCGGCGTTGGCCGCAGGTGCTGAGCAACGCGGTCGATCCCGGCTGGGTCCGCACCAAGATGGGCGGTGCCGGAGCGCCGGTCGGCGTGGCCACCGGACAACGGACGCAGACCTGGCTGGCTGTGAGCGACGATCCCGCCGCCCTGGTCAGCGGTCGTTACTGGCATGACCTCCGCCAACAAGAGCCGGCCCACGAAGCGACCGATCCCGATTTTCAGGAGCGGCTTCTCGACAAGCTGGGCGAGTTGACAGGGGTGACGTTGCCTCCGGCGTAGAAGCAATTCGCCTGATGCTCGTAGGATGGGTAGAGCGCAAGCGAAACCCATCAAACTTCCAGACAGCGCTCGTCGGCCGATGGGTTTCGCAAGAGCTCAACCCATCCTACGAGCTGATCGTGCGTTGGTCCAAATGACCGGAATGTGCACCGATGCCTTGTCGAGCCGGTGTTTCCTCCAATCGCACCGAAGACCTCGCGTGAGGTCCGTCACACGTCCGCCATCGGAAACACTTCCAGCTCGGCTAGCGATTTTTCCAGCAACGAGGCTTGACCTGTCCGTCGAGGGTCATGCCGATAGTTTTGAAGGTCCGCATCGGATGCGAAGCTGACGATGTGCATCTCGATGGTGCCATCCGGAGTTCGAAGCCGACGGTCCAGACGTCCGTTGAACTCGGGCAATAGCGGCAGAACCACGCCCTCGTAGGCTCGAAAGTCCGCGATACCCTCTGCCGGTATTCGGGCCACGAGCACGAGCGTGACTGGTTTGCTTTGATGGGACATCGCCGCCTGCCGACCGCACCGCTGCCATGATGCCATCATGCTCCTGTTTTGCCCGACGAGTCAAACGGGTTTCGTAAAATCGGAAGCTTGAAAAAACCCAATGCCGACAAGGGGCCGGCTACTGTGCATGGGGTTGTTTTCGCGTTTTTTGTTATCCGGCCCCAAACATCCCTACCGGACCTGTGTTGTTTCGCTCGAGCCGGGCTAGGCCTTCGCCTCAGCTATCCACCTTCAGCGCGGCGATGAAGGCTTCCTGCGGGATGTCGACCTTGCCGAACTGCCGCATCTTCTTCTTGCCTTCCTTCTGCTTCTCCAGAAGTTTGCGCTTACGCGTGATGTCGCCGCCGTAGCACTTTGCGGTGACGTCCTTGCGCAGCGCACGCACCGTCTCGCGGGCGATCACCTTGCCGCCGATCGCCGCCTGGATCGGGATCTGGAACATGTGCGGCGGGATCAAATCCTTCATCTTCTCGACCATGGCGCGGCCGCGCCCCTCCGCGCGGGTGCGGTGGACCAGCATCGAGAGCGCGTCGACCGGCTCGTTGTTGACGAGGATCTGCATCTTCACCAGATCGGCCGGCTTGTAGTCGGTGAGATGATAGTCGAACGAGGCGTAGCCTTTGGAGACCGACTTCAGGCGGTCGTAGAAGTCGAACACGACCTCGTTGAGCGGCAGATCGTATTTCACCATGGCGCGGGAGCCGACGTAGGTCAGCTCCTTCTGCACGCCGCGGCGGTCCTGGCACAGCTTGAGCACGCTGCCGAGATATTCGTCGGGCGTGAGAATCGTGGCCTCGATCCAGGGCTCCTGGATCTCCGCGATCTTGACCACATCAGGCATGTCGACAGGATTGTGGATCGAGATTTCCTGCCCGTCGGTCAGGCTCATCTTGTAGATCACGCTCGGCGCGGTCGCGATCAGGTTGAGATCGAATTCGCGCGACAGACGCTCCTGGATGATCTCCAGGTGCAACAGCCCGAGGAAGCCGCAGCGGAAGCCGAAGCCGAGTGCGGCCGAGGTCTCCATCTCGTAGGAGAAGCTGGCATCGTTGAGGCGCAGCTTGCCCATCGCCGCGCGCAAGGTCTCGAAGTCGTCGGCGTCGGCGGGGAACAGACCGCAGAACACCACGGGAATGGCCGGCTTGAAGCCCGCCAGCATCTCGGTGACAGGCTTCTTGTCGTCGGTGATGGTGTCGCCGACGCGGGTGTCGGCCACTTCCTTGATCGCGGCGGTGATGAAGCCGATCTCGCCGGGGCCGAGCTCGTCGACCTGCGTCATCTTCGGGGTGAAGAAGCCGACGCGCTCGATGTCATAGGCCGCGCCCGTGCCCATCATGCGGACGCGGCTGCCCTTCTTCATGACGCCGTCGACGACGCGGATCAGCACCACGACGCCGAGATAGACGTCGTACCAGCTGTCGACCAGCAGCGCCTTCAGCGTCGCTTCGCGGTCGCCCTTCGGCGGCGGCAGGCGGGTGACGATCGCTTCCAGCACATCGGGCACGCCGAGGCCGGTCTTGGCCGAGATCATCACGGATTCGGAGGCGTCGATGCCGATGACGTCCTCGATCTGTTGCTTGACCTTCCCGGGCTCTGCGGCGGGGAGGTCGACCTTGTTCAGGACCGGAACGATCTCATGCCCCGCATCGAGCGCGTGGTAGACGTTGGCGAGCGTCTGCGCCTCGACGCCCTGGCTGGCGTCGACCACCAGCAGGGAACCCTCGCAGGCCGCCAGCGACCGCGAGACTTCGTAGGCGAAGTCGACATGGCCGGGCGTGTCCATCAGGTTGAAGATGTAATCCTTGCCGTCCTTGGCGCGGTAGGCGAGGCGCACCGTCTGCGCCTTGATGGTGATGCCGCGCTCGCGCTCGATGTCCATGGAATCGAGCACCTGCTCCTTGCCCGCCATTTCCCGGTCGGTGAGGCCGCCGGTCATCTGGATCAGGCGGTCGGCCAGCGTCGATTTGCCATGGTCGATATGGGCGACGATGGAGAAATTGCGGATGTTGGAAATGGGGACGGTCGTCATGGGCGCGGGATACCACTCACATCCCCGTGCGGCAACCATATTGCTGTATTTTCAGGGCCTTTGTTCACGCCAAGCTGATTCCACGAGAGGCCGAAACGCGCTACGCAACGCCTGATGTCCAGGCCCATGTCGACGACCTCGATCCCGTCTGCCCGAGCGCGCGCAAAGACCCGGGTGAGCTATGCCCGCTTTCGGGCCTGGCTGGTTGCCAGCGCGACCCGCCCCGAGGCGCGCCTCTGGCTGGTGATCCAGCTCGCCATCCTGCATGCGGTGCTCTGGACCTTCATCCTGATCAATCTCAAGGCAGCGCAGGACGTTCACATGGACGTCGCGGAAGCCTGGGGCTGGGGACAGAAATTCCTCTGGGGCTATGGCAAGCACCCGCCGTTGTCGGGCTGGGTCGCCGGCCTCTGGTTCACGGTGTTCCCGCCGACGGACTGGGCGACCTATGCGCTGGCGATGGCGACCGTCGGCACCGGTATGGTGATCTGCTGGCTCATCGCGCTACGCGTCGTGGATGCGCGGCGCGCGTTCCTGGTCGTGGTGATGGTCGCGCTCTACCCGATCTTCAATTTCAAGGGTTTCAAGTACAATCCCGATCTGCTCCAGCTCGTCACCTTGCCGCTCCTCGTGCTCGCTTATCTCAATGCGTTCGAGAAGCGGGGCTGGCAATCCGGAGTCTTGCTCGGCCTTGCCGGCGCACTGGCGCTGATGACCAAATACTGGGTGCTGACCATGATCGGCGCCGTCGGGCTTGCCGCGCTGATCCATCCGGAGCGGATGAGATTCCTGTCGTCGCCGGCGCCATGGGTTGCGATCGCGACGATGGTGGTGGCGATGATCCCGCACATCGTCTGGCTGGCGGACGCGCATTTCGTGCCGCTGACCTATGCGGGCGACACCTACAGCCTCGAGGACAGCGGCCAGGTGCATCAGCTCGTGGCCGGCTATGCCCTGCACAATGTCGCGCTGCTGGCATTGCCGGTGGCGCTGGCGGCGCTGGCGATGGCGCTGGTGCCACCTTGGTTCAGGCTGCTCCTGCGTGCGCCCTTGCGCATCGTCACGCGCGCCTGGGCGCGCGGCGCGAATGCGAGCGTGAACCTTTCGCAGGCGCGCAACGTCTGGATCATACAGATCATCGTCGCGGTCGGCCCGGCGCTCGGCGCGCTGGCCTTCAGCATCTACATGAAGACCGATTGGGGCATCTCGCTGTTCTTTCTGGTGCCGCTCTCGCTGGTCGCGATCCCGGCGTTGCGGGTGCAGAGTGCGGCGCTGTTCAACATTGTCGCGATCTGGCTCGTGCTCAGCGTTGCCACGCTCATTGCCTCGCCCTGGATCGCCGCGCGCGAGATGGCGGCCAATGCCAGCAACACGGCGACTTACGGCGCGCGCTCGGATCTCGCACGCGAGCTGACGCAGGCCTGGCACGCGCGCTTCGCCTCGCGCTGGGCGGTCGTCGCCGGCACCATGGAGTCGATCCAGCCGATGGTGTTCTACAGCCCGGATCATCCGGCCGCGTTCACGCCGCTCGAAGCCTGGGGGTCCGGGTTGATTTCGCCCGACGACGTCAAGAGATACGGCTTCATCGGCGTGTTCGACCCGGCCGACGGTCGCCTGCCGGCGTTCGAGAAATGGGTGTCCGAAGTTGCGCCAAACGCCGAGCGCATCGTGATGACGACGCGCCGTTTCACCCACGGCAAGGCCGGTCCGTCGATGAGCTGGAACATCTACATCGCGCCGCCGGGGAAATGATCGAGGCGAAGCCGCCTAAATCCCTTCCTCGTTGAATTTGCTTTCAACGAGTTCGGTGATCGCCGCGAGCGCGGCTTCGGCATCATCGCCGGACGCGGCGACCGTGATGGTGGTGCCGGGACCGGCGGCGAGCATCATCAGGCCCATGATCGAGGTGCCGCCGACGGTTTCGCCGCCGCGCGTCACCCAGACCTGCGCGTTGAAGCGCTCGACGGCCTGGACGAACTTGGCGGAGGCCCGCGCGTGCAGGCCGCGCTTGTTGATGATCAGGAGGTCCTTGGAGATCGCGCCCGCGGGCACGCCCGTCCCGGCTTGCGGCGCCTCGTCGCTCATTTGCCTGCGAGGACGCGGCTGGCGATGGTGACGTATTTGCGGCCGGCTTCCTGGGCCATCGCGATCGCATCGGGGAGCGGACGCTCCTCGCGCACCTTGGCGAGCTTCACCAGCATGGGAAGGTTGATGCCCGCGAGCACTTCGACCTTCGGCCGGCTCATGCAGGATATTGCCAAATTGGACGGCGTGCCGCCGAACATGTCGGTGAGGATCGCGACGCCGTCGCCGGAATCGACGCGGTTAACCGCCTCGATAATGTCGCTTCGACAGAGATCGGAATCATCTTCGGCGCCGATCGTGATCGCTTCGATTTGCTTTTGTGGGCCCATGACATGTTCAAGCGCTGCCTTGAATTCGTCGGCAAGGCGCCCGTGGGTCACAAGTACTAGACCAATCATCGGAAAACTCCTCGCGGGCGCTTTTGGTGCACCGCACGAACGCGCCACTTTGACCATCCAGAGCCCCCGCGCAAGAGGGGATGTTGCGTATCTCCCTGAATCTAGACGGATGGATAAGGGGAGCTGCGCCGGTCTATTCGGTCGCGAGTGTGGGGTTCATATGGTTACCATTTCCCTTCAAACAATCGGCTGAAGGGTTAACGGAAGATGAACTCTTGGTAGTGGTCAAGGCCGCGACAACCAGAGGGAGGGGCAAATAGTCGCGGCCCACAGGTATTCGCGGTATTTCGACACCGAAAATGACTGTTTTCAAGGATTCTGCCGGCGGCAGTCGCTCCGCATCCGCGGCGTCCAGATCGACCACGAGGCCGACGGTCGCATGCTCCACAAAGTCGCAGCGGCGGATTCCCAGCCCCCGGATCTCGATCAGGCCGGCCAGGAGCTGAGCGGGGCGGACCTCAATTTCGCGGCCGAGTGTCGCCAGATGGACACGGTCATCACCGATCAGAACGGCCCTTTCGAGCACGCCGCTACGTCCCGCCATGATCAAATCGAAGGCAAGGCGCGACTTGCCGGAGCCCGAGGGCCCGCGGATCAGCACCGCCAGATCTCCAACCTTGACCGCCGAGGCGTGAATGCTGGGACCGCCGTCGCTCATAGCGCCGGCAGCCTCACCACGAAGCGCGCGCCGACAACACTCGGCGCTCCGTCCTCGTCCGCCGGGCCGGGGCGGTTCTCGGCCCAGATGCGTCCGCCATGCGCGTCGACGATCTGCTTGGAGATCGACAGGCCGAGGCCGGAGTTCTGGCCAAAGCCCTGATGAGGTCGGTCGGTGTAGAAGCGCTCGAAGATGCGCTCCAGCGCGTCGTCGCGGATTCCGGGGCCGTCGTCGTCGACCACGATCTCGATCTCTCCGCGCACGCGGCGGCAGGTGAGGCGCACCTTGTTGCCGGGCTCGGAGAAGGACTGTGCGTTCGAGAGCAGGTTGGAGACCACCTGTCCGAGCCGCGAATCGTGGCCGGTCACGGCGAAATTGTCGGTCGGGCTGCGGCCCTCGAAACGCATTTCGACCGCGACGTCATGGCCGAGCTTGGTTTCATTGGCGACGGAGACGAGCGTCGTCAGCAGGCGGCGCAGGTCGACCGGGATCGCATCCTGGCGCTGCAGTTCGGCATCGAGACGGCTGGCGTCGGAGATGTCCGAGATCAGCCGGTCGAGCCGCTTGACGTCATGCTCGATCACCTCGAGCAGCCGCGCGCGGCTGTTCTCGTTGCGCGCCAGCGGCAACGTCTCGACCGCGGAGCGCAACGAGGTCAACGGGTTCTTCAATTCGTGGGCGACGTCGGCGGCGAACATCTCGATCGCTTCGATGCGGCTGTAGAGTGCACTGGTCATGTCGCGCAGCGCACCGGAGAGATGGCCGATCTCGTCGCGACGACGTGTGAAGTCGGGAATTTCGACCCGGGTCCTGATGCGGCGGCGGATCAGCTCGGCGCTGTCGGCGAGCCGGCGGACCGGACCTGCGATCGTGCTGGCGAGCAGCAGCGACAGCATGATCATGACCGCGGCGGCGACACCGCCCACTTTGAGGATGGCGAGGCGCTCGGCGGTGACCATCTGGTCGATGTCGTCGCCCTGTGTCGACAGCATCAGCGCGCCGTGGATGGCGCGCGAGCGCAGCACGGGGACCGCGACCGAGACGATCACCTCGCCGCGCGCATTGACCCGCACCATCGAGCGCTTCTGGCCCTGAAGCGCGTCGCCCACCTCCGCATAGCCATTGCCGTTCTCGGGGCCGAGCTCGCGATAGAGCGGCAGGTCGCCGCGATTGAGCCAAGTACGAACCGCGACCATGCCGCGTTCGACCATGCCCGGCTTCTCGGCGGAGACTGACGGCAGGGGGAAGCGCACCACGGTATCGAGGCTGCGGCTGTCGACCAACAGGCTGCCGTTCGGGTCGTAGATGCGGGCGCGCGTCTTGGTCGGCGAGATCAGCGTGCGCAGCACCGGCGCCACGCGCTCCGGATTGATCGGAAAATCCAGCGGGGAATACTCGTCCGACCCGCCATAGGTCTCGCCCGGCTTGAGGTCGAGCAACCGGTCGGGGTCGATGGTGATGGCGTTGGTCTGCACCGTCGCGGAGGCCGCGATCGCGCCGGCGATGATCTCCGCCTGCACCAGCAGGCTCTGCGCGCGCGCGTCGATCAGGCCGGCGCGGAATTGCGACAGATAGAGGATGCTCGCCACCAGCGCGACGAGGCCGGCGAGGTTGAGCGAAACGATGCGGCGGGTCAGGCTCGAGAAGGACAGCGCGAAGAAGAACTGCCCGGCGCGTTTCAGCCAGTTCAGCGGACGCCAGCCCCGCACGGCCGGCTTGTCATCGGCCAATTGATCCGGAGCGCCGCGGGCGGTGACGTCCTCGGCGTTCTGGTTCTCGTCAGGCTGCGTTCGGTCAAGCAATGCTCACGCCCGCGTTAGGACAGCTCGTGCGAAGGTCCCCGCATCCTAGAGCCATCCCGGTCCCGATGGAATCAGAACCGGCGATGCTCTCGGTCTTTCGTGGAGGCGCGCGCGCCTCAGGCTTCCTTGAAGCGGTAGCCGACGCCGTAGAGCGTCTCGATCATCTCGAACTCGTTGTCGACGACCTTGAACTTCTTGCGCAGCCGCTTGATGTGGCTGTCGATGGTGCGGTCGTCGACATAGACCTGGTCGTCATAGGCGGCGTCCATCAGCGCGTTGCGGCTCTTCACCACGCCGGGCCGGGTCGCGAGCGCCTGCAGGATCAGGAATTCGGTGACGGTCAGCGTCACCGGCTCATTTTTCCAGGTGCAGGTGTGCCGTTCAGGATCCATGCGCAGCAGGCCGCGGTCGAGCGCCTTGGCGTCGTTCTCCTTCGGCGTGACGGTCGGATCCTTCGGCGCCGAGCGGCGCAGCACCGCCTTGACGCGCTCGACCAGCAGGCGCTGCGAGAACGGTTTGCGGATGAAGTCGTCGGCGCCCATCTTGAGGCCGAACAGCTCGTCGATCTCTTCGTCCTTGGAGGTCAGGAAGATCACCGGCAGATCGGATTTCTGCCGCAGCCGGCGCAACGTCTCCATGCCGTCCATGCGCGGCATCTTGATGTCGAGGATGGCAAGATCGGGCTGGGTGGTGCGGAAACCGTCGAGCGCGGAGGCGCCGTCGGTATAGGTCATGATGCGGTAGCCTTCGGCCTCCAGCGCGATCGAGACGGATGTGAGAATGTTGCGGTCGTCGTCGACCAAAGCGATTGTGGGCATGAGCCTCTGCTTTCTGCTTTCCGTTTGGGTCGTGGCTTGAAAACGGCGAGCAATCCACTGATGCGCCGCATACATGGGTGCCGATGTTGGCATTCGAACCTTGTCACCGAGCAATGCAAGCTAGGCTGAAGTGTGACCAAGTTCCACGAAACACGGCAGATTCGCCGCATCTCGACCCATATCCGGGCCCCGGTTTACCCGAAAAAAGGCCCTCCATGCAACCACCTGACCCGAGAAAGCCGATGCAACCGACCTCCGATTTCGACCCCGGAAAGCTCGCCAAATCGCTGCTGCGGCGGTCACGGCAGGGAGCCCTGGCGACATTGATGGCCGGCAGCGGCGATCCCTATTGTTCCCTGGTCAATCTGGCGAGCCACCCGGATGGCTCTCCGATCCTGCTGATCTCGGGATTGGCCGTGCACACCAGGAACATCCTGGCCGACAGCCGGGTGTCCCTGATGCTGGACGAGCGGGCGGCGGGCGATCCGCTGGAAGGTGCCCGAATCATGCTGTCCGGCCATGCCGAGCCGGCCGATGCGGACAAGGATCTGCTCCGGCGACGGTATCTCAATGCTCATCCCTCAGCGGAAGCCTTTGTTTCGTTTAAGGATTTTTCTTTCTTTCGGATCCGACCTACGGGAACCCATCTGGTCGCCGGCTTCGGCCGGATCGTCGATGTCAAGCCGGAGCAATTCCTGACGGACCTCACGGGGGCCGAGGACTTGCTGGCGGCGGAGCAGGGCGCGGTCGAGCACATGAATGCCGACCACCGCGAGGCCATGGGCCTCTATGCAACAAAACTGCTGGGCGCTGCCGCGGGCGACTGGCGCTGCACTGGCTGCGATCCGGAGGGCCTCGACATGCAGGACGGCCAGACCGCCTTGCGGCTGGACTTCCCGGAGCGGGTTACTGATGGCACCTTGCTGCGCAAGATGCTGGTTCGCCTCGCCGGCGAAGCGCGCACCAGGATGGACCAGAGCGCAAAAGATTGAACGCTGCTGCCCATCGCCGCGACCCAAGACCATAATTGGTCAGAAGGCGGCGGCGAGAGCGTCATGGCAGAATGGAATAGACTGACGCTGGTTGCGGGTTTGACGCTCGCGATCACCGCATCGTTTGTCACGCCCAGCCTTGCCCAGACAAGCCTTGCTCAGAAAGGTCTCGCCGCGGAGGGCGAGCGGATCAACGCACTCATGAGCGCCGGCAGATATTCGGAAGCACTGCCGTTGGCGCAAGGCATGGTCGCGAGCCTGGAGAAGAGCGACACCGGTCGCGACCTCGCCGCCGCGCTGAACAACCTCGGCCAGGTTCATGCCGGTCAGGGCCACGACGATCTGGCGGAGCCGCTCTACAAGCGCGCCATCATGCTGATGGAAAAGTCGCTCGGTCTCGAAACCCCGTTGATTGGAGCCGAACTGAGCAATCTCGCCGCGCTTTACCAGCGGCAGAGCCGCTACGCCGAGGCCGAGCCGCTGTTCAGGCGAGCGCTCGCCGTTCGCGAGAAGGGGCTGTCGCGCGAGCATCCCGATGTCGGGCAGTCGCTCAATAATCTCGCCACGCTCTATGTGAAGCAGCAGCACTATGCAGACGCCGAACCGTTGTTTCACCGGGCGCTCGCGATCTATCAGAAGGCCGGCGGCCCCGAGCATCCGGCGGTGGCGACGGTCCTGAACAATCTCGGCCAGGTCTATCGCGATCTCAACCGCGATGCCGACGCGGAAGCGCCGATCAAGCGCTCGCTCGCGATCCGCGAGAAGGTGCTGGGACCGGATCATCCCGACGTCGCCCGCTCGCTGAACAATCTCGCAGGCCTCTACGAGCACCAGCAGCGCTACGGCGACGCCGAGCCGCTCTATCGCCGCGCGCTGCTCATCCGCGAACGCGCGCTTGGGCCTGATCATCCCGAGGTCATGACCTCGACCAGCAATCTCGCTTATTTCCTGTACGTGGCCGGGCGCACCGCGGACGCATTGCCGTTCGCGGAAAGGACGCTTCGGGGCGATCGCGCCCAGTTGCGCGTCGTGTTGCCGGTCCTGTTTGCCGCACGCCAACAAGATCTGCTGCCCGGCGACAAGGCGCTGGACGAGGCCCTCGCCGCGATCCAGCGCGGCACACAATCCTCCGCCGCATCCGCCGTGAACAAGCTCGCGGTTCGGCTTGCCGCCGGCAGCGACCGGCTCGCCGAGCTGGTTCGCCGGGACCAGGATCTTGCGGCTGAATCCGAGGCACTCGACAAGGCGATCGTCACCGCAGTGTCGAAGCAATCCGCGCAGCGCGATCTCGCAACCGAGCAGCGCAGCCGCGCGCGGATTGCAACGATTGCCAACGAGCGTGCGGGCTTGCAGAAGACGCTCGCGGTCGAGTTTCCCGACTACGCGTCGCTCTCCAATCCCCAGCCGTTGACGGCAAAGGACATCCAGCTGCTGCTATCAGCCGACGAAGCGATGGTGCTCTACTCCGTCGTCGACAAGCAGAGCTATGTCATCGCGATCACGCGCGAGGGCGTCGACTGGATGGCCATCCCACTCGGCGCGGATGCGCTGACGCAGAAGGTGACGGCATTCCGCAAGGGACTCGACGTCGGCAAGGCGCGCGATGCCTCCGGCAAATCCGGATTGTTCGATCTCGCGCTCGCCAACGAACTCCATGTCGCGCTGCTCGGTCCGGTCGAGGCGTTGACAAAGGACAAGCGCAGCCTGCTGGTGGTGCCGTCGGCTGCGCTGACCGCATTACCGTTTCATCTGCTCGTCACCGAGAAGCCGCAGGCTGCGATCCCCGACACGCTCGAAGGCTATCGCAGCGCTGCCTGGCTGCTGCGGCGTCAGGCCGTCTCGGTGCTGCCGTCGGTGGTCAGTCTGAAATCGTTGCGGGCCTTTGCGCGTCGGGACCAAAGCGTGAAGCCGATGATCGGCTTCGGCGATCCCGTGTTCAATCCTGCACTGGAAGCGCCCGCCGAGCGGCGCGCCGCGAACGGCAAGGTCGCCGCGCGCAGCATCGCGACCATTGCCTATAGCGATTTCTGGCGCGGTGCCGGCGTCGATCGCGCGCGGCTTGCGCAGGCGTTGCCGCAACTGCCCGACACCGCCGACGAGTTGAACGCGGTGGCCAGGGATGTCGGCGCTGCCGAGGCCGATATTCATCTCGGCCGCGACGCCAGCGAGACGACGCTCAAGCGTGCAGCGCTTGCTCAATACGGCATCATCTACTTTGCCACCCACGGCCTCGTTGCCGGCGACATCAAGGGAGTGGGTGAGCCCTCGCTCGCGCTCTCCATTCCCGATCAGCCGACAGAGCTCGACGACGGTCTCCTCACTGCAAGTGAAGTCGCTCAGCTCAAGCTCAATGCGGATTGGGTTGTGCTGTCGGCCTGCAATACCATTGCAGGCGACAAGCCGGGCGCCGAGGCTCTGTCGGGACTGGCGCGCTCGTTCTTCTACGCCGGTGCGCGCGCACTCCTGGTCTCGCATTGGGCCGTGGATTCGGAAGCTGCCACCCGCCTGACCACGATGACTTTCGAGCTGCTCAAAAACGAACCAAAAATGGGGCGTGCCGAAGCCTTGCGCCGCGCAATGTTAACCTATGTTGACGACACCTCGTCACCGCGTAACGCCTATCCTGCGATGTGGGGGCCCTTCGCGCTCATCGGCGAAGGCGAGGTACGATAGGGTGGACTTGGAATTTTCATCGAGACCGTCTTCGGCATTGTGCGTCGCAATAACCTTGGGAAACGCCGAAACGCCTATTTGGTTGCGCGATCATTATTGATTTTTTGATGCGCCTGCTCAGAGCTGACATGCGCGACGTTTGGCGCGGTCCTTGAATAAACCAAATCCTAAGGGATCAGCTTGGCAACGCCAGCGTTCATCAGTATTAGGTCGTTCCAACCGAGGCCGACGGCCTGTAATCACGGTGACCGCGGCGGCGCCAAGCATGATCGCGCTGAGTGGGTTCTAGGAGGATTTTTCGTGCAAGAGACGGGCGTGCGCAACGGTGCCTTCGGCGCCGACAAATTCGGCTTAAAGAATCTCAAGCAGGTTCACTGGAACCTCGGTGCGCCGCAACTCTATCAATACTCGCTCTCCGCGGGCGAGGCGGTGCTGTCGGCCGATGGCGCGCTCTGCGCCGACACAGGCGAGTTCACCGGCCGCAGCCCCAAGGACAAATTCACGGTGCGTGATGCCACCACCGACAAGAAGATGTGGTGGGCCGGCAACCAGTCGATCACCGCAGAGCAGTTCGAGACGCTGTACCAGGACTTCCTCAAGCACGCCGAAGGCAAGTCGCTGTTCGCGCAGGACCTCTACGGCGGCGCCGATCCGGCATATCGCATCAAGACCCGCGTCTTCACCGAGCTCGCCTGGCACTCGCTGTTCATTCGCACGCTGCTGATCCGTCCCGAGGCGGTCGAGTTGTCGAGCTTCACGCCAGAGCTCACCATCATCGACATGCCGAGCTTCCGCGCCGATCCGAAGCGCCATGGCTGCAAGTCGGAGAACGTCGTCGCGATCGATTTCGCCCGCAAGATCGTGCTGATCGGCGGGTCTTATTATGCCGGCGAGATGAAGAAATCGGTCTTCACCACACTGAACTACTATCTGCCCGAGCGCGGCGTGATGCCGATGCATTGCTCGGCCAATGTCGGCGCCAAGGGTGATGCTGCGATCTTCTTCGGCCTGTCCGGTACCGGCAAGACCACGCTGTCAGCCGATCCGAACCGCACGCTGATCGGCGACGACGAGCACGGCTGGGGCCCGAACGGCGTCTTTAACTTCGAAGGCGGCTGCTATGCCAAGTGCATCAAGCTGTCGCAGGAAGCCGAGCCCGAGATCTACGCCGCCTCGACCCGCTTCGGCGCAGTGCTCGAGAACTGCGTGCTCGACGAAGACACCCGCGTGGTCGATTTCGACGACGGCTCAAAGACCGAGAACACGCGCTCGGCCTATCCGCTCGAATTCATCCCGAACGCCTCGCGCACCGGTCGCGCGCCGCAGCCGAAGAACGTGGTGATGCTCGCCGCCGACGCCTTTGGCGTGCTGCCGCCGATCGCCAAGCTCTCGCCGGCGCAGGCGATGTATCACTTCCTGTCGGGCTACACGGCGAAGGTCGCGGGCACCGAGCGCGGTCTCGGCAATGAGCCGCAGCCGGAATTCTCGACCTGCTTCGGTTCGCCCTTCCTGCCGCTCGACCCCAGCGTCTACGGCAACATGCTGCGCGACCTGATCGCCCAGCACAATGTCGACTGCTGGCTGGTCAACACGGGGTGGACCGGCGGCAAATACGGCACCGGCTCGCGCATGCCGATCAAGGTGACGCGCGCGCTGCTCACCGCTGCGCTCGACGGCTCGCTTCGCAACGTCCAATTCCGCACCGACAAATATTTCGGCTTCGCGGTCCCGACCGCGCTGCCGGGCGTGCCGAGCGAGATCCTCAATCCGGTCAACACCTGGAAGGACAAGGACGAGTTCGACAAGACCGCCCGCGCGCTGGTCGGGATGTTCCAGAAGAACTTTGCGAAGTTCGAAGCCCAGGTCGACGCCGAAGTCCGCGCCGCAGCGCCGGACGTGAAGCTCGCGGCGGAGTAAACTTGCGTCGTTTTAAATTCGAAAGGGCGGCCGCGAGGCCGCCCTTTTGCTTTTCGAGATGTCTCTCCACCGTCATTGCGAGCGCAGCGAAGCAATCCAGAATCCCTCCGCGGAAATAGTCTGGATTGCTTCGCTGCGCTCGCAATGACGAACCCGCGGGAGCAGCTACGCTTTGAAATACGCGATCTGCGTGCTCGTCGCGAGCAGCCTTCCGTTCGGCGACCACAGCTCGGCGTTCTGGTCGGCGTAGCTCTTGTGCATGATTTTTGAATCTGCGGTCGCCAGCACGCGCGTGATGTCCTCGGCCGCGAGCTCTTCGCTGTCGGTGTGGAAATACGTCGTCAGCGACACCGTGCCGAACGGCACCAGCTCGCGCCGCGCGTGGAAGATGCGGCCGAAGAAGGCGTCCGACATCGACATCAGCGACGGCACGTCGAGCTTGCGCGGCTCGCGATCACTGATCCAGAGCTTTGAGTAAGTGCTGGCGAGCTCGGCCCGCGGCGGGCCGATCCGCATCTCGCCCTCGACGAAGCGGAATTCATACTGGTTGGCCCAGGACGCCGCGATCTTCGGGAACGGCATCGTCTCTTCGAACGGCTTTGCATCCGGATATTCGGCCACCCTGTGCTCCCACGACGGCCGGCGCTCGGCGAACACCGCGGTGGCGAGCGTTGCGACCTCGCCGCCGCCTTGCGACAGTTCGATGCTCCAGTGCTGGCTGGAGCGGTTGGCCTTCACCAGCCGGACGTCCAGATCGAACGGCCCCTTCGCGATCGGCGCACAGTAATTCACGGTGAGCGCCAGCGGATCGCCGGCACGTTCCGGATGCTCGATCAGCGCGCGCAGGATGGTCGCAGCCGTGATGCCGCCGAACGGGCCGACAAAGGCCCAATAGTCGTCGCTGGTGTGCCCCTGCCAGCTCGAGTCACCGGCGGTGACGCGGGTGGCGTCGTCGAAAGGGTGCGGGAGCTTGGCGTGCATCGTTTGATCCGGCGTTCAATGACGGACGTCATATCACGCCCGCCGCCGGCTTGTGCAATTATCTCGCGGGTAACCGATTTCACGCAGCGGAAAATCAGCCCGCGACGTCGCGCAGGGTCGGCAGCAGCGGTGTGGTCGGATTCACCGGCACGTTCCAGATCTCCTCGGCGTATTCGCGGATGGTGCGGTCGGAGGAGAACCATGCCATGCGCGCGACGTTGAGGATCGAGGCGCGGGTCCAGGCCGGCGCCACCTGCCAACGCGCATCGACGCTGCGCTGCGCCTCGTAATAGGAATCGAAGTCCGCGCTGACCATGTAATGGTCGAGATAACGCAGCGCGTGCGCGATCGATTCGAAGCGGCCGGGATCGCCGGGCGAGAACTCGCCGGCGCCGATCGCGTTGATGGCGCGCTGGAGCTTTGGCGAATTGCGGATCACGTCGGAAGCGTCCAGCCCCTGCTTGCGCCGGATCATG
Organism: Bradyrhizobium sp. JR4.3; assembly: GCF_040547695.1. Classification (NCBI taxonomy): domain Bacteria; kingdom Pseudomonadati; phylum Pseudomonadota; class Alphaproteobacteria; order Hyphomicrobiales; family Nitrobacteraceae; genus Bradyrhizobium; species Bradyrhizobium sp. JR4.3. Next base: position 142,384 of record NZ_JBEPQF010000008.1, on the reverse strand, counting down.
ACGTCGCCGGCTTCCATGCCGAAGATCGCGATGTTCTCCGCGCCGACATGGTCGCGGATCTCGATGTTGGCGCCGTCGAGCGTGCCGATGGTGAGGGCGCCGTTCAGCGACAGCTTCATGTTGCCGGTGCCGGAGGCTTCCATGCCGGCCGTCGAGATCTGCTCGGACAGGTCGGCGGCGGGAATGATCACCTCGGCAAGGCTGACATTGTAGTCGGGCAGGAAGACGACCTTGAGCTTGCCGCCGATCGCGGGATCGTTGTTGACGGCTTCCGCAACGTCGTTGATCAGCTTGATGATCAGCTTGGCGTAACGGTAGCTCGCCGCAGCCTTGCCCGCAAAGATCTTCACCCGCGGCACCCAATTGCCGTTGGGATCGTCCTTGATCGCCTGGTACAGCGCGACGGTCTCGATGACGTTGAGAAGCTGGCGCTTGTATTCGTGGATGCGCTTGATCTGCACGTCGAACAGCGCGGTCGGATCGACCTTGATGCCGAGCCGCTCGCCGATCAGGCGCGCCAGCGCGGTCTTGTTGTGATGTTTGACGGCGCGGAACTTCTTCTGGAATTCGACGTCGCTGGCGCGGGCCTCGATCAGGCTGAGCTGCGTCGGATCGTCGAGCACGGCATCGCCGCAGGTCTCGCGCAACAGATCGGTCAGCTTCGGGTTCGCCAACATCAGCCAGCGGCGGAAGGTGATGCCGTTGGTCTTGTTGGTGATGCGGCCGGGATAGAGATGGTTGAGATCGTGGAACACGGTCTCTCGCATCAGGTCCGAATGCATCGCCGAGACGCCGTTGATGCGGTGCGAGCCGACGAAGGCGAGCTGGCCCATGCGCACGCGCCGCCCGCTCCTCTCGTCGATCAGCGAGACCGAGGCGCGGAAGTCGATGTCGCCGGGGGCGCGCGCCTCTGCGAGCGCGAGATGCTGCACGTTGATGCGGTAGATGATCTCGAGATGCCGCGGCAACAGCCGTTCGAACAGCTCGACCGGCCAGGTCTCCAGCGCTTCGGGCAGCAGCGTGTGGTTGGTGTAGGACAGCGTGGCGACCGTGATCTTCCAGGCCTCGTCCCAACGGAAATTGTGGTCGTCGATCAGGATCCGCATCAGCTCGGTGACGGCGAGGCTCGGATGGGTGTCGTTGAGCTGCACCGCGACCTTGCTCGACAGGCTGCGGAGTTGGCCGTCCGACGCAAGATGCCGCTTGATCAGGTCCTGCAGCGAAGCCGAGACGAAGAAATATTCCTGGCGCAGGCGCAGCTCGCGGCCCGCCGGGCTCTCGTCGTTCGGATAGAGGAATTTACAAATGGCTTCCGCGCGCGACTGCTCGGCGCTGGCGCTGACATAGTCGCCGGTGTTGAAGGCGTCGAGCTTCAACGGATCGGGCGAACGTGCCGACCACAGCCGCAGCGCGTTGACGTGCTGGCCGCGCCAGCCGACGATCGGCGTGTCATAGGCCATCGCCTGCACGGTCTCGGACGGATGCCAGATCGCGCGATCCCGGCCCTTGTCTTCGACGTGCTCGACACCGCCGCCGAAGCGAATGTCATAGATCACTTCGGGCCGCTGCAATTCCCAGGGGTTGCCGAAGCCGAGCCATTCGTCCGGGTATTCCTGCTGCCAGCCCTGATTGATGATCTGGCGGAACAGGCCGTAATCATAACGGATGCCGTAGCCGATCGCGGGGATCGACAGCGTCGCCATGCTTTCCATGAAGCAGGCGGCGAGACGGCCCAGGCCGCCGTTGCCGAGCGCCGCGTCCGGCTCGCATTTGCGCAGCTCAGGCAAGGAGACGCCGAGATCGCCGAGCGCGACCTCGAAGATCTTCAGCAGCCCCATATTGTTCAGCGCGTCGCTGAAGAGGCGGCCGATCAGGAATTCGAGCGAGAGATAGTAGACGCGCTTGCGTCCCGCATCGTAGCTGTGCTTCTCGGCCGTGAGCCAGCGATGCACGATGCGGTCGCGCAGCGCCAGCGCGGCGGCCTGGTACCAGTCGTGCTTGGTCGCCATGCCCGCATCCTTGCCGATGGCAAGGCGCAGCTTCGCCAGAATCGCGCCCTTGATCTCAGCCAGCGCGAGCTCGTCGATGGGCTGGTTGGCGGCGGGAAAATTGGGCTGGAACGATGAATCTTGCAAAGTCGTCACTTCCTGGTCGCGAGAACACTACTGACCCTACGCATCTTGCCTCTGTACCGGAACCATTGCTGGTGCGACCGTGCACTGCGCTGGCGTAAAATTATGCAAGGAACGGGCCGATTTGGGAACCCGGACGCATACGGGGAAACGTGGATTTGGTGCTAGAATGGCGGCCAATTCAGCCATCAGTGTGGAGGAGACGCCCCATGAACTCTCTGATGAAACCTGTGATGAGACGGCTGATCGAAATCGCCGCGGCCACCTTCCTCGTCGTCTGCATCACCGCCTCCAGCGCCGCCTTGGCCGCCGGCAAGATGGGCCGCAGCGCCGACGGCCTGAGCTGCGCCGTCACGCTTCCGCAAAACGCATCCCCCGCCGCCCGCTGCGCCGCCATCAAGCGCCAATGCGGCGGCAAGTTTTATGCGAGCGCGTGTGGGGATAAGCTGATGTCGGCGGCGAATTGAGGAGGGCCTCGCGACAAAATTGGCGTCGTCCTGGCGAAAGCCAGGACCCATTACCCCGACTGTGAGATGAGGCCCGACCGGTCATTCCAATCGGGATTTTCTTCTTCGATCAGTTTGATCTTCCAATCCCGCTTCCAGAATTTGAGCTGCTTCTCGCGCGCGATCGCCTCCTGCGGAGTTGCGAAGGCTTCGACATGAACGAGGCCGAATATCTTGTATTTGTGCACGAACTTCGAGCCGCGACCCGAACGATGTAGCTCAAGCCGCGCGCGGATGTCATTGGTCACGCCGGTAGATCGTGCCGTGGTGGCGGCTCGCCAAGATGTAGACGTAGTAGCTGCTTGCGCTCATGGCCTCAGCTCGCAAGGGCAACGCTGACCGGGTAATGGGTCCTGGCTTTCGCCAGGACGACGCTCTCCAACAATCGCGCCTAGCGTCAGAACAAATTAAGAACACTTTAGCAAGTCTTTGATATATCATTGTGATTCGGCGCGTTGCCGACACAATATCTAGCGTCCGCCAGACTTCGCGAGGACTACATGTCCACCATTGCCTTCGACCAGTTTGCCCTCACCAGGATCGCCGATTTCGCGCGCTCGCTGTCGCGGCTGCATCAGGCGGCGCGGCGCTACGCGGTCGATGACGACCAGTTCGACCGCGAGTTCAATGCGGTGTGCCAGTCGATCTGGGGCTACACCATCGACGACGTCAGCGACGATCTGTTTTCTGCCGAGGACCATCTGTTCCTCGACACGCTGGACGAAGCGCAAGCGCGCATCTTCGCCGCCGAGCAGGGTTATGACCTCGTCGACGATCAGGGCATGCTCACCGACTGGTGGGGGTTTTGCTGGATGATCCTGGCCGAGAAGCGCGGCCTGCTCACGGCAGACAACCGCGCCGCCGCGCGCGCGGCGATCGAGGAGAAATATCTGGCGGCGCCGAACGTGATCGGCGTGATCATCGGACGTTGACGGTCTCAACCCTCATCCTGAGGAGCTTGCGCAGCAAGCGTCTCGAAGGATGAAGGCCGAGCCGTAGCAGCCGGGCCTTCATGGTTCGAGACGCGCGTTCCGCGCTCCTCAACATGAGGATTTCAGTCCAGCCCCGCCCGCTTCGCTGGCTTTTGCGTTTTCGGCACCGTCACGTCGGGCAGCGTCTCGCGCACGATCTCCGTGGCGGGGCCATCCGCCGCCACCGTGTCGGCGCGCACCGGCGCCACCTTCATCTCGCCGAGCCGTGCGCGGACCTGCGCGGTGAGACCGGGATAGGAGGCGACCGGCGTGAAGTCCGCGGCCTGGTCGTTGCCGACGCGAATGCCGGTATAGGCGACGAGGCCGTCGCTGGTGGCGATCACGTCGCCGGGTTTTAGCGACGAATCCAGCGCCAGATCGACCGGAGCAAGTCCGACCGGCTCGCGGCCGTTGCAGGTGCAGTCGGCGCGCAGCGCCTTGCGATAGGCGAACGCGTTCTCGCTATCGGCGTAGCGCTCGCCGGTCTGCGACGCGGCGCCGTCGATCGAGGAGCCGAAATAGATCTTTGTCGCGCTCGCAGGACAGAAGGCCTGACACATCTGCGCGGGCGACGTGAGACCGCGCATCAGCGGAAAATATTTGCCGTCGCAGCTGCGCACGCAGAACGCCGGTCCCGAGCCGCCGGCTGCGGCCGAACGTGTCGGCGGCACGTATTGCGGGGCTGCGGCATTCTGCTGGCCGGTGAAGGGGTCGGCGTAGGAGCTCGCCTGCTGCGGCACCTCGCGTTGCGGCCGCTGCTGCTGCTGCATTCCGCCGAAGAAGAAGTCGAACAGGCCTTCGGCCGAAACCGGCGCCGGAGCCGCGAGCAGCGGTGCTGCCAGTGTCGCGGCTGCGAGCATCGCGCGACGCCGCCGGCGCGCATGGGACATAACTGTACGCAAGCGCTTACTCCACCCGACGCTACCCAACCGGCCGGGACCATCAGGTCTCAGCACATGATTCACCATAGAGCGGGATGGTAAATGAGCGGTTGAGGGGGGAGCGGTGTCGCCGGACGGGGTGGACCTCGTCATGGCCGGGCTTGTCCCGGCCATCCACGATCTCTGGTGCGGCAAAGACGTGGATGCCCGGGTACGACGGCGGAGAAAGTCTAGCCGCTCAAGCCTTCAATCAAGAACTCCGACGCCTTGTACAGCGAGCGGAATGGCAGCCCGGCCGCGCCAAAAGTGTCGTCGGCGCCTTCCTCGCGGTCGACCATGGTCAGCACCAGCACCACCTCGGCGCCGGTCTCGCGCACCGCTTCCACTGCCTTCATCGCCGAGCCGCCGGTGGTGGTGACATCCTCGACTATCACGACGCGCTTGCCTTCCAGCGTCTCGCCCCTGGGCAGCCCCTCGATCGCGAGCTTGGCGCCGTGCTCCTTCGGCTTCTTGCGCACGAAGAACGCCGCGATCGGATGGCCCTTGATCCAGGAAATCTGCGCCAGCGCGCCAGCCAGCGGCACCGCGCCCATCTCGAGCCCGCCGATGAAATCGAGATTGTCGTCCTTCAGCGCCTCATAGGTCAGCTCGGCCAGCAGGGTCGCGCCCTCCGGGTCCAACATGGTCGGCTTGAGGTTGAAGTAGAAGTCGCTCTTGCGGCCCGACGCGAGCGTCACCTCGCCGCGGCCGAAGGAGCGCCGGCGGATGATCTCGAACAGGCGGGCGCGGGAGGCTGATTTAGACACGGCGGGCCCTCGGGAGCATTTTTGGAAGTGGCGGAATTTATCCGCGACGGCCCCGACATTCCAGAGGGGGCTTCCCCCGTCAACAGGGATCGGCCATCCCGGCCCGCCGGTTGTGGGGGTGCAACCTTCTGGAGTAGGTGGATGCCGGATATCTTGGGCAAGAAAACCGGCAAGAAGGCTGGGCAAGGACACGCGAAAATGACCATCGAGCTGCACACCTGGAATACGCCGAATGGCCGCAAGATCTCGGTCGCGCTGGAGGAGATGGGGCTGCCCTACAGGGTGATCCCGGTGAATATCAGCAAGGGCGAACAGATGGCGCCGGAGTTCCTGAAGCTCTCGCCCAACAACAAGATCCCCGCGATCCTCGATCCTGATGGCCCGGACGGCAAGCCCGTCAGCATCTTCGAGTCGGGCGCGATCCTGCTTTATCTCGGCGAGAAGACCGGCAAATTCCTGCCGAAATCGCTTTCAGGCCGCATCCCCGTCTATGAATGGCTGATGTGGCAGATGGGCGGTTTCGGGCCGATGCCGGGCCAGGTGCACCATTTCATCGCGCTCGAGAACGAGCAGGACCGCGCCTACGGCCTCAAGCGCTACATGGCGGAGACGCGACGGCTCTACGGCGTCCTCGACCGCCGGTTGGAGGCCCGCGATTTCGTCGCCGGCGAGCTCTCGGTTGCCGATTTTGCCATCCTGGGCTGGGCCTGGCGTCACCCTCGCCACAAGGTTGACCTGGCCGACTTCCCCCACGTGAAGCGCTGGTACGAGGCCCTGATGGCACGCCCGGCGGTGAAGCGGGGCATGGAGGCGAAGCTGGATTGAACTGACGGTGTCATCGCCCGCGAAGGCGGGCGATCCAGTATTCCAGAGGCGGTGGTGATTTACCGAGAGGCCGCGGCGTACTGGATGCCCCGCCTTCGCGGGGCATGACAGCGTTGCGCCTCACACCTTCCGCGCTTCCACCGCCATCCGCACCGCAAGCCCGGCCAGCACCGTGCCCATCAGCCAGCGCTGGACCAGCATCCAGCTTGGCCGGCTTGCGAGAAACAGCGCGATCGATCCGGCCGCGAGCGCGATCATCGCATTCACGCTGACACTGATCGCGATCTGGATCGCGCCGAGCACCACCGACTGCGCCAGCACGCTGCCGGCGGTGGGATCGATGAACTGCGGCAGCAGCGCGAGATAAAGCATCGCGATCTTCGGGTTGAGCAGATTGGTGACGAACCCCATTGCGAACAATTTGCGCGGGCTGTCGATCGCAAGCTGCTTCACCTGGAACGGCGAGCGACCGCCCGGCTTCACCGCCTGCCAGGCCAGCCACAACAGATAACCGGCGCCGGCAAAGCGCAGCGCGTCGTAGGCGAAGGGAACGGCGAGCAGCAGCGCCGTGATGCCGAACGCCGCGCACAGCATGTAGAACACGAAGCCGAGCGCCACGCCGCCGAGCGAAACGATGCCCGCTGCCGGCCCTTGCGTGATCGAACGCGAGATCAGGTAGATCATGTTCGGCCCCGGCGTGAGCACGAGGCCGAGGCAGACGAGGGCGAAGCCGAGCAGGGCGGAGGTGTGGGGCATGGCTGAACCGGTGCGGGAGACGGCACGGTTCTAATATGGGTGGCGCGGTCGGGCCATCGCGCAATTGCACGGAGGACAATTCAACCCGACCGGCCGGTGGTGAACGCGAACCAGACCGCTATCGCGACCAGTGCCAGGGCGAACAAGCGCCGCACCACGTTGCGGTTGTTCGCGACGTCGATGGTCGATTGCAGCGAGCCCGCCAGCGCGACGATCGCCGCATGGATCAGCGTGGCGATTGTCACGTAGATGACGCTGAGCATCAGCGTCTGCCGGACCACGGAGCCGGCATCGGCGCGCACGAACTCCGGCAACACCGCCACGTAGAACATCGCGGCTTTCGGGTTGAGCAGGTTGGTGATCAGGCCGCGCCGGAACGCCGGCCACGGCCGCGCGTCGGCACCGACCGTCCTGCCCGGCGAAGCGTCCTCCTTGCCCGACCACGCGTCCCAGGCAAGCCACAGCAGATAGGCGACGCCACCCCATCGCAGCAGGCCATAAAGCCACGGCGAATGGTCGATCGCCGCGGCGAGGCCGAAGGCCGCGATCACGCCATAAGTCATCAGCCCGAGCGCGATGCCGGCCACCGCGGCAAAGCCCGTGCGCATGCCGCGCGAGAGCGACAGCGCGGCGAGATAGGTCATGTTGGGACCGGGCGTGATCTCGATGACGAGCGCCGTCAGCGCGAAGGCGAGCAGCGGGCTGAGATCACTCACGCAGTTCGCCTCTGGACTCGATCACGGTGACGGATCAGTGCGCCTCGTCCCAATTGTTCGCCGCGCGTGCATCGACGTGCAGCGGCACCGAGAGCAGCACGGCCGGGAACGGCGCGTCCTGCATCACGTGCTGCACGACGGGGAGCGTGGCCTCGACCTCCGCGTCGGGCACCTCGAAGATCAATTCGTCATGCACCTGGAGCAGCATCTGCGCCGACAGCTTCTTCTCGGCCAGCGCAGCCTCCATCCGCGTCATGGCACGGCGGATGATGTCGGCGGCGGTGCCCTGGAGCCGGGCGTTGATCGCGGCGCGCTCGTTGAAGGCTCGCACCGAGGCGTTCGAAGCCTTGATGTCGGGATAGTACATCTTTCGTCCGAACAGCGTGGTGACGTAGCCATGGCTCCGGCAGAAGTCGCGCGTCTCGTCCATGTAGGCGCGGATGCCGGGGAAGCGCTCGAAATATTTCTTGATGTAGGCGGAGGCCTCTTCGCGTGCGATGCCGAGCTGGTTGGCGAGGCCGAACGCCGAAATGCCGTAGATGATGCCGAAATTGATCGCCTTGGCGCGGCGCCGGATTTCGCTCGGCATGCCCTGGATCGGCACGCCGAACATTTCCGATGCCGTCATGGCGTGAATGTCGAGACCGTCGCGGAACGCCTGCTGCAGCACGGGAATGTCGGCGATCTCGGCGAGCAGCCGCAGCTCGATCTGCGAATAGTCGGCGGAGACCAGCTTGTGCCCTGGCGTTGCGATGAAGGCGCGGCGGATTTTTCTGCCGTCCTCAGTACGTACCGGAATGTTCTGCAAGTTCGGCTCGTTCGACGACAGCCGGCCCGTCGTGGTCGCAGCCAGCGCGTAGGTCGTGTGGACGCGGTGGGTCTGGGGATTGACGTAGGTCGGCAGCGCGTCGGTGTAGGTCGATTTCAGCTTCGAGACCTGGCGCCACTCCAGAATCTTCTTCGGGAGGTCGTGGCCCTGCTCGGCGAGCTCGTCGAGCACCTGCGCGGTGGTGGACCATGCGCCGGTCTTGGTCTTGGTGCCGCCGGACAGTCCCATCTTGCCGAACAGGATGTCGCCGATCTGCTTCGGGCTGCCGACATTGACGGGCTCGCCCGCGATCTGCTGGATCTCGGCCTCGACGCGCGCCGCGGTCTGGGCGAAGTCGCCGGAGAGACGCGACAGCACCTGGCGGTCGATCGAGATGCCGCGCCGCTCCATGCGTGCGAGCACTGCGACCAGCGGGCGTTCCAGCGTCTCGTAGACCGTGGTCATGTGCTCGGCGACGAGGCGCGGCTTCAGCACGCGCCAGACGCGCAAGGTGACGTCGGCGCCTTCCGCCGACAGCACCGCGGCCTTGTCGATCGGCACCTGGTCGAACGTGATCTTGCCCTTGCCGCTGCCGAGCAGCTCGTTCTCCTTCAGCATGGCGTGCCCGAACCAGCGCTCGGACAGCTGCTCCAGCGCGTGCGAGCCGCGGCCGGCATCCAGCACGTAGGAGATCAGCTGCGCATCGTCGGCGTTGCGCAGCGTGATGCCGTGCTGCGCCAGCATCACCGCGGTGAATTTGACGTCGAAGCCGATCTTGAGAATGCCTGGCGATTCCAGCACCGGCCGCAGCGCCTCGATGGCGTCGGCGTGTTTGACTTGATCGGGCGCAAGGCCCGCGTCGAACAGGCCGGCACCGCCACCGGACTGCTTGTGCGCCAGCGGCACGTAGCAGGCCTCGTTCGGCGCCAGCGCCAGCGCGATGCCGCAGAGATCGGCCTGCATCGGGTCGATCGAGTTTGCCCGGATCTCGACCGCGACATGGCCGGCATCATGGATGCGCGCGATGAAGGCGTTCAGTTCCGCGAGGCTCTTGATCGCCGGGTACTTGCTGCGGTCAACCGGGAGCTTGCGCAAAGCCTCTTCGCGCGCGGCGGCGAGAGAAATCGGCGCGCCCTTCGGACTCGCGGCCTTGTCCTCCTTGCTCGCCGATGCGTTGCGCTGGCCCACTGGCGCTTGCGGCGGCGCGCCGGTTCCCGGAGTCGGCACCACGTCCGAAGGCGGCAGCGGCGAGAACACGCTGGCGCCGCTGGAATAGCCTGGATCGGCATCGACGTTGGCCGGATCGATCTGCGAGAACTCGGCGACGCGGCGCGTCAGCGTGGAAAATTCCATCGCCTTCAGGAATGCGATCAGCTTGCGCGCATCGGGCTCGTGGACGGCGAGATCGTCCAGCGGGACTTCGAGGTCGACCTTGTCGTCGAGCAATACGAGCTGCCGCGAGATGCGCGCCTTCTCGGCGTTCGCGATCAGCGCCTCGCGCCGCTTCGGCTGTTTGATTTCGGTGGCGCGGAACAGCAGCTGCTCGAGATCGCCATATTCGACGATCAGCTGCGCCGCGGTCTTGATGCCGATGCCTGGCACGCCAGGAACGTTGTCGGTGGAATCGCCGGCCAGGGCCTGGACTTCCACCACCTTCTCCGGCGGCACGCCGAACTTCTCGATCACCTCGGGGATGCCGATGCGACGGTCCTTCATGGTGTCGTACATGGTGACGCAATCGGTGACGAGCTGCATCAGGTCCTTGTCGGAGGACACGATCGTCGCGCTCGCACCGCGCTCGCAGGCCTGCCGCACATAGGTCGCAATCAGATCGTCGGCCTCGAAGCCGACCTGTTCAAGGCAAGGCAGGTCGAAGGCGCGTACCGCTTCGCGGATCAGCGAAAATTGCGGGATCAGATCGTCCGGCGCCGGCGCCCGGTGCGCCTTGTACTCAGGATAGATCTTGTTGCGGAAGGTGATTTCCGACTTGTCGAAGATGATCGCCAGATGCGTCGGCCGGTTGTCCTCGGGCATCTCGCGCAACAGCTTCCACAGCATGTTGCAGAAGCCGAGCACGGCATTGACCTGCAAGCCGTCGGACTTGCGGTTCATCGGCGGCAGCGCGTGATAGGCGCGGAAGATGTAGCCGGAACCGTCGACCAGGAAAACATGGTCGCCCTTGCCGGCGGCCTTGGCGGCGACGGGCTTGGCAGCAGCTGTCGCTGCAGTGGGCTTGGTTTCGGCGGCCTTGGGCGCGGCAGCCTTGGTGTCAGCTTGGGCGGTGGTCTTTGGGGAGCTCTTGGGCATGGCCGCAATGTATGAATTTTTGCGGGATTTGACAGCCTCGGGAGGTGGATTTTTGGCTTGCGGATGCCGCTATCCCCACTGTCATTTCCCGCATCCCCCGCTGTCATTCCCCGCGAAGGCGGGGAATCGAGTACGCTGCGGCTTATCCGTATACGACTGCTGCCTCTGGAATACTGGATCCCCGCCTTCGCGGGGATGACAACAGAGCATCACTCCGCCGCCTGCAATCGCGCCTCTGTCTTCTTCGGCGCGATGCAGAACGCATCGGGCCGCTCGAACAGGAAATTGCCGCCAAGCCGCAGAGCGATCTGCCAGATTGCGAGCGAGCCGATCACGCCGGCGATGGTCACGATCAGCGACACCGCACCGATGTCGGGAATGATGCCCGTGCGCAAGAGCAGCATCCGTGTCGCCGCCATCGGCAGGAAGAAGGCGAGATAGATCACGATCGAATGCTCGCCGCAGAAGCGGAAGACATTCAGCCATTGCGCGCGCGCGAGCAGCGTGCCCATCGTGATGATGGCGCAGGCCCCGGCGAAGCCGAGCACGAGCGATACGATTTTCCATTCGCTGGCCCCGAGCGCAACTAGGCCGGCATTGACCAGCGCCCATGTCGCGAGCGCTGCCAGCGCCCATGCGGGATAATTGCGCGCGCGGTCCGACAGCGCGAACACGAAGGGCGCGAACAGATAGCCCGAATAGAAATAGACGAAACGCGCGCAGAACTCGTCGATCGCGGTCCAGCCGGTTGCGACACGTGCCGTCTCCAGTGCGGCCGCGATGAGCCAGATCGCGGGCGACGGGACTCGCCGTGTCAGTTTTGTGACGACGAAGAAGATCGGCAGGAGGTAGATGAACCATAGCGTGCCGAACGGCTCGACGAAGGATTCCAGATACAGCAAGCCGGCGTCGCGCCAGCTCGTTTCCGCCGCGAATGCGGGGGCCTTGAAGCCGAACTGGATTGTCACCCAGACGACATAGAAATAGGCGAAATGCACCACCTTGCGGTCGAGATAGGTTCGCCGGTCCCGGTCGATCACCAGTGGCAGGAACAGGCCCGAAATCAGGAAGAAATCCGGCATCCGGAACGGCTTTGCGAAGGCGACCAAAACATGCATGAAACCGGTCTCACCGGCAGCAAGCTCGACCCCGAGCACCGAATGCATCATCACGACCATGACGATGCAGATGCCTTTGGCGTAATCGACCCAATCGACACGCGCAGCAGCCGGGGCCTTGAGTCCCCCGCTCGCGGCGATTGTGCCTGATGGTGCCATGGTGTCTCTTTTTGAGGCGTGTTCCGCCAGGATCTGCGTGAACGCGGGGCAGTTTGCCGCCTTGCGGCTTACGATTTCTTTACCGGTACAAGTGCTGTGCCGTTTTTTGTACGCGGGCTGTTCCCTCACCCCGGGAAAATGCTAAACCGCCTTGGAATAGGGGTTTTGTTAACCAAGCCAAACAGGGTTTTTCATGCGCATTGCTATGATCGGCACGGGCTATGTGGGACTGGTGTCCGGGGCCTGCTTTGCGGATTTCGGTCACGACGTCATCTGCGTCGACAAGGACGAGAAGAAGATCGCGGCCCTTCATCGCGGCGAGATCCCGATCTACGAGCCCGGGCTTGACGAACTGGTCGCGACGAATGTGAAGGCCAAGCGGCTGGAGTTCACCACCGATTTGTCCAAGCCGGTCGCGGATGCCGATGCTGTCTTCATCGCGGTCGGCACGCCGTCGCGCCGCGGTGACGGCCACGCCGATCTGTCCTACGTTTATGCCGCCGCGAAAGAGATCGCGCAGTCGCTGTCCGGCTTCACCGTCGTCGTGACCAAATCGACCGTCCCGGTCGGCACCGGCGACGAGGTCGAGCGCATCATCCGCGAGACCAATCCCAAGGCCGACGTGGTCGTCGCCTCGAATCCCGAATTCCTGCGCGAGGGCGCGGCGATCCGCGACTTCAAATTCCCCGACCGCATCGTCGTCGGCACCTCCGACGAGCGCGGCCGCAAGGTGATGAGCGACATCTACCGTCCGCTGTCGCTGAATCAGGCGCCGCTGATGTTCACGGAACGCCGCACCGCCGAGATGATCAAATACGCCGCCAACGCGTTCCTCGCGACCAAGATCACCTTCATCAACGAGATCGCCGACCTCTCCGAAAAGGCCGGCGCCAACGTGCAGGAGGTCGCGCGCGGCATTGGCCTGGACAACCGCATTGGCACCAAATTCCTGCATGCCGGTCCGGGCTTCGGCGGCTCGTGCTTTCCGAAGGACACCAAGGCGCTGATCAAGATCGCGCAGGACTACGACGTGAGCCTTCGCATCGTCGAGTCCGTGCTGGCGGTCAACGAGAACCGTAAGCGCGCGATGGCGCGAAAAGTGAGCCAGGCGCTCGGCGGCTCGCTGCGCGGCAAGACCATCGCCGTGCTCGGCCTCACCTTCAAGCCCGACACCGACGACATGCGCGATGCGCCGTCGATCCCGCTGGTGACCGGCCTGATCGACATGGGCGCGAAGGTGAAGGCCTTCGATCCCGTCGGCATGGAGCAGGCGAAGAGCGAGCTGCCCAGCATCACCTATTGCGAGGACGCCTATTCCTGCGCGGAAGGCGCCGATGCGATCGTGATCGTCACCGAATGGGTGCAGTTCCGGGCGCTCGACCTCGACCGGCTGAAGGCGACCATGGCCCAGCCCGTCATCGTCGATCTGCGCAACATCTACCGCCCCGAGGAGATGGCTGCGGCCGGTTTCGTCTATGAGAGCATTGGACGACCGCCGGTGCAGGGCTGATAGCCACATATGATTGTCATACCCCGCGAAGGCGGGGTATCCAGTAATCCGCGATCTTCGTAATAGCCGGGATCCGAGTTTACTGGATCACCCGCACCAGTGCGCAAGTGCGCACAAGGCGGGTGATGACGGAAGCGAGATATTTGCCCCGCAGTTTCGACACGCCCCTCCCGATCGATGCCGTGCTCGACGACCTCTCGCGCACGCTGGAGGCGCATAATGCCGCCGTGCTGGTGGCGCCCCCGGGCGCCGGCAAGACAACGCGCGTGCCCCTGGCGCTGCTCGATGCCCCCTGGGCCAAAGGCAAGAAGATCATCGTGCTGGAGCCGCGGCGCATCGCGGCGCGCGCCAGCGCCGACCGCATGGCCAAATCGCTCGGCGAGCGCGCTGGGGAGACTGTCGGCTATCGCGTCCGCTTCGGCTCGAAGATCTCGCGCGCGACCCGCATCGAGGTGGTGACGGAGGGGATCTTTACCCGCCAGATCCTCGACGATCCCGAGCTGTCGGGCATCGCCGCCGTCCTGTTCGACGAATTCCACGAGCGTTCGCTCGATGCCGACATGGGCCTCGCGCTGGCGCGCGATGCGCAAACCGGCCTGCGCGAGGATTTTCGCATCCTCGTGATGTCGGCAACGCTCGATGGCGCCCGCGTCGCAAAATTGCTCGGCGAAGCGCCCGTCGTGGAAAGCGAGGGCCGCGCCTTTCCGGTCGAGACGCGCTATCTCGGCCGCAAGGCGGATGTGCCGGTGGAGCGGCAGATGGCGGATGCGATCGCCTCGGCGCTGCGCGCCGATGCCGGCTCGGTGCTGGCGTTCCTGCCGGGCGCCGCTGAAATCCGCCGCACCCAGAATTTCCTCGCCGAGCGCGTGCAGGACGCTTCGATCGAGATCGTGCCGCTGTTCGGTGCGCTCGACGCCGCCGTGCAGGATCGTGCCATCTCGCCGGCGCCCAAGGGCACGCGCAAGGTGGTGCTGGCGACCTCGATCGCGGAGACCTCGCTCACCATCGAGGGCGTGCGCATCGTGGTCGATTCCGGTCTCGCCCGCGTGCCGCGCTACGAGCCCGACATCGGCCTGACCCGGCTCGAGACCGTGCGCGTCTCGCGCGCGGCGGCTGACCAGCGCCGCGGCCGCGCCGGCCGGACCGAGCCCGGTGTCTGCTACCGGCTCTGGGACGAACCTCAGACGGCCTCGCTCGCGCCCTACACCCAGCCCGAGATACTCAGCGCCGATCTGTCCTCGCTGGTACTCGATCTCGCGCAATGGGGCGTGTCCGATCCCGCCGCGTTATCTTTTCTCGACCCGCCGCCGCAGCCGGCCTGGAAGGAAGCAAAAAGCCTGCTCTGCGAGCTCAACGCGCTCGATGCCGATGGCCGCATCACCGCGGAGGGCAAGAGCCTGCGGGCGCTGGCGCTGCCGCCGCGGCTCGCCCGCATGATCGTGGATTCGCATCGTGCCGGCGAGGGCGAGGCCGCCGCCGAGATCGCCGCCATCATCACCGAACGCGGGCTCGGCGGCGACAGCGTCGATCTCGAGCACCGGCGCGACCAGTTCCGCCGCGACCGTTCCCCGCGTGCTGCAAGCGCGCGCGACCTCGCGCGGCGCTGGGCCTCGCAGGTGGCGGCGTCGGAGAAGGCGGCGACCGGCGAAGACGGCCTCTCGACCGGCCTGATGCTCGCCTACGCCTTCCCGGATCGCGTTGCGCGCAACCGCGGCAATGGCAGCTTCGTGCTCGCCAACGGCCGGGGTGCTGCCGTGGATCAAACCTCCTCGCTCGCCCGTGCACCCTATATCGCGATCGGCGAGATGACCGGCACGGCGGCGAGCGGGCGCATTCTGCTCGCCGCGCAAATCTCGCAGGACGAGATCGAACGGCATTTCGCCGAGCACATCGAATCCGCCGAGGAGATATCGTTCGATCGCGGTGCGATGGCGTTGCGGGCGCGGCGCAAGCGCGCGCTGCACGCGATCACGCTCTCCGAGGCGACGCTTGCCGTCTCGCCCTCGGAGGACACTGCGCGCATCTTCGCGGACGGGCTGATCGCCGCCGGCCTCGACCGGCTGCCCTGGTCGAAGGCAGCCAAACAATGGCGCGATCGCGTGATGTTTTTGCGCAAGGCCGAGGGCGACAGCTGGCCTGATCTCTCGGACGACGGATTGATCGCGCGGCGCGACGATTGGCTGGTGCCGGCGCTCTACGACAAGATCGCGCTGAAGGATATGTCCGCCGGCGAACTCTCCGACGCGCTGATGACATTGTTGCCGTGGGAGATGCGCGCGCGGCTCGACCGCGAGGCGCCGACGCATTTCGAGGCGCCGACCGGCAGCGTGCTCGCGATCGACTATGAAGCCGAGCAGGGGCCGACCATCGCGGTGCGGCTGCAGGAATTGTTCGGCCTCAACACCCATCCCTCGATCGCCGCCGGCAAGGTGCCGCTGGTGCTGGAGCTGCTGTCGCCGGCGCAGCGCCCGGTGCAGGTGACGCGCGATCTCCCTGGTTTTTGGCGCGGCAGCTACAGCGCCGTGCGCTCCGATTTGCGCGGCCGCTACCCGCGCCATCCCTGGCCGGAAGATCCGGCGAATGCGCTGCCGACCCGGCGGGTCAAGCCGCGCGGCACGTGAGGCGCAAGAAGACCCTCATGATGAGGAGCGCGGAACGCGCGTCTCAAACCATGTAGGCCCGCCTTTCACCCGCGGCCATCCTTCGAGACGCCCGCTTCGCGGGCTCCTCAGGATGAGGATATGCCGTATCTGCGACACCGGCGCATTAACCGTCCGCTCATCCTTTTCGTCAAAATAGCACAGCTCTGGCCGCAGCGTCGCTCGCGGACAGGCCTGCCGCGTGGTGAAATCGAGCCTTCCGGCTCGGAACTGGTGTGATGCGTAACATAATGATCTTCGCGGCGATCATGATCGGCCTCGGCACCTTCATGGCGCAGATGGCGGACAGGATGAGCTCCGCCTCGGCGACGTCGGTGCCGCGCACGGTAGCAGTCGCGTCCATCGCGCCGGCCGGCGGCCGCAGCCTCAACATTCCCCGCGACGGCCGCGGCCACTTCCAGACCGAAGGCCGGATCGAAGGCCAGCGCATCGGCTTCATGGTGGACACCGGCGCCTCCGTGGTTGCGCTGAACGAGACCTCTGCCGCCCGTTTCGGCCTGCGTCCCTCGCGCGGCGATTACAACGCCACCGTCTCCACCGCCAACGGCACCATCAAGGCCGCGCGCACCCGCATCGCCATACTCGATGTCGGCGGCCTAATCGTGCGCGACGTCGATGCCATGGTGCTGCCCGACGAGGCGCTGTCCGAGAACCTGCTCGGCCTCTCCTTCCTCTCCCGCCTCAAACGTTTTGAGTACGCCAACGGTCAGATGGTGCTGGAGCAGTAAGGGTCTCCCAAAGGCTCCAGCGACCGCATATTTCAAGAAAATCTCTATTCCGACCGCTCTCGCGGTTAGATTTTCCCGTTACCAAACTGCCGCAATTATCATCCATAAGCTGCCATTCCCGCCTTCCGCTGCAGCCCGGCATTCGCTAAGGCTGCATCAAATCTGGCTCTTTTTCACGAGACCGTCTCCATGTTCCCCAAGCCGAAATCCGTGTTGCTGCCCAACACCTATGCCTTCGAATCCGAGCCGATGGTGAAGGCCACGGGCTTTCGCGAATACGACGCGCGCTGGCTGTTCCAGAAGGAAATCAACCTGATGGGAATCCAGGCGCTCGGCATGGGGCTGGGCGCGCTGATCGCGGAGCTCGGCGTCAGCCAGGAGATCGTCACGGGTCATGATTTCCGCGGCTATTCGGCCTCGATCAAATATGCGCTGATCTCCGGCCTGATGGCGGCAGGCTGCAAGGTGCACGACATCGGGCTCGCGGTGACGCCGATGGCCTATTTCGCGCAGTTCGACCTCGACGTGCCCTGCTGCGCCATGGTCACGGCCTCGCACAACGACAATGGCTGGACCGGCGTGAAGATGGGCGCCAACCGCCCGCTGACCTTCGGCCCCGACGAGATGACGCGGCTGAAGGAAATCGTGCTCGGTGCCGAGTTCAAGAACAAGGCTGGCGGCTCCTATCAATTCCATGAGAATTATCCGGCGCGCTACATCGCCGATCTCACCAGCCGTCCGAAGCTCAAGCGCAAGCTCAAGGTCGTCGCGGCCTGCGGCAATGGCACCGCCGGCGCGTTCGCGCCGCAGGTGCTGGAGGCGATCGGCTGTGAGGTGATCCCGCTCGACACCGAGCTCGACCACACCTTCCCGAAATACAATCCGAACCCCGAAGACATGGAGATGCTGCATGCGATCCGCGACGCGGTGCTGCAGCACAAGGCCGATGTGGGCCTCGGCTTCGACGGCGACGGCGATCGCTGCGGCGTGGTCGACAACACCGGCGAGGAGATCTTTGCCGACAAGGTCGGCGTGATGCTGGCGCGCGACATGTCCGCGATCCACAAGGACGCGCAGTTCATCGTCGACGTGAAGTCGACCGGCCTGTTCATCACCGATCCGGTGTTGCAGAAGCAGGGTGCAAAAACCACCTATTGGAAGACCGGCCATTCCTACATGAAGCGCCGCACCCATGAGACGGGTGCGCTCGCCGGCTTCGAGAAGTCCGGCCACTTCTTCTTCAACAAGCCCTATGGACGCGGCTATGACGACGGTCTCGTCTCGGCGCTCGCGATCTGCGACATGCTCGATCGTGCCCCCGGCAAGTCGATGGCCGATCTCAAGAACGCGCTGCCGAAGACCTGGTCGTCGCCGACGATGTCGCCGCATTGCGGCGACGAGGTGAAGTACGGCGTCATCGACAAGGTGGTGAAGCACTTCGAGGGCTTGCAGACGAAGGGCGCCAAGATCGGCGGCCAGTCGATCCGCGATCTCGTCACCGTCAACGGCGTTCGCGTCACGGTCGAGGACGGCAGCTGGGGCCTGGTGCGTGCCTCCTCCAACAAGCCCGAACTCGTCGTCGTGGTCGAGAGCCCGGTCTCCGAACAGCGCATGCACGACATGTTCGAGATGGTGAACAGCGTGCTGCGCACCCATCCCGAAGTCGGCGAGTACAATCAGAAGATTTGAGGTGCGAGGCTAGCCTCACTTGCTGTCATGCCCCGACTTGACCGGGGCATCCAGTACGCCGCGGCTTATCCGTACCCCATCGTCGTCTCTGGAATACTGGATCGCCCGGTCAAGCCGTGCGATGACAGCTTCTCCATGGTGAGCCTTAACCCGCCACCACAGCCGGGATCGGCAGCGCGGTGACCGACTTGATCTTCTCCATCGCGAAGCGCGAGGTGACGTTCTTCAGCGGCACGGCGCTGATCAGTTTCTTGTAGAACACGTCATAGGCCTGCATGTCCGCGACGACCACGCGCAGCATGTAGTCGACGTCGCCGGCCATGCGATAGAACTCCATCACCTCGGGCATGGCGCTGACCGCGTCGGCGAACTTCTTGAGCCAGGCGTCGGAATGGTCGGAGCTCTCGACCGACACGAACACGGAGATGCCGAGCCCGATCTTGTTCTGGTCGACCAGCGCCACCCGCTTGGTGATCACGCCGTCGGCCTCCAGGCGCTGGATGCGCTTCCAGCAGGGGGTCGAGGACAGGCCGACGCGGTCGCCGATCTCGGCGACGGAGAGGGAGGCATCGTCCTGCAGCACCATCAGAATCTTGCGGTCAATGGCGTCGAGGCGGCGGCTGGTCTCGGGGAGCGGAACAGCGAGATCGGTCATTTGAAGAACTTTGTTTCATTTCAATGGTCGATTTCCCTGATATAGAGAAAATCTTTCTATATCAAGTCTATAATTTCGGTGCCGGTCCGAGCGTCGTCGCCCGCGGCATGTTCAAAAACTCTTCGACTTCAACACGTTGCGGAGCGGCCAGGCCGCCGCCGTGGCGGGTGCATTTCAGCGCCGCGGCAGCCGCGGCGAATTGCAGCGCCTCCCGCACGCCGCCGCCTTCGGCGAGGCGAAGCGTGAAAGCGCCATGGAAGACGTCGCCGGCGCCGAGCGTATCGACCGCCTGAACCGGGACCGCCGGCGTCTGCTCTAGTTCGCCGCTCTCGTTCAGCCAGATCGTGCCGCGCGGGCCGCGGGTGGCGGCGAGGAAGGCGGGCGTGAGCGCGGCCAGGCGCTTCAACGCATCGCCGTCATCGGAGATGCCGGCGGTCTCCTGCACCTGTTCGCTGGCGAACAGCAGATGCGAGGCGGTCGTGAGCAGGCCGTCCAGCAACGACATCGCGCGGTCGACGCCGACGACGACGGCAATGCCGCGCCGGCGTGCCTCAGTGCAGAGCGAAGTCGCGAACGCGGCGCAGCGGCTTTCGACGAGAACCGCCCGGCAATAGGCGAGCAGCGCGTCCGCGTCCGGCAGCTGCACGGTCGACAACGCAGGATCGCGGTAGATGGTGAGGGTGCGTTCGCCCGAGGGCTCTATCATGATCGCCGACACCGGCGTCGCGAGTCCCGGCATGCGGACGATGTGTGTGGTCTCGATACCTTCAGCTTCCATCCGGTCGAGGATGAAGCGGCTCGAGGTCTCCCCGGCATCGCCCATGGGGCCGGCGAAGGAGACGCGGCCACCAAGCCGCGCGATAGCGATCGCGGCATTGAGCGCATTGCCGCCGCAGATCTCCGCAAGGTGCGTGGCGTTGGCCTTGCTGCCGCGCGCGGGCACTGCCTCGACACGAAAGGTCAGGTCGCGCACGGGAATGCCGATGCAGAGGATGCGCGGCGCGATCACAGAGTGCGCCATCGGCGGTCTCAGCTCTTGTCGTGCACCCAGCGGCCGAGCAAGTGATGGGCGATGGCGAACGGGTGCGGACCGGCGAGCCCGTCGGGATGGGTCCGCGTCAGCATCAGGGCGGCCTCCTCGCGCGTGAACCAGCGCGCATCCTCCAGCTCGGAATGATCGACGACGATGTCCTCGCTCACGGCCCGCGCGCTGCAGCCGATCATGAGCGACGACGGATAGGGCCAGGGCTGGGTCATGTAATACTGCACGTCGGTGCAGCGGATTCCGGATTCTTCGAGGATCTCGCGGCGTACCGCGTCCTCGATGGTTTCGGCGGCCTCGACGAAGCCGGCGAGGCACGAATACATGCCGGGCGGAAACTGCTTCTGGCGGCCGAGCAGGCACCTTTCGCCGGAGGCGACGTGCATGATCACGACGGGATCGGTGCGCGGGAAATGCTCGGCCTTGCAGCTCGGGCACTCCCGCTTCCAGCCGCCTTCCTTCATCGCGCTGCGCGTGCCGCAATTGGCGCAATAACCATGGCGCTGATGCCAGCTCACCATCGACTTCGCCATCGCGATCGCCGACAGCTCCTGCGGCGGCACCGCGCCCTGCATCGCCATGCCGCGCAGCTCGCTCAGCGCGTAGTCCTCGCGCCCGATCAGCTTCTCGGACGCGGCCTGCGAGAGGCCCATGCCGAACATCGCGGCGCCGTCGCGTAAGCCTAAGAAGATCGTGCCGGGATTGGCGCCGCATTTCAGCGCCTCGTCGATTCCGAGCAGTGCGCGCACCTTGTCGCCTTCGCGCTTCACCAGCAGCGAGTCGCGGTAGACCACATAGGCGCGCGAGGTCGGCTTCTGCTCCATCGCGAACAGCTTTTCGTCGTCGCGGCGCAGATGCGCGGCGCGGTCGAGAATGTTGGTGACGAAGGCCGGCTGCCCCAGCGGAAACGAGTCGAATGCTGACATCTATTGTTCTTTCAACCCAACCAGATCTTGCGGCGAAGCGCGCTGATGAAACTCTGCACCTCGGTGGCGTCGTGCGCCAAGGGCTGCATCACGCCCCAGACCGGCCGCGGCCAGGCGGCGTCACTGGTGCGGCGCGCGATGATGTGGACGTGAAGCTGGGGCACGAGGTTGCCCAGTGCCGCGATGTTGAGCTTGTCGCATTGGGTGATCTCCTTCAGCGCGCGCGAGACGCGGGAGATCTCGGTCATCAATTGCGCCTGCTGCACCTCGTCGAGGTCGATGATCTCGACCGTATCCGCGCGCCGCGGCACCAGCAGCAGCCAGGGATAATGCGCGTCCTTGATGACCAATACCTTGGACAGCGGCAAATCGCCGATGTCGATGGTGTCCTCTTTCAGGCGGGAGTGCAGCGACCAGGCGGGTTCGGGCATGAAGATTTCCGGATGGCCCGACAGGAATCGGGCATGGCGGGGCGGAACCCCTGAATATTTGCTCCGACCATACGACAGCGATTCCGATAGGGGAAGGATGGCGCTCCGCAGGGG
This sequence comes from Bradyrhizobium sp. JR4.3, assembly GCF_040547695.1. Taxonomy (NCBI): domain Bacteria; kingdom Pseudomonadati; phylum Pseudomonadota; class Alphaproteobacteria; order Hyphomicrobiales; family Nitrobacteraceae; genus Bradyrhizobium; species Bradyrhizobium sp. JR4.3. Next base: position 120,644 of record NZ_JBEPQF010000008.1, on the reverse strand, counting down.
CCGCATACGCGATCGTCGTCCTGGACAAGCGCAGCGCAGATCCAGGACCCATTACCACAGGATTGGGCTTGGCGAAGATTCGGGGTTTACCGACTTCGTGCCACAAACTTCTCCTTGGGGTAATGGGTCCTGGCTTTCGCCAGGACGACGGTGGGGGCGTGCTTTTACGCCTCCGCCAGCACCCGCGCATTGGCGCGGACCGAGGCTTCGCTGACGCGGATGCCGAGGCCCGGGCCGTCGGGCACCACGACGTGGCCGCCGCGATTGGCGACGCGCTCTTCCAGCACGTCCTCGGTCAGTACATGGTGCGGCATGTAGAATTCGCAACCGAGCGAGATTCCCGGCGTCGCCGCGATCAGCTGCGTGCCCGCGGCGAGCCCGATGCCGCCCTCCCACAGTGTGCCGCCATAGCCGGGCAGGCCGGCGATGTCGGCGATCGCCATGATCGCCTGCGCCTCGAACAGGCCGCCGGCCTTCATCAGCTTGATCGAGACGGCATCAGCCGCCTCGCGGCGCACCACCTCCATCATGTCGCGGCGGTCGAAACAGCTTTCGTCGGCGAGCACGGGCGTCTCCAGCGCCGCGGTCAGCTGCTCCATCACGTCGAGATATTTGCGCGGCACCGGCTGCTCGATGAAGGTCGGCGCAAACTGCTCGACGTCGCGCAGGATCTTGATCGCGCCGAATGGCGCTAAGGCCTGGTTGTAATCGACGCGAAGATCGACCTTGTCGCCGAATTCTTTCCGGATCGCCGCGAGATGATCGAGATCCTCGCGATGCGACTTCACGCCGGTCTTGACCTTGTAGATGAAATTGCCGTCCGGAACCATCTTCCGCATGCGTTCGAGATCGGCGGCGAAATCCGGATCGGCGATGGAGAACGACAGCGGGATCGTATCCCGCACGCGGCCGCCGAGCAGGTCGGCGACCGAAAGTCCCGAGGACTTGCCGACGATGTCGAGCAGCGCCATTTCGATCGCGACCTTGGCTTCGGCATGTCCGACCAAGGCACGATCGAGCTCGGCCATCAGCGCGCGGATGCGACGCACCGACTTGCCCATCACGATCGGCCGCAAATAGATGTCGAGCGCGGCGAAGGCCGCTTCCGGCGTTCCCGTGAACACTTCCCACGGTGCCGCCTCGCCCCAGCCGATCACGCCGTCGCTCGACGTCAGTTCGAGCAGCACGCGTTTCACCGTGCCCTTGACGTTGCCGACGCCCTGGAGGCGCGCCATCTTGATCGGGCTCTCGATCAGGAACAGCCTGAGACGTGCGACGGTCGCTTCGGTCATGTCAGGCCTCCATTGACGTGCCAGACCTGGCCGGTGACGTAGGATGCTTTTGGGGAGGCCAGAAAGGCGATGATCTCGGCCACTTCCTCCGGCCGCCCGCGGCGATTCATCGGGATCAGTGCTTCGGTCGCCGCGATCTGCTCGGGTGACAGCCGGCTTTCGCTGGGCTTGTCCTTGATGATCAGGCCCGGCGCGACGGCGTTGACGGTGATGCCCTCCCCGGCGAGCTCGACTGCGGTGAGGCGCACCAGCGCTTCGAGCGCGGAGCGGCTCGCGGCCGTCGCTGCAAAGGGTGCGAACTCCGGCCGGATCGCGTGCGCCACGAACGACGACACTGCCACGATCCGCGCATCTCGTCCCGCACGCAGCAGCGGGAGCGCGGCGTCCACCAACCGCGTGAACGCCAGCGCCGATTCATCCATCGCCTTGCGGAACTGATCCGCCGGCGTACCGATGGCGCTGCCGCGGCGGGCATGGCCGCCGACCAGGATCAATCCGTCGAGCCGGCCGAAGGCGCTTTGCGTAGCGGCGAGGGCGTCGGTGACCGCGGCCTCCTCGGCGAGATCGCCGAGGCATTTTGCGACGATCGCACCTTGCGCTTCGGCTTCCGCGGCCGTGACGTCGAGACCCTCTGCGTTCGAGCGCGTTTGGAGCAGCAGCGCCGTGCCGGGCGTTGCGAGCAGTCTTGCGGTGGCGCGGCCGATGCCGCTGGCGGCGCCGGTGACGAGATAGACGCGGTTGATATCGGACATCACGATGCCGTTGTGGCCGGCGGCAATGCGCCGGTGCGGTGGAAATGGCTAAGGAAGGCGCGGGTCGCAGCTTCTCTTGGATTGTCGATCACCTGCCGCGCCGGGCCTTCCTCGACCACGACGCCGTCGCGCATGAAGATGAGGCGGTCGGCGACCTCGCGGGCGAACGCGATCTCGTGCGTCACGATCACCATGGTCATGCCCTCGGACGCCAGCTGCTGGATGACGGCGAGGACCTCGCCGACAAGCTCGGGATCGAGCGCGGAGGTCGCCTCGTCGAACAGCATCACATCAGGCTCCATCGCCAGCGCGCGCGCGATCGCGACACGCTGCTTCTGTCCGCCTGACAGCGTCGCCGGATATTGGTCGGCCTTCTCGGCAAGACCCACCTTGACGAGTTGCGCGCGTGCGAGTTTCTCGGCGTCCGCCTTTGCCATGCGCCGCACCGTGACCGGTCCCTCCATCACGTTCTGGAGCGTCGTCATGTGCGGGAACAGGTTGAAATGCTGGAACACCATGCCGGTGGTGGCGCGGAATTTTGCCAGCGTCTTCACATCGGGGAGCTTCGTGCCCTCGCCGAACGAAAAGCGCGTGTCGCCAACGCGGACGCTGCCGCCGTCGGGCGTCACCAGAAGATTGATGCAGCGGAGCAGCGTCGATTTGCCCGAGCCTGACGGCCCGATCAGTCCGACGACGCCGCCCTTGGTGACGTCGAGGCTGATGCTCTTCAGGACCTCGTTGCTGCCAAAGCTTTTGCGCAAGGCCCGGATCTCGATTTTTTGCGTGTCGCTCATTCGCCGACCGCCAGTCGCTTCTCGCCGCGCCGGACCATGATGGTCAGCGGAATCAGGATTGCCGCATAAGCGACCGCGACGGCGGTGTAGGTTTCCAGCGGACGATAGCTGTCATGTGCGGCGACCTGACTTTGATAGACGAGGTCCGGCACCGCCAGCACCGAGACCAGCGAGGTGTTCTTGAACTGGATGATCGACTGGTTCATCAGCGCCGGGATCATGCGCTTGATCGCCTGCGGCAGCACGATGCGCCGCATGCTCTGGCCCGGCGTCATGCCGAGCGCGGCGCCGGCTTCGGACTGGCCGCGATCGATCGAGATGATGCCGCCGCGGATGATCTCCGAATAGAACGAGCCGCCGTAGAGCGACAGCGCCAGCGCCGAGGCCGTGATCGGCGTCATCTCGACGCCGGCCAGGATCGGCAGCGCGTAATAGAACCAGATCAGCTGCACCAGGATCGGCGTGCAGCGGAACGCCTCGATGAAGGTGAGCGCGAGAAGGCGCACCGCGCGAAAGCGCGACAGGGTCCCGAACGCGCCGAACAGGCCGAAGACGAGGCCGAGCACAACGATGACCAACGTGAAGCCAACGGTGACGCCGAGCCCGTTGAGAAAGAGCCAGCGATAGCTCCAGAGGATGCCGAAATCCCACTGATACATATTATCTTGGACCTCAGTCGCGCGCGAATTGAAGACAGTCGAGCCGCATGCTCGGTGCACCTCTCCCGCTTGCGGGAGAGGTCGGCGCGAAGCGACGGGTGAGGGCTCTATCCTCTTGGGGAGTCTCCCTAGAGGAGACACCCTCTCCCCAACCCTCTCCCGCAAGCGGGAGAGGGGGAGCACAGGCGCTCGGGGATCCAGCCCGATCCAAATTCAGCATACCTTACAACGACACGCCCGGCGGGATGTCCGCCTCGGTCACGCCCACCAGCTCCATATTGGTGATGATCGCGTTGCGGATGAAGCCGAGGCCCTTGTTGAAGTCGATCCAGGTGTTGACGTAGTCGCGCCAGGTCTTGTCGGTCTCGCGGCGGAAGCCGGCGTTCGACGTGGTGGCGAAGATCGGCGTCGGCAGCACGAACTGGCCGAGCGAGGGGTTCTTCTTCAGCACCGTCAGCGACAGCATCGTGATCAGGCATTGCGCGTCGACGCGGCCTGTCTGAAGCGCGGCGGTGGCGTCGTCGGCGGTCTTCAGCCGCGAGATCTGCGCCTTCGGCGTCAGGCGGCTGACGACCTGGTCGTGCGAGGAGCCCTGGTCGACCGCGATCTTGACGTCGGGCGAGTTCAGCTCGGCCCAGCTCTTCGGCTTGAAGTCCTTCTTGCAGAGGATGCCGAAGGCGTTGTTGAAGACCGGCACCGAGAAGTCGACCACCAGCGCGCGCTTCGGGGTCGGGTTGAGGCCGAAGAAAACGTCGATCTTGTTGGACTGCAGGTCGAGCACCGAATTGCCCCAAGTGGTCTCGGTGATCTCGAGCTCAGCCTCCATGTCCTCGGCAAGCGCCTTGGCGATGTCGACGTAAAATCCCTTCCACTGGCCGGTCGAAAGATCCTTCATGTAATACGGCGCGCCGCCGCCGACCGCGCCGATCCGCATCTTCTTGGTGCGGCGGATGCGGGCGAAGGTCGATTCGTTGGTATCGGCCGTCTGGGCGAGGGCCGGAGTGGCCAGCGCGCCCGCGGTCGCCGCAGCCATCGCGCCAAGTCCGACAATCGATGCAACATCACGACGTGTAACCATTGGGATCAATCGCTTTTCTGTTGGGAGGAGTTCCGGCAGCGTTCTTACCAAGGCGCCTCCGGCAGTGAAAGCACAGCCTATCGGCTAGGCAGACCGGGAATTGCCCGGATGCTGGGCAAGCCACCATGAAGCCCAGCCTGTTCAAGCCGATACCCGCTTGCTTTCCGGTCCTTTTGGCCCCAAATAGGGACCGGGAGATTGGCGGTGGACGAGCCACTCGCCAACCGGGTCAGGTCCGGAAGGAAGCAGCCCTAACGAGGTCCGGATCGGGTCGCTCGTCAGTCTCCTACCTGTTTTTCCGAGCGAATTGCGCCGGCGGCTCGGGCCGCCAGCGCGCTCCTTTCCGCAAAGCCGGCCGAAAGACACTTCATTGCGGATCGACCGATGACCGACGCTGGCGCCCCTCCCAACCCTCACAGCGCCGGCCAGGCCAGCACGCCCTACCGGGTGCTGGCGCGGAAATACCGTCCTTCAAGCTTCGACGATCTGATCGGCCAGGAGGCCGTGGTCCGCACCGTCTCCAACGCGTTCGAGACCGGCCGCATTCCGCAGGCCTGGATTCTCACCGGCGTCCGCGGGGTCGGCAAGACCACCACCGCGCGCATCCTTGCCCGTGCGCTCAACTACGAGATGCCGGATGGCTCGGTGAAGGGCCCGACGGTCCAGATGCCGACGCTCGGCGTGCATTGTCAGGCGATCATGGAAAGCCGGCACATGGACGTGCTGGAGATGGACGCGGCCTCGCATACCGGCGTCGACGACGTTCGTCAGATCAATGACAGCGTCCGCTACGCGCCGGCCAGCGCCCGCTACAAGGTCTACATCATCGACGAAGTCCACATGCTGTCGACAGCGGCGTTCAACGCCTTCCTGAAGACGCTGGAGGAACCGCCGGAGCACGCCAAATTCGTGTTCGCCACGACGGAGATCCGCAAGGTTCCGGTGACCGTGCTGTCGCGCTGCCAGCGCTTTGACCTGCGCCGCGTCGAGGCCGACGTGCTGATGAAGCATCTCGCCAACATCGCGGCCAAGGAAAATGTCGAGATCGAGCCCGAAGCGCTCGGCATCATTGCGCGCGCTGCCGAAGGCTCGGTGCGCGATTCGCTCTCGCTGCTCGATCAGGCGATCGCGCATGCGGCAGGCGCCGTGAAGGCCGATGCCGTCAGGCAGATGCTGGGGCTCGCCGACCGCACCCGTGTCATCGATCTTTTCGATTCTCTGGCGCGTGGCGACATCGCATCCGCGTTCAGGGAGTTCCGCGACCAATACGACGTCGGCGCCGATCCGATCGTCGTGCTCTCGGATCTCGCCGAATTCGTCAATTTCGTCACCAGGGTGAAGATCGTGCCGGCGACCGCCGACAACGTCGCCTATGGCGAGACCGAGCGTGTGCGCGCACGGGATTTCGCCTCGAAGATCTCGATGCGCGTGCTGTCGCGGATGTGGCAGATGCTGCTCAAGGGCATCACCGAGGTGCAGGCCGCGACGCGGCCCGCGGCTGCCGCCGAGATGGTGCTGGTGCGCATCGCCTATGTCGCCGACCTGCCGACGCCGGACGAAGCGATCAAGATGCTGGAGCAGAACGGCGGCGGTTCGCCAGTCGTGAGCGGCGGCGGTGCCACGCGCAGCGCGCCGGCGGGGCCGGTGGCGTCCGCGGCTCCAGTTCGCATTCCGACATCGTCGCCGTCCTCCTTCGGCGGCGGTGGTGCCCGTCCGCAGATGGCAACGCCCGCGCCGGATCCGCAAGCTGCCGCGCCCGTGTTGCGCGTCACGAGCTTCACCCAGCTCGTTGCGCTGGCCGGGCAGAAGCGCGACCTCCTGACCAAGGGCGCGCTCGAAGGCGACATGCGCCTCGTCCGTTTCGAGGAAGGCCGGCTGGAAGTCGCGCTCGAGCCCAACGCCTCCAAGACCATGATTTCCGATCTCGCGCGCAAATTCGAGCTCTGGACCGGGCGGCGCTGGACCGTGATCGTCTCCAACGAGCAGGGCCAGCCGACGCTGCGCTCGGTGAACCAGGCGGCCAAGCAGGAACATGCGCGCACCGCCGAGGCCGATCCGCGCGTGCGCGAGGTGCTGTCGCGTTTTCCGGGTGCGAAGGTCGTCGAGGTACGCAGGCTTGCCCCCGAGGCGCCGGAATCCGATATTAACGCCGACTATGGCAGTGACGATCCGCCCGACGGTTCCGACGGCGACGATCTCTAGAGCCGATTTTCAAGGACAGCACCGATGGTCGATATTTTCGGCATGATGAAGCAGGCGCAGCAGCTGCAATCCAAGATGCAGGAGATGCAGGATCAGCTCGCCAACGTCGAGGTCGAGGGCATCTCCGGCGGCGGTCTCGTCGCCGTGCGCATGACCGCGAAGATGGACGTCAAGGGCGTCAAGATCGATCCTTCGCTGATGAAGGCGGAAGAGCGCGAAGTGCTCGAGGATCTGCTCGTCACCGCGTTCGGCGAGGCCCGCCGCAAGGCGGAAGCCGCTATGCAGGAGAAGATGCAGTCGCTCACCGGCGGGCTCGGCCTGCCGCCGGGGCTGTCGGGGCTGTTCGGCCAGTAGGATGGGCGCTGTTGCGGGTCCTGAAATCGAGCGGCTGGTCCAGCTTCTCGCGCGGCTGCCGGGCCTCGGCCCGCGCTCGGCGCGGCGTGCCGCGCTGCATCTGATCAAGAAGCGCGAAGCGCTGATGATGCCGCTGTCCTCGGCCATGCAGGTCGCGCTCGAGAAGGTCCAGGTCTGCAAGACCTGCGGCAACATCGACACGCAAAGTCCCTGCACGGTCTGCACCGATCCGAGGCGCGATCCCTCGATCATCGTCGTCGTCGCCGACGTTGCCGATCTCTGGGCGCTGGAGCGGGCCAATGCCACTCAAGGGCGCTATCACGTGCTGGGCGCGACATTGTCGCCGCTCGACGGCGTCGGTCCGCAGGACCTCACCATCGAGGCGCTGGTCGCGCGCGCGCATGAGGCGCAGGTGCATGAGGTCATCCTGGCGCTGAATGCCACGGTCGACGGCCAGACCACGGCGCACTACATCACCGACCTGCTTCAGGACGCCAACGTAAAAGTAACCCGGCTTGCCCATGGTGTGCCGGTCGGCGGCGAGCTTGATTATCTCGATGAAGGCACGCTATCGGCCGCGATGCGGCAGCGTACCCTGTTCTAGCCATCCAGACTTACGGAACGGACGACATGACGAAACTTTTCGCCAAACGATGGGCTTTGGTCGCGACGATCGCGATGCTGGCGACGCCGGCCATCTCCGCGCAGCAGGATGACGGGGCTCCGCCGCCGTCGAAGCCCGGCAAGCCGATCAATGCCGGCGAGGTGCTCTCGGGCGAGCTGAACACGATGAAAGTGCGCGACGTCAAGAACGTCGGCAAGCGGGTTGCGACCTACCAGATCACCTCCGAGCCGCGCCGCCTGCCGCCGCCGAGCGGGCTGTGCAATCTCGAGACCGGACCCGAAACCTTCCAGCTCGTTCCCAGCGGCGACGCCCAGGCCGCGCAGCTGAAGACGTTCGCCGGCAAGGAGATCTCGGTCAAGGTCGACGAGATCGCCTGCGCCAGCGATCCCGGCCAGATGAGCGAGGCCGTGATCACGAAGTGGAGTTTGATCAAGAAGCAGTAGGGGGAGGTTCCCTCTCTCCAGGATTCCGGTGTCATCGCCCGCGTAGGCGGGCGATCCAGTACGCCGCAGCTTCTCGGTCAATCACAACCATCTCGGCGTACTGGATGCCCCGCCTTCGCGGGGCATGACAGCGGTCGTTGCGCTAAACCCTCACCGGCCCCAGTGCATCAAAATGCCCGCGCTTCTGCAGCCAGGCCAGCAGCACCAGGCTCGGGATCGCCACCAGCATGCAGATCACGAAGAACAGCGGCCAGCCGGTGGTATCAGCCACGAAGCCGGCGCCTGACGAGAGATAGGTCCGCCCCACCGCGGCAAGCGCGGTGAGCAGCGCATATTGCGTCGCCGTGTGCAGCGGGTTCTGGCAGAGCGCCGAAAGATAGGCGACGAAGATCACCGTGCCGATGGCGCTGGTGAAGTTCTCACAAGTGATGGCGAAGGCGAGCGCCCATTGGCTGGTGCCGACGAAGGCCAGCCAGGAAAAGGAGAGGTTCGCGAGCGCCTGCACCACGCCGCCGATCCAGAGGCTGCTCGCGAGCGAATAGCGCCGGGCGACGAAGCCGCCGGCAAAGCCGCCGATCAGCGTCGCAGCGAGGCCCACACCCTTCACGATCGCCGCATAGTCGTTGCGGGAGAAGCCGAGGTCGATCACGAACGGCGCGGTCATCGTGCCGGAGAAGGCGTCGGTGAACTTGAACAGCACGACGAAGGCGAGTGCCGCAAGCGCGTCCTTGCGCGTCAGGAATTCCGAGAAGGCGCCGATCGCCGCGTGCAGCACGCGCGCGAACGCGGTCTGCGTCTGCGTCGCGGCTTCCGCCCGCACCGATTGCTCGGGCTCGGTCGCGACCAGCGCCGTGATCGTCCCGATCAGCACCATCGCCGCCATCACCACATAACCCCACATCCAGGCGGACGTGCGGGTGATGCCGGTGCTCTCGAAGCCCGACACAATGAACAGCGCGCCGGCGGTCGAGACCAGCATGCCGATGCGATAGGCCGCGACATAGGACGCCATGCCGGCGGCCTGCTCGCTTTCCGGCAGGCTCTCGACGCGGAAGGCATCGACCACGATGTCCTGCGTCGACGAGGCCGTCGCCACCAGCAATGCGCCGAGCGCGACATAGAACGGCGAGCGCGCGGGATCGGTCAGCGCCAGCAGCAGGATCGCGACGATCAGCAGCAATTGCGAGAACAGCAGCCAGCCGCGGCGCCGCCCGAACGCGCGCGTGAACAGCGGCACATGCATCGCATCGACCAGCGGCGCCCACAGGAATTTCAGCGTGTAGGGCGTGCCGACCAGCGCAAACAGCCCGATGGTCTTGAGATCGACGCCGGATTCCCGCATCCACACCAGCAGCGTCGAGCCCGACAGCGCCAGCGGCAGCCCGGACGAGAAGCCGAGGAACAGCACGATCAGCACCCGCCGTTGCAGGTAAACGGCAAGGCTATCACGCCAGGAGGTGGGGGTCGTGTCGGGGCCGGCAGGGGAGGTCGCGTCGGGTGCGGTCATGGGTGGGTGTTAGCAGATTCTGGCCGCCACAAGTGAGGTGTCGCTCCTGCCGGCCAAAGAGGAGGTGTCGTCGCCCGGCTTGACCGGGCGACCCAGTATTCCAGAGGCCGGCATTATGGGGGCCAGCAATCCCCGAATAGAGATCGTTCCAATCCGGATTGTCTTTCTCGATCAACGCGATCTTCCAATCGCGCTTCCACTTCTTCAGCCGCTTCTCCCGTTCGATCGCATTCTCGGGGTCGTCGAACTGCTCGAAGTAAACGAGCTTCACGACATCGTAGTCTTTCGTGAAGCTCTCGATCAGTTTCAACTTGTGCTCTGCCACCCGGCGGATGAGATCGTTCGTTACGCCAATATAAAGCGTGCCACCCATCTTGCTGGCGAGAATGTAGACGTAGTAGCAGCGAGCGCCCATCTGCCGCCTCTGGGATACTGGATCGCCCGGTCAAGCCGGGCGACGACAGCGAGATTGAGGCGGCAGGTTACCGCATCTCAGCGTAGAATCACTCCCCAGCCTGGAGCTTCCTCGGGAACAGTTCGGCAGCGCCGGTCGCTACGAGATGCGGGGCTTCGGGCGCATCGGTCTTGCTGAAATCGAGCTCTTCGATCCGCCCCGCGCGCTTCTCGATCTTGTCGGCGGAGATCAGGATCTGGCGGACGTCTTCGTTGGCGTCGGCAAAGTGTTTCTGCAATTTCAGCACGCGCTCGCGCAGGCGGCCGAGATCGTCGCCGAGCTTGATCACCTCGGTCTGGATCTGGTCGGCGGCATCGCGCATGCGCGCGTCCTTCATGATCTGCTGCATCACCTGGATCGCCAGCATCAGCAACGAAGGCGACACCAGCACGACGCGGGCGCGATACGCCTTCTGGATTACGTCGTCGAAACCGTCGTGGATTTCGGCGTAGACCGATTCCGACGGCACGAACATCAGCGCCATGTCCTGGGTCTCGCCGGCGACGAGATATTTTTCGGCGATGTCGCTGACGTGCTTCATCACGTCGCCGCGCAGCCGCTGCGTGGCGATCCGCTTTTCCTCATCGGTGCGCGCATCATGCAGCGCGGTCATCGCTTCCAGCGGAAATTTCGCGTCGATGCAGAGCGGCCGCTGGTCGGGCAGGAACACGACGCAGTCCGGACGCTTGCCGGTCGAGAGCGTGAACTGGAACTCGTAGGCGCCCTTCGGCAGACCGTCCTGGACGATCGCTTCCATCCGCGCCTGACCGAAGGCGCCGCGCGACTGCTTGTTGGCGAGCACGTCGCGCAGGGTCGTCACCTGTGTGGTGAGGTCGGTGAGGTTCTTGTGCGCGCTGTCGATGATGCCGAGCCGCTCGTGCAGCGCGCGCAGGCTCTCCATGGTGTTGCGGGTGGTGTTCTCCATGGACTGGCCGACGCGGTGGGTCACCGAATCCAGCCGCTCGTTGACCGCGCGTGCCATGTCTGCCTGGCGACCGGCCAGCGTCTGGGTCATGGCATCGACCCGCCCCGAAGCCTCGCTCTGGGCATGCAGCATCTGGCTGATGCGCTCCTCGAGTTCGTCGGCGCGGATCGCGTTGGCCATCGCAAGTTCCGCCCCGCGCCGCCCGGAGCGCGCGATCACGACGGCGATGACCGCCAGCAGGATGAGGACCAGCGCGCCGAAGCCGATCAGCGCGTCCACGGTGCGCACCGGCCAGTCGCCGAGCATGAAAATGATCTCGTTCATGCCCCTGCTTCTAGCCGATTCGCTCGGCGGCACGAACGAATAGCGAACATTTAGTGTAAATGCCTCGTTAATTTTTATGGTTAACGAAACCTGAAGTTTTATGGTTAGCGGAGGGTTAACGGGGTTCCCGGCCGGATTGACCGCGTCCGGCGCCCGGCTTAAATCGCGGCCATGGCCCTCAGAGAAATCATCATCCTGCCCGACAAGCAGCTGCGTCTGGTCTCCAAGCCGATCGAGAAGGTCACGCCGGAGATCCGCAAGCTTGCCGACGACATGTTCGAGACCATGTACGACGCGCCCGGCATCGGGCTCGCGGCGATCCAGATCGCGCAGCCGTTGCGGCTGATCACCATGGACCTCGCCAAGCCCGACCAGGACGGCGAGACCAAGCCCGAGCCGCGCGTCTTCATCAATCCGGAAATCATCGCCTCCTCCGAGGACCTGTCGGTCTACGAGGAAGGCTGCCTGTCGATCCCCGAATATTACGAGGAGGTCGAGCGTCCCGCGAAGGTGCGGGTGCGCTACATCGATCTGGACGGCAAGGTGCATGAGGAGGACGCCGAAGGCCTCTACGCCACCTGCATCCAGCACGAGATCGACCATCTCAACGGCGTGCTGTTCGTCGACTATCTGTCGAAGCTCAAGCGCGACCGCGTGCTGAAGAAATTCGAGAAAGCCGCCAAGCGCGCGGAGTAGTTTTCGGTGCTGCCCCACGCTCCCCTGCGCTCCCTCCCCCCTTGTGGGGGAGGGCGGGGGAGAGGGGTAGCCCAGGAGGAAGTCTATCCGTCATCTGATCAAGTGCGTGCGGTGAGCGCTCATGCCGAGAGAGCGCGTCGTGTGGCACCCCTCTCCCTAAGCCTCCCCCACAAGGGGGGAGGGAACGTACCGAGTCCTTGTCATGCCCCTCCGCCTGATCTTCATGGGCACGCCCGATTTCTCCGTGCCGACGCTGCTCGAGCTCGTCGCGCACGGCCACGAGATCGCGGCCGTGTATACGCGCGCGCCGAAGCCCGGCGGACGGCGTGGCCTGCAATTGCAGCCGACCCCGGTGGAAGAGGCCGCGCGAAAGCTCGGCGTGCCCGTGCTGACGCCGAAGACGTTGAAGACGCCGGAGGCGCGGGAAGAATTCCGCGCCTTCGACGCCGATGCGGCCGTCGTCGTCGCCTATGGCATGATCCTGCCGCAGGCGATCCTCGATGCGCCAAAGCTCGGCTGCTACAATCTGCACGCTTCGCTGCTGCCACGCTGGCGCGGTGCTGCTCCCATCAATCGCGCGATCATGGCCGGCGATGCCGAGAGCGGCGTGATGGTGATGAAGATGGATGTTGGCCTCGACACCGGCGACGTCGCCATGGCGGAACGGCTCGCGATCACGGACAATATGACCGCGCTCGATCTGCACGATCGTCTGGCCCGGCTCGGTGCCGATCTGATGGTGCGCGCCATGGCCGCGCTCGACCGCGGCGGGCTTCAGCTCAAGCAGCAGAGCGAGGATGGCGTCACCTACGCCGCCAAGATCGACAAGGCCGAAGCGCGGATCGACTGGACCAGGCCCGCGCGCGAGGTGCTGAGCCATATCCACGGCCTGTCGCCGTTTCCCGGCGCCTGGGCCGAGCTCACCGGCGTGAGCGAGAACGCGCGCGTAAAAATCCTGCGCTGTGAATTGGCGAAGGGTTCGGGTACGCCGGGCGAGGTGCTCGACGATCACCTCACCATCGCCTGCGGCGAGGGCGCAATCCGCCTGATCGAGCTCCAGCGCGAAGGCAAGGCGCGCATGCAGGCCGCGGACTTCCTGCGTGGCGTGCCGCTGAAGTCCGGCGCCAAATTCACCTGACGCTGTCATACCCCGCGAAGGCGGGGTATCCAGTACGCCGAGGCTTCTCGGTCGAACGGATAGGCTGCGGAGTACTGGATCGCCCGGTCGAGCCGGGCGATGACAGCGAAACTGGACAAGATGCCCCGCTACAAGCTCACCATCGAATATGACGGCGCGCCGTTCTTCGGCTGGCAGGTGCAGGAGACGCTGCCCTCGGTGCAGGGCGCGCTGGAAGCGGCGGTGAAGGCGATGACCGGCGCGGATGCGCGCGTGCACGGCGCCGGGCGCACCGATGCCGGCGTGCATGCGCGCGGCCAGGTCGCGCATGTCGATATCGACAAGCAGTTTCCGCAGGGCCGTTTTCGCGACGGCTTGAATGCGCATTTGCGCCCGCATCCCATCGCCGTGGTCGAAGCCGATATCGTGCCGGAGACTTTCGAGGCGCGCTTCTCGGCCATCAAGCGCCACTATCGCTACCGCATCGTCAACACCCGCGCCAATCTCGCGCTCGATGCCGGCCACGCCTGGCGTGTGCCGCGCCGGCTCGATGCCGATGCGATGCATGCGGCGGCACAACGCCTGCTCGGCAAGCACGATTTCACCACCTTCCGCGACACCGAGTGCCAGGCCAAGTCGCCGGAGAAGACGCTCGATCAACTCGACGTGCTGCGCGACGGGCGCGAGATCACGATTCTCACCTCGGCGCGCTCGTTCCTGCACAGCCAGGTGCGCTCGATGGTGGGGTCGCTGATGTGGGTCGGCGAAGGCCGCTGGACCGCCGAAGATCTCTCCGCAGCGCTCGCTGCACGCAACCGCGCCGCCTGCGGCATCGTCGCCCCGCCGGACGGGCTGTATCTGATGCAGGTGGATTACTGATTGGGGTGAGGGCGCGCGCTCTCGCTACATCCACCACTGTCATGCCCCGGCTTGACCGGGGCATCCAGTACGCCGCGGCCTCTCGGCTCAGTCACTGCCGTCTCTGGAATACTGGATCGCCCGGTGAAGCCGGGCGATGACAGCGGAGGGTTTGGCGGCAATGGGGGCTACGCAAAATACCTCGCCAAAATCCCGCGATACACCTTCGTCAACTGCTCCAAATCCCCAACCGGCACGCGCTCGTCGACCTGGTGCATGGTCTGTCCCACCAGGCCGAACTCGATCACCGGGCAATAGCTCGAGATGAAGCGCGCATCCGAGGTGCCGCCTGAGGTCGACAGCTCCGGCTTGCGGCCCGTCACTTCCTCGATCGCGGACACCGCGAGATCGGTGAACGGGCCGGGCTTGGTCACGAACACGTTCGAGTTCGAAGGCTCCCAGACGATGCGGGCGCGGATCCGGTTGCCGCAGGCTTTGGTCAGCCGCGTCTCGACCAGCTCGCGCAGGCTCGCCTGGGTGTGATTGTCGTTGTAGCGGATGTTGAATTTTGCGCGGGCTTGTCCTGGGATGACGTTGTTGGCGGTGTTGCCGACGTCGACCGAGATGAATTCGAGATTGGAGGCCTGGAACTGCGCGCTGCCATGGTCGAGCGGTTCGTCGGAGATCGCCACGATCAGCCGCGAGATATCAGGCACCGGATTGGCGGCGCGGTGCGGATAGGCGACGTGGCCCTGCACGCCGTCGACATACAGCGTGCCCGATTGCGAGCCGCGGCGGCCGACCTTGATGGTGTCGCCGAGCGCCTCGACATTGGAGGGCTCGCCGAGCACGCAATGGTCGAATTTCTCGCCGCGCTCCGCCGCCCACTTCAGCAGCTTGATGGTACCGTTGATGGAGACGTCTTCCTCGTCGCCGGTGATCAGGAATGAGATCGAACCTTTGCCGTCGCTGCGTGGCTTGCCGTCGTTCGCGGCAAGATGCTCCAGCACCGCGGCGACCGAGCAGGCGATGCCGCCCTTCATGTCGACCGCGCCGCGCCCGTGCAGAAAGCCGTCCTTCACCTCGCCGGAGAACGCGCCGACGCTCCAGGCGCTCTCGTCGCCCGGCGGCACCACGTCGGTGTGGCCGGCAAAAGTGATGTGCGGCCCGTCAGTGCCGATCCGCGCATAGAGATTGTCGACGTCGGCGGTGCCGGGCTCGCTGAAGGTGACGCGGTGGCACGTGAAGCCGGCTGCGTTGAGTGCTTTTTCGAGCACGCCCAGCGCACCGGCATCGGCCGGGGTTACCGAGGGGCAGCGGATGAGATCGCGGGCGATCGAGAGAGCATCGGTCATACGCCCCGCTTAACATGCATGCCGCCGGGTGGGCTAGCACTGGGCGGGACAAATTCGATCTCGCTCTGCTGGTCCCAGCTTCTCGCCGCAGGCGGGGCGGGCGCGGAGCCGCTCTCCACCTTAGCCAACGGATCGGCGCCGAACCGGTTGTCGCCCGAGGTGCCGGGCACGATGAACATTTCCACGAGGCCCCAAAACCACGGAATGTGCATGGCCCAGGCGAGAGCAAGAACCCAGTTTGATTCGGTGGGCAGCAGGTCCGAGAACTGGTCGAACAACGCGGGCACGACGAAAAACGGAACCAGCCACCAGCCGCTCCGGTCCCGATCGTGCAGCCGCT
Source organism: Bradyrhizobium sp. JR4.3 (assembly GCF_040547695.1). Taxonomy (NCBI): domain Bacteria; kingdom Pseudomonadati; phylum Pseudomonadota; class Alphaproteobacteria; order Hyphomicrobiales; family Nitrobacteraceae; genus Bradyrhizobium; species Bradyrhizobium sp. JR4.3. The sequence continues at coordinate 104,869 of NZ_JBEPQF010000008.1, read as the reverse complement.
TGGTCGCGGTTGCCAGGTAGATCCACAGGAATAGCAAAGTGCCGAGCCCCCTGAGGATGAGGGTCGCGCGATCGGTTGTTGCCAGCAGACGGTAGGCCCTGGGATCGACCACGTTGAAGATGTCGTCGACACCGAAATCAAAGTCGAGCTTGAAGTTGAAGGCGAAAGTTGCGGCCCCGTTCAGCACCTTGATGGCCTGGTCGATCATCCCGAGCATGCAGGCCAGCATCATGACGATCAGCAGCGCCTGCCACAGCAAGGCGCGGTTGATGCGGCCGTCAAAGCGGAAGAGATACCAGGTCCAGTCCATGCCAGAGGCTCCGGGCGGGAGAGGTCGCCCGGATCTTGGTCGCGATGGGGGGAGGGTGGGTTCGATGCCGTTGCCAGACCCGTCTTCCTGAGGTGCGAGGCCTGCAGTGCAGAGCACCGCCGGGGGAGCCTCGAAGGATGAGCGGCCGAGATGTAGCTGGCTGCCGGGCCGTCGCCCTTCGAGGCTCGCCGAAGAGGCGAGCACCTCAGGGTGACGGTGAGAGAATAGACTCTCAATCCCGCAGCAGCTCGTTGATGCTGGTCTTTGAGCGCGTGCGCTCGTCGACGCGCTTGACGATGACGGCGCAGGCGGTGCTCGGGCCGATCTGGCCGTTCTTCATCGGCTTGCCGGGCAGCGCGCCGGGAACGACCACCGAATATTCCGGCACTTCGCCGATGAAGATCTCGCCGGTGTCGCGGTCGACGATCTTGGTCGAGGCACCCAGGAACACGCCCATCGACAGCACCGCGCCCTTGCGCACGATCACGCCTTCGGCGACCTCGGAGCGCGCGCCGATGAAGCAATCGTCCTCGATGATCACGGGCTCGGCCTGCAGCGGCTCGAGCACGCCGCCGATGCCGACGCCGCCGGAGATGTGCACGCGCTTGCCGATCTGCGCGCAGGAGCCGACGGTCGACCAGGTGTCGATCATGGTGGATTCATCGACATAGGCGCCGAGATTGACGAAAGAGGGCATCAGCACGACGTTGCGGGCGATGAAGGCCGAGCGGCGCACGATGGCGCCGGGGACGGCGCGGAAGCCGGCGTCGCGAAAGCGGTTCTCGCCCCAGCCCTCGAACTTCGAGGGCACCTTGTCCCACCAGGCCGCCTTGCCGGGGCCGCCAGGAATGGCGCCCATGTCGTTGAGGCGGAACGAGAGCAGCACCGCCTTCTTCAGCCATTGATTGACCTTCCACTTGCCGTCGGTCCCACGCTCGGCAACGCGGGCCTCGCCCTTGTCCAAAATCTCCAGCGCGTGATCCACGGCCTCGCGGACCTCGCCCCTGGTCGAGGTCGAGACGCCATCGCGCGCCTCGAAGGCGCCGTTGATGGTGGATTCGAGGGCGGACAGGGACATCAGGATTTCCTCTCGGGAAGGCAGGATTTGCGGTGATTTGGAGCGCTTTTTCGGGATTTGGGGGGACGGAGTCAAGGCAAACTCAGTGTCGTCCTCCATCGTCGTCCTGGACAAGCGAACAACGTGAGCGCCGATCCAGGACCCATTACCCCTGGGAGGTGTTTGGCGAAGGCTGGTAGTTATCAGCTCGCGCCAAATTCCACCCTGGGATAATGGGTCCTGGCTTTCGCCAGGACGACAGCGGTTATTTGGGAGACAGCCTGCCCAAAAAACCCGCGAGATCATCCGTGACATGGTCGACATGGGCGGCATCACGGCCCGCCAATTCCCAGTCCTCGCGCACGACCTCTTTCGTCCCATCCGGTATCACCAGCACGGTGGTCATGCCGAGTTCGTGCGGGACGGTGAGGTTGCGGGCGAGGTCTTCGAACATCGCGGCGCGGGTCGGATCGACCGAATGGTCGGCGAGAAACTTGCGGTAGGTCTGCGGCGCCGGCTTCGGCTCGAATTCGGCGGCGATGATGTCGAACACGCCGTCGAAATGCGTGGCAAAGCCGAGCCGCGCCAGCACCGCATCGACATGATCGACCGAACCGTTGGTCAGGATCAGCTTTCGTCCCGGCAGTTTTGCGATGGCCTCGCCCAGCGCCGGGTTCGGCTCTAGCGGAGAGTGGTCGATCTTGTGGACATAGGCGAGATAGTCGTCGGCGCGGACGCCATGCAGGGTCATCATGCCGCGCATGGTGGTGCCGAAGCGCTGGTAATAATCCTTCTGGATCTTGCGCGCTTCCACCGCTGTCAGATCGAGCCAATTGCAAACGAACTCGGTGATCCGCGCATCGACCTGTTGCCACAGATTGACGTGGTGCGGATAGAGCGTGTTGTCGAGGTCGAACACCCAGGTGTCGACATGGCCGAAGGCGCGGGGGGATTTCATTTTCACTCTCTATCCGTTGACCGCGGTGGCGCCCCACCCTCAATCGTCGTCCTGGCGAAAGCCAGGACCCATACTCCGTGACTGATCATTGGGGCACGCTAGTCGTCGCTCTTCGCCAAACGCGATCCTGGGGTAATGGGTCCTGGCTTTCGCCAGGACGACAGCGGAGTGCATGGCACCGGTACGATCACAAAAGCAATCACGGCATCGCAAACCGCAGCGTCTTGCCGCCGCTCGACATGTCCACCGCGCCAAAACCCGTCGCCGCGAAGCCGCGCGCGCCGCAGTCGGTCTGCTCGTTGGTCTCGAACTTGGTCTCGCGCGTGCAAAGCTGCTTGTCGCCGCCCCAGTTCAGCGGCTTGTCCTTTAGCTTGACGATTCGGTTGTCGGCGTCGATGGCTTCCGCGAAGCTGAAGATCTGCTTCGGCTGGCCGCTCACATCAGGGTGCAGGCAGGTCTTGGGGTCGATGCGATACCAGCCGCGGCTGGTCACCGCCTTGCCGTCGTCGGTGGCAACCGCCGCCATCACCTTGTGCGTGGTGTCGTTGCACCAGGTGAGGCCGGTCGCAGACGGCGTCTGCACGGCATCGACCATGGTCTTGAAGAAGTTCGGCGACGACAGGATGTCGGACGACAATCCGCGGCTCTTCAGGAAAGCGGCCAGCGCGCCTTGCGTCTTCGGCCCGTCGACGCCGTCGATTGGCGCGGCGTCGTAGCCTGCGATCACCAAAAGCCGCTGGATGCCGGCGAGGCGAGCCTGCTCGTCGTCATATTCGGAGTCCTCGGCGAGATAGGCGACGAAATTGCCGTCCGCGCCTTGCGTCGGCGTGATCTGGGTGAAGGCGGCCTGGGTCTGGCCGCTGCGGCACTGCCGTGCGGCCGCGATGACGAAATTGTCCTGCGCGACGCACAGCGTGTCGCTGCCGTTCTGCGGGATCGGGGAGGCGCCGTAGACGCCAAGCGCGCGGGCGTTGAGCAGGATGCGGTCGGCGGAGAGCGTGCCTTGCACCACCACGCGGCAGGTGGCGGGGTCGATCCTGAACCAGCCACGCGTCGCGGTCGCCGCCTTGTCGTCGATGCCGATCGCGGCCTCGACGACATAGGACATGCGGTTGCAGATTTTCAGGTCGGCGAACGCCGGTGCGGAGGAGAACACGAACGAGATGGCTGCGGCAGGGAGCGTCATCAAGAAACGGCTCAAGGTCGAGCGGCGATGCCGCCGAGTCCTCAACTCGTCATGCCCGGGCTTGTCCCGGGCATCCACGTTCTTGGCGCGGGACGAAAGGTCGTGGATGGCCGGGACATCTTCGCGAAGACGCGCTTCGCGCTGTTGCCCGGCCATGACGGCTTTCATGCGTGGCGCCTCTCGCATCACTTGTGGATCAGCGTGCCCGTGCCGGTGTTGGTGAAGAGCTCGAGCAGCACTGCGTGCTGCATCTTGCCGTCGATGATGACGACGCCTTCCACGCCCTGTTCGAGCGCGTAGATGCAGGTCTCGACCTTCGGGATCATGCCGCCGGAAATGGTGCCGTCGGCGATCAGCTTTCGCGCGTCCTTCACCGAGAGCTGCGGGATCAGCTTCTTGGACTTGTCGAGCACGCCCGGCACGTCGGTGAGCAGCAGCAGCCGCTTTGCCTTCAGCGCGCCGGCCACGGCGCCTGCGAAAGTGTCGGCGTTGACGTTCAGCGTCTGGCCCTCTTTCGAGGTCGCGAGCGGTGCCAGCACCGGGATCAGCTCGTAGCCGATCAGCTGGTTGAGCAGCGTGAGATCGACTTTCTCGGGATCGCCGACGAAGCCGAGATCGACCGCCTTTTCGATGTGCGAGTCCGGATCCATGATGGTGCGCGTCGTCTTGGACGCCTTCACCATATTGGCGTCCTTGCCCGACAGCCCCACCGCCTTGCCGCCGGCCTCGTTGATGTAGCCGACGATCTGCTTGTTCACGGAGCCGGCGAGCACCATCTCGACGATCTCGATGGTCGCGGCATCGGTGATGCGCAGGCCGGCGGCGAATTCCGAGACGATGCCGAGGCGCTTCAGCATGGTCGCGATCTGCGGGCCGCCGCCATGCACCACCACCGGATTGATCGCGGTCTGCTCGAGCAGCACGATGTCGCGGGCGAAATTCTTCGCGGTCTCCTCGTCGCCCATGGCATGGCCGCCATACTTGATGACGATGGTTTCCTCGTCATACTGCTGCATGTGCGGCAGCGCTTCGGACAGGATGCGGGCCTGGTCGAGCGGGGAGATTTCGGTCATGAGGCGGATCTCGCTGGCGGGATACTCGGGCCGCGTTCTATCCGATTGGCGGGCGGGGCGCAAAGTGGTCTTCGTCCCCCATACGCAGCCGCGTAGCCCGGATGGAGCGCAGCGTAATCCGGGAATCTACCCGCGCAAGCTCTCCCGGATTGCGCTTCGCTCCATCCGGGCTACGGACTGCGCTTCACCACCACCGCGGCGAGCGTCACCGCCAGCCAGCTCAAGATCATCACCGATCCACCGGTCGGCGCTGCATAGGGAAACAGCGAATGGCCGGCATATTGCCGCAACGTGAGGTCGCCCGCGAACAGCGCGGCGCCGGCTGCGAAGCCGGACGCGGCGATGATGCCAATTCCGTCGTGCAGAAGGCCGCGCCCGAGCAGGGCGACGGCCGCGAGTATGGCGGTTGCATGAAACAGCAGCATGGCACTTGCGGCGGCGAGCCGGCTCGCATCGCCGCCATGCGCGGAAGCCGCGGCCAGCGCGACGCCGGCGGCGCCCATCACGCCGGCAAGCCCGATCAGCAGGCGGAATGCCGTCATTACGAGGTTCGCTCTTCCAGCAACTTTGCGATCGCTGCGCGCAGCTCGGCCATGCCGGTCGCGCTCCGCGACGAGGTCGCGAGCACGTTGGGGAACGCCGCCGGACGCTTGGCGAGCGCGGCCTCGGTCTCGATGATGCGCGATTGGAGCTCGGTGGCCTTGATCTGGTCGGCCTTGGTCAGCACGATCTGGTAGCTGACCGCGGAGCGATCGAGTGTCTTCAGGACTTCGAGATCGACGTCCTTGAGGCCGTGCCGCGCGTCCACCAGCACGTAGACACGCGCGAGGCTGGCGCGTCCGAGCAGGAATTTGTGGATCAGCTCGGTCCAGGACGCGACCTGGCTCTTCGGCGCTTTGGCGTAGCCATAGCCGGGCATGTCGACGAGGCGCAGTTCACTTTTCCCGGGGACCTCGAAGAAGATCAGCTCTTGGGTGCGGCCCGGGGTATGCGAGGTGCGCGCGAGCGCGTTGCGCCCGGTCAGCGCGTTGATCAGGCTGGACTTGCCGACATTGGAGCGGCCGGCAAAGGCGATCTCCAGCCCCGCCATCGGCGGCAGCGTTTCAGTCGAGGGCGAGGCCCAGATGAACTGCCAGTCGCGCGTGAACAGCTTCCGCCCGACCTCGATCAGCTTCGCATCCTTGTCGTCATTCATGCGAAGGCTTTCTGTTTGTCCGCGTCATTGCGAGCGAAGCGAAGCAATCCAGAAATGCGTCCGCGGAGGGACTCTGGATTGCTTCGTCGCTCGCTCCTCGCAATGACGACCGCTACGTCGCCTTCTTCGCGAACGTTGCCTTGAGATTGTCGAACAGCTCCACCTTCACGCCGTTGCGGCGCATGATGAAGCTCTGCTGCAGCACCGAGAGCGTGTTGTTCCAGGCCCAGTAGATCACGAGGCCTGCCGGGAAGCCCGCCAGCATGAAGGTGAAGATCAGCGGCATCCAGTTGAAGATCATCTGCTGCGTCGGATCCGGCGGCGTCGGATTCAGCTTCATCTGGAACCACATCGTGATGCCCATGATGATCGGCCAGATGCCGAGCGCCAGGTAGTGGCCGAACACCGGGATAGTGGTCGGATCGAACGGGATCAACCCGAACAGAGTGAACAGGTTGGTCGGGTCCGGCGCGGAAAGATCCTTGATCCAGCCGAAGAACGGCGCGTGCCGCATCTCGATGGTGACGAACAGCACCTTGTACAGCGAGAAGAACACCGGGATCTGGATCACCACGGGAAGACAGCCGGCGACCGGATTGATCTTCTCCTTGCGGTAGATCTCCATCATCTCCTGCTGCTGCTTCACCTTGTCGTCAGGGTAGCGCTCCTTCAGCGCCTGAAGCTGCGGTTGGACCGACTTCATCTTCGCCATCGAGGCGTAGGACTTGTTCGCCAGCGGGAAGAACAGGAGCTTCACGATCACGGTCACGAGCAGGATCGAGATGCCGAAATTGCCGAAGAAGCGGTAGAAGAAGTCGAGGCCGAGGAACATCGGCTTGGTGATGAAGTAGAACCAGCCCCAGTCGATCAACAGATCGAAATGGTTGAGGCCGAGTTCCTTGTTGTAGCCGCCATGGCCGGCGAGCGGGAAGTTGATGCCGACGACGCTGGCTTCCTTGGCGCCGGCGAACAGCCGCGCGTTCGCGGTCGCGGAGCCGCCGATCGCGACGGTGACGGGATCGAGCAGATAATCGGTCTGGTAGGTGTGGACGTTGCCGCTCGGGTTCGACGAGAAGCGCGCCTGAATTTGCGCACTGGTGTCCGGCAGCAGCGCCGAGGCCCAGTACTTGTCGGTCATGCCGAGCCAGCCATTGGTGGCCTTGAAGTTCACCGTCCGGGCTTCGTCGATTTTCTTGTAGGCGTATTCCTGCAAGCCATCGAGATAGCCGATCAGGCCTTCATGCAGGATGTAGTAGCCGGAGACCTGCGGCGTGCCGTGGCGCGAGATCAGCGCGAACGGATAGAGCGTGACCGGCGCGTTGCCGACATTGCTCACCTCGTCCTTGACGGTGAAGAGGTAGTGGTCGTCGACCGCGATGGTGCGGCGGAAGCTGAGGCCTTCGCCATTGTCCCATTTCAGCACCACCGGCGTGGTCGGCGTCAGGCTGCCGCTGCCGTCCTGCTTCCAGACGGTCTGCGCGTCCGGCAGTTTCGCCGTCACGCCCGTCGCCGGCACCCAGCCGAACTCGGCGTAATAGGGCTCCGCGGTCCCCGAGGGCGAATACAGAATAATCGGCGGTGATTTCGGATCGACCGTTTCGCGGAATTGCACCAGCGCGACATCGTCGATGCGGCCGCCCTTGAGCGAGATGCTGCCGGCGATCCGCGGCGTCTCGATCTTCACGCGCGGGCTCGCTGCAATCGCGCTGTCACGGCTTTGGACCGGCTGGGCTTGCTGGTTCGCGCTCGGCGTCGACGGCTGGGCCGTGCTGCCGGCCTGCGGCGTGGCGCCCGGCGTCGCGGAAGCCGTTGGCTGCGGCGTGGTCTTCTGCAGCTCGGCCTGTGCCTGTTGCTGCGCGCGCTGCTTCTCCATCGCCGGCATGTTGTAGAAATATTGCCAGGCGATCAGCACGAAGCCCGACAGAATGACGGCGAGGATGGTATTGCGGTTGTCGGTCATCATTCTCTCGTCATCAATCCGGTTTGCGGCTGGTCGCAGGAGCGGGGCCGGGCTTTGAGCCGTCGGTTGTTGGGCTGCTTTTTGAGCCGCGTCCCTTGCGCGTATGCCGTGCGGGCTTCGCGAACGCTATGCGCAGATCGTCGAGCATGGCGGCGAAGTCGCGCGAGAGCGCGTCCCTTCGGCCGACCAGCACATAATCATGATGGGGCTGCATCGACACCGGATCGAGCCGATTCACCAGTTCGCGAAGCCGGCGCCGGATGCGATTGCGCTCGGGAGCGTTGCCGTTCTTTTTGGTGACGGTGAAGCCGATCCGGACCGGGCCGCTGTCGTCTCGGCCAAGGTTTTGGCGGTCAAGACTTTGACGGTCAAGGCTTTGCAGGACGAACGCGGGACTATTCACCCGCGCGCCATTGGCAACGGCGAGGAAATCCGCTCGCTGCCTCAGCCGATCCATGATGAAATCCCAAAAAGGGGGTCCGGCTCAGGCGCTCAGACGCTTGCGGCCGCGGGCGCGGCGGGCGGCGAGCACCTTTCGGCCGCCGGCCGTGGCGAGACGGGCACGGAAGCCGTGACGGCGCTTGCGCACCAGTTTGCTGGGTTGATAAGTCCGCTTCACGGGTTTTTCTCCGCTGACCGGGCAATTTGCCTGTAGAATTGATGATAACGTCCGGAAGATGCTGCCCAAAACGGGCCTTTTTCGGCCCCAAGAGAGCCGCTCCCGGCGGTCACACCGGGTCATCGCGGACAATTGGCCGGCTTATATGCGAGCGCCTTCTTTTCGTCAACGCCGCACAAGAGCTCAATTCGGGCGAATATCGCTGTCCGTGCGGGGTTTTTAACACTTGAGGTGGCGACTCGCCAGATCTGCGCTTACATCCGACCTTGGCAGATTGACGATCTGTAATTTGACCGCGCTGGGGGCGGGCCGCATCTTCATACGCGCCAAAACCCTTCACCCGGCGACATCTTTAATCCGGTAAAGGCAGCGAGGGCGAATTTCGTGGCAGCGACAGACCTCCAGCCGATCCAGGATGGGGATCAGCGGGACCCGCCGGCGGCGCTGCCGCGCGGGACGCGCGGGCTTGGGCTGTCCGGCAAGCTGCTGCTGCTCACCGTTCCCCTGGTGATGATCGCGGCCATCCTGCTCTACGTGCCCGCCATCGCCAACTTCTGGGTCAACCGGCTCAACGACCGCGTCGCCGCGGCCAACACGGCGGCTCTGGTGCTCGATGCGGCGCCGCTCGGCATGGTCCCCGATTCGCTCTCGCGCGAGATCCTGAAGAGCATCAATGCGCGCGCCGTCGCCATCAAGATGGGCCAGCAGCGCCGTCTGCTCGCCAGCGACAATCTGCCCGCCGCCATCGAGCATGACATCGACCTGCGCGACATGACGGCGTGGGAGGCGATCACCGGCTCGTTCCGGATGATGCTGGAGACCGGCAACCAGGCCATCCGGATCGTCGGGCCCGGCGTCGGCAACGCCCAGTTCATGGAGATTGTCACCGACGAGCTGCCGCTGCGGCAGTCGATGTACCGCTTCTCCCGCAACGTCGTGGTGGTCGCGCTGATCATCGCGGTGCTGACCGCCGGCCTCGTCTATCTCGCCATGCATTATCTCTTCGTGCGCCCGATGCGGCGGCTGACTGCGAGCCTGGTCGGCTTCCACGAAAATCCCGAGAGTTCGGCGGGGATCATCGTGCCGAGCCAGCGCAGCGACGAGATCGGCGTTGCCGAGCGCGAATTGTCGGACATGCAGCGCGACCTGATGTCGATGCTGCACCAGAAGAGCCGGCTCGCCGCCCTCGGCCTCGCCGTCTCCAAGATCAATCACGATTTGCGCAATCTGCTGGCCTCGGCGCAGCTCCTGTCGGACCAGCTCGCCAGCGTGCCGGATCCGCGGGTGCAGCGCTTTGCGCCAAAACTCGTGCGCTCGCTCGAGCGCGCCATCGCCTTCTGCCAGTCGACCTTGTCTTACGGCCGCGCTCAGGAAGCCGCGCCCGACCGGCGCATGATCATGATCGAGCCTGTGGTGCTGGAGGTGCGCGAGACCGCCGGCCTTGCCTCCGACGCCTCGATCGCCTGGGTCGCCGCGATTGAGCGCGGGCTCGCGGTCGACGCCGATCCCGACCAGCTGTTTCGCGTGCTGCTCAACCTCGTCCGCAACGCCGCCCAGGCGCTGGAAAGCCATGCGTCCGCCGAGGGCGGCGCGCAGCAGATCCGGATCACGGGAAAACGCGAGGGCGCGGTCGCCATCATCGAGGTCTCCGACACCGGCCCTGGCGTGCCGCAGAAGACCCGCGATCACCTGTTCGAGGCGTTCCAGACCTCCGGCCGCCCCGGTGGCAGCGGCCTCGGCCTTGCCATCGCCGCCGAGCTGGTCCGCGCCCATGGCGGCGACATCCATCTGGTCGAAGGCACCATCGGCGCCACCTTCCGGATCGTCATCCCCGACCGCCCCGTGGAACTGCTCTCCGTCCGCAACGAGCGGGCGCGGGCGTAGGTCGGCCGGCGGCCGAGTGCGGAAACCGTCATGTCCCTGCAAAATCTCCCCAATCCGGACCTTGCCAATTGGGGCAAGAGCGGTTAGTCAGAGCGCTCTTTCGCACCCCTCCGGCGTCGCCGGGGGCTGCCTGCGGGCCACGCCCGCACTGTCAGCGAAAAACGCGCCCGTAGCTCAGCTGGATAGAGCATCAGACTACGAATCTGAGGGTCGGACGTTCGAATCGTTCCGGGCGCGCCATTTCGGTACCGACTGTCGCCTGGTCACGCGGATCGAAGCCCCCTTCAGCGGCCCAGCGCAGCGGTCATTGCCCGGTTCGTTCACTCCCTCCGCTCACTGAGACCCAACTCTGTCCATAGCCACGCGAAATTGTAGCTGGCCATCGGATTATCTGGATCGGCGTGCTTCGCCGTCCGGTTCTCCATGAGCTTGAGCCACTCGACGACCTTCATCCGTCCGCCCTCCGTCTTCACCGCGGTCCGCGGCGTTTGCCCGTCGAGCGCGGGAACCGGTTGATCGAGCACGTCACGGTAATGCCGGTCCATGTAGTCATGGACGATGGCACGCTGCTCGTCCTCAGGGATATCGAGCTGATTTGGCATGGCAGACTCTCGCGACACCATGACCTGCTCGATCGATTCCGTCTTGACCGAGGGGTGGCGCAGGCGTCCGCCGAGCGCGTCGGACAGCAGTGCGCATCCGCGGCTGCAGCGCTGTTCGGAGTTGGTATTGAGCACCAACGTCTTGCTCTCCAGCCGTATATCGCCCAGCACGAGCCTGTCCTCGTCGGACCATGTTTCGAAGGTCAGCTGTTTCCGCGATGATCCGTCGTGCCCTGGTGCGGCGGCGGGCTTGGCTGCGCTTCTGTTTTCGCCAACCCAGCTCCATGACTTTGAGCTCGTGGCGCGAAACTCCGGACGTGCTTCCAACGCCGCTCGGATGTCACGCCCCGTGGTGCGGGCGGCGAGCGGGAAGCGCGCCTCGCACAGCATCACCTCGTCCCCCTCGGCGTTCCGCAAATCGGGAATTCTCGGTGACTGAATTCGGTCGATCGCGTCGACAAGCCAGAACGTGGTGAACATGGGCGTGATTGCGCGGAGCCTGTCGGTGGGAGAAAGATCCGAGAATCGGTCCTCGTCGAACTCGTATCCGTTCGCTTCCGCCAATTCTCGCTCTTCCTCGCTGCTCAGCGACTCCAGCTTCCGAACGGCCGCGACCAAGAGTTCCGATGTCTCGTGGTCGAATACCAGCAAGCCGCCACCGATCTGCGACCGCGAACCGACATGAACCACGCGCGCGGCAATGCGGTCCCATGGCTTGAGGCTTCGGGTCGCGCTCCGCTCGCTGACCAGGACCGGTTCGGTGTCGCGAAGCAGGTCGCGCGCCAGGAACGAAGTGTCGGGGACGATGTCGCTGACCTCATAGAGGCTCATCGTCGATTTCCGCAGCGCGGCCATGTAATTGCGAATCGATGCGGATTCTTTCCAGCCGCGGCGCTTGAGATAGTCATCCGTCGCGTTCTCGCCGTCGAATTCACGGGTCAGGAAGTCCTCGAAAGCGCAGGCCCACACGGTGCTCATGAACAGGTCTTCGCCGATGGTCGAAGCGATCTGCTCGATCTCGATGCCGGTTTCCTCGCAGGTGGGGACAAGGTGACCTTCAAGGACCCAGTCGAACCGATCGGCCCATCGATCGCGCGTAGACCACCTTATCAACCCTTCGAGCACGTGCTTGCTGGCCATGTTCCTGCTCGCATCCCGGAATTCCCGGTCGCCGCGTAAGCGCGGCCATGCCGGAGTTTAGCAGGCCCGCGCGACCTGTTCGATCCGGAACTGGATTTTTCGAAATGACGATCAACGAATTCCTTTGGCACCCGAACTCGCCCGGCGACGCCAGGGCCGCGTGCGTGCCGACGATGCCCTACTTGCACCGCTCACCGAAGCCGCTGCAATTGATTGCACCGGTTCCAAGATGGCGCGTAACAAAGCCCGCTTTAGCGCCGCCCAACTTCCTGCGCCGCCGGATCCGAACCGAGCCCCTTGCTCGTCAGCAAACGGTTGAACTGATCGGCGAAAAAAAGCTGCCCGTTCGGAGCCGTGATCGAAACCGCAAAACCATTCACCGCGTGTTTGCGGGCCAGGATCACTGCAACGATCGCGCTGTCACGGAAATCCACGGTGCGGCAGTCGTCTTTAATAGCTTCGATGATAAATGTCATTTGGCCTATGACCACAATTGGCACGCGCCAATTGCGCGCCCGGCAACTCAACCTCGTATCGGTGAAAATGATGTTGCCGACAAGCCAGCTATTGACCCGATGGAACCGCGACCATACCCATATTGGGGGAAACAGCAGACCGGTCCTGCCTCACGCGGTGCGCCAGGGAGACATATAACTGGCTTGCAACCGACTTGTGGGCGTCGGACCGGACATCCGTAGAAGCGGGCACTGGCCATGGTTGGTACGGCGAAAGACGAGGACATCGCGGCGGATTTGATCCGAACCGTCTCCCGCCACTCGTTGGCTTACATGCTGTGCGCAGCCAGCGAAATGTTCCGCCACTACGATTTCGATCCGCTGGACTTGATGATCATTCATGCGGTCTTGAATGCCAACGTTCTCAAGATCATGAAGAACCCCGAACTGGACCGGCAATTTGGCAGTATCCAGGCGGTTGAGCCGGACAAGATCAAGCAGGGCGTTTCCCGTGCCGCCCTGTCCCGCTTTTTCGGTCTGCCGATCGAAACCGTCCGGCGGCGCGCCGATCGCTTGAAGAAGCAAGGCATTTTCCGCGAGACCGACCATGGATTGATCGTGACCGAAGCCAATCAGTTCAAGTTCGGCAATAATCACGAGCTGCAGAGAACCAACATGCTCCTGGTGCGGAAATTCCTCCGTGACCTGACGGAAGCGGGCGTCGAGCTTCCCGGCGGGATTTGACGGACCATTGCCTTGGAGTCTCCGAACCGGGACCGCACCGCGCGCAGGCGGCGTGCGCCATTCATCATCCGGCTTTCACGCGCTCTTCGGCCGAAAGGCGACGATGGATCCGGTTGGCTCGTCTTCGCGCATTGCCGCCTCGATGGCCTTCGCCAACGCAGCCTGGTCGAATGGTTTTGACAATCGCGGCAGGCTGGATCGTTCGTCGCTGGGAATCTCTGCGTATCCCGTGCTCAGGAGGATGATCGTCCCGGGGCGCTCCGCGGCGACAGCGCTGGCCAGCTGCAGTCCAGTCATCCCAGGCATGGCATAGTCGGTCACGACCAGGTCGACGGTACGGGTGCGGCGGAGCAAAGCCAGTGCCTCGTCGCCCGAGCGCGCCTCGACCACGATGTGCCCAAGATCGTCCAACATCGCTGCCGTGTTCTCGAGCACCAGGAGATCGTCGTCGACGACAAGTACGGAAAGCTGTCGGCTGGCCCGCGGTACGGGCGCCGGAGCTTCCGCGCGCGGGTCAGGCACCGCGGTCTCCCCGGCCATCGGCAGCCAAATTTCGGCTGTCGTGCCCTCCCCGGGAAGGCTCCTCAAAGCGAGCTTGCCGCCGGACTGCTCGGCAAGTCCGTGGACCATTGACAGGCCGAGGCCGGTGCCTTTGCCGACGCCTTTGGTCGTAAAGAACGGCTCCTGGGCGTGCCTGAGGGTCTCGTCATCCATGCCGCAGCCGGTGTCGCTCACCGAGAGCGCAACATAGTCGCTCGTCCGAAGGCCGCCATCGCCCCGCTCTTCGCGAGCGGCAATGGTAATCAGGCCACCGCCCGGCATCGCATCACGTGCGTTGACCGCCAGGTTGAGGACAGCCAGTTCGAGCTGGTTCGCGTCGACCCTCACCTTCGGCAGGTCCATCGGAAACAGCGTCTCGACACGAATTCCGGCCTCGAATTTCAGCAATGAGGCCATGCCGTGCACCAATTCGTGGATATCGACGACCGCCGGCCTGAGATCCTGTTTACGCGCAAAAGCGAGCATACGCTGGGTCAGGGACGCGCCCCGCTGCGCGCCTAGCGTCGCGTTGTCCACCAGGCGCTGGACCCTCGCATCGCCCGGCGGCAGGCGCCTCTTCAGAAGTTCGAGGCTGCCGAGAACGGCTGCGAGCAGGTTGTTGAAGTCGTGGGCCACGCCGCCGGTAAGCTGGCCGATGGTTTCCATCTTCTGCGACATCATCAGTGCTTCGCGCGCCCGATCCAGCGCATCCTGTGCCCGTCGCCTTTCGCTGACGTCGCGCACGATCTTCGCAAAGCCGGCGATTGCGCCGCTCTCGTTCCGTACCGCAACGATCGTTGCTTCCGCCCAGAAGCGGCTGCCGTCCTTGCGGACACGCCAGCCTTCGATTGCCGACTTCCCCTCGCGCTCGGCTTCAACAAGGGCGCGCGCCGGGGCCCCGGCCGCGCAATCCTCCTCGGTGTGAAAGATCGTGTAGCTCGTCCCTACGATGTCATCGCCATAGCCCATCAGCCGGTGCGCGCCGAGATTCCAGTTGCCCACGCGCCCGTCCGGATCGAGCATGAAGATCGCGTGGTCGACGATACCTTCGACAAGGAGCCGAAAGCGTTCTTCGCTGCGCCTCAGGGTGTCGGCCTCGCGTTGAGCGCGCTCCGCGGAAGCCCTGTCATAGACGGCAGCCGCGATTCCGATGCTCAGGATCACAATGGTGATGCCGGCGAGCAGGAACGCGAGCGGCGCCTGACCGACGCCGAGATGTCCTGCCTGCCGGGCCATGATGTTCGTCGGCAGGAACATGGCGCCTTCCATCGCGGCGTAGTGCATGCCGGAGACCGCAAGGCCCATCACCAGTCCCGCGAACAGCCGCTGGACCGCGTTGGTGTTGCGAAAGGCGAGCCAGAGCGCCACGACCGAGGCGCTGATCGCGATCAGGATCGAGAGCACAACCCATCGGGGATCGTACTCCATGAGCACCGCCATGCGCATCGCGGCCATGCCGGTATAGTGCATGCCGGAGATACCAAGTCCCATCGCGAAGCCGGATGCGAGCAGCGCCCGTGGGCGTCGTCCGACGACGGCAAAGGCCGCAGCGGCGACGACGATCGGAATGACAAGCGAGAGGAGAGTCAGGAATGGATCGTACGAGATCTCGATTCCAGGCAGGCTGAAGGCCAGCATACCGACGAAATGCATGGACCAGATGCCGCCGCCCATGGCGATCGCGGCGGCTACCAGCCAGGATCGGCGGGCCCTTCCCGAAGCAGCTCGCATTCGGGTCGCCAGGTCCAACGCCGTATAGGAGGCGAGTGCCGCGATCAGAATCGATAACGCGACCAGAACGGGATCGTGAAAAGCCGCATGATGATGCATTTCGGCCGACGCTAGCCGAACTTACGTTCGCGTTCGCGTTCCCGCAAATTGTCCTCCCCCGACGACGCCGAGTCATCCTCGGCACCAAGATCGTTTCCGCCTGACAGGACGGCGCCGATGACCGGCCGCGGCATCCGTACTTCGCCAGACGAGAATCAGTTGAGAATAGTACCGACGACGAGCCTGCACCGCAAAGGTGGCAGCAAGTCTGCTGGTTCCCGCAAAAGATGCATGACGAGCAGCCGCCCGTCATACGCGAGGGCGGCGTCACGCGCTGCTACGCCGGCAAGGGCGTGGTGCGCTACCGATGGTAAGATCCAGGCAGGCTCGGCCGGCGGTGTGAGGTGCAGCACGCGAGATCACCTGTAATCTGCTTCACACGCAAACGCGCCCAATGACGCTAGATGGAACCAGGCGCGCCTCCGCGCGGCCTGTTCGGAGCTGGCGATGATGGCTGCACTGGCAAAGGCGATATCCCGCGCGACGAGAACCGACGTCGACGTCGAAACTCTGAAAGTCCTCGTGATCTTTTCGGGCGCGGGCTTGCTGCTCTCTCTCGTGGCCGCAATGATCTACGGACAGGCTGTCAGCGCCGCCTTGCTTTGAGAGCGCGCTTCGCCAAATCGACCGTTCGCCTCAGCGCCACCCAAGCGCCGGCGCCACGTGCGTGAGGATCGCCTCGATGGCGTGCGCGCAATAGTCGACGCCGAGCTGGTTCGGGATGGTCAGCAGCAACGTGTCGGCCTCGGCGATCGCCTCGTCCGCTCGGAGCTGCTCGATCAGCGCGTCGGGCTCGGCCGCATAGGAGCGGCCGAAGATCGCGCGGGTGCGCGGGTCGATGAAGCCGACCTGGTCCTCGCTCCCGCGCTCGCCGCCGAAATAGGCGCGGTCGCGATCGTCGATCAGCGCGAAGATGCTGCGGCTGACGGAGACGCGGGGCTCGCGGGCGTGGCCGGCCTCTTTCCAGGCTGCGCGATAGGTGCGGATCTGCGCGGCCTGCTGCACATGGAAGGCTTCGCCGGTCTCGTCGTTCTTCAGGGTCGAGCTCTGCAGATTCATGCCGTGCTTGGCGGCCCACACCGCGGTCGCGTTCGAGCCGGCACCCCACCAGATCCGTTCGCGCAGGCCTTCCGCATGCGGCTCGAGCCGCAACAGGCCCGGCGGATTTGGGAACATCGGCTGCGGGTTGGGCTTTGCAAAACCTTCGCCGCGCAAGATGTCGAGAAAGACCTCGGCATGACGCCGGCCCATGTCGGCGTCGCTCTCGCCGTCGGCCGGCTGGTAGCCGAAATAGCGCCAGCCATCGATTACCTGCTCGGGCGAGCCGCGGCTGATGCCGAGCTGGAGGCGCCCGCCGGCGATGAGATCGGCAGAGCCGGCGTCCTCCGCCATGTAGAGCGGATTCTCGTAGCGCATGTCGATCACGGCCGTGCCGATCTCGATCTTGCTGGTCTTGGCGCCGACCGCGGCGAGCAGCGGAAAGGGCGAGGCGAGCTGCCGCGCGAAATGATGCACCCGGAAATAGGCGCCGTCGGCGCCAAGCTCTTCCGCCGCAACCGCAAGCTCGATGGATTGCAGCAGCGTGTCCGCGGCCGAGCGGGTCTGCGACTGCGGCGAGGGCGTCCAGTGCCCGAAGGAGAGAAATCCGATCTTTTTCATGGGCGCAATCTAATGACGATCAGGACGGTTTGCGAGACCATCGTCGGCCCAATCACCTAAGACTCGCGCCTCGCCTCACGCGCCGCGCATGTCGGACGGTGTGACGCTGAAGCGCCGTCGAAACACGCGGTTGAAATAAGGAGACGTCGGCGAATCCGGCCGAATGGGCGAGGTCGCTGATCTTGCGCCAGCGGTTGAGCGGGTCGAGCAGCAGCCTGCGTGCCAGCAGCAGGCGCTGTTCAAGCAGAAACTCGGTGAACGTTGTTCCGGTCTGTTCGAACGTCCGCTGGGCATGACGCGGACTGAGACCGGCCTTTCGTGCGACCGAATAGATCGTCAGGTCAGCTCGGCCGAGATTGGCGATCACGTCGGCGCGCATGAGGTCGAGCCGCGCGGCGGCATGTCCTCGGCCGTTCGCCAGTTCGGCGCGATCGGCGTCGGTTCCCAGCAACAACGCAATCAGGTCGACCATGTGCTGCGACATCAGGTGCCGACTGACCATGTCCGTATGCGGGCCAACACTGGCGGCCAGGGCGTGGTAGCGAACGATTGCTTCACTGATGGGACCTTGACCGCCAACAACTGTCCCCAGCCGATCCTCGGCCTTCGGGCAGATCGCCAGGAGCAGGGATCGCGGGATGCGTATGGCCTTGGCCTCGCAATCGTCGCTCATGCGCGTGCCACAGAGCACGCCCATGTCCCCCAGACCCATTTGCGATTCCGACAATTCGATCGAACACTTCTCCTGCGATACAAGCACGCGTCCGGACGTGGCGATGACCAGGCATAGCCCGTCGTAGCCGTCCTTCAAGGTTTCGCGCGTGCGCGAGAATTCAACAGACGATCCGCTGGCGACGGCCATCATGATGTCGCCCAGCAGGCTGACCTGCAATTTGCAGTCGATGCTGTCGCCGGCGCCGGGCTGGACGTCGATCCGGAACGTCCATCGATACATTTCCTCGCGCCATCGCTCGTAATCGCGCCCGCTGGGCGGACCCGTGTAACGGTCGACAAAAAAATTCGGCGCGCTTGTTTGCATCATGCTTCCCGTCGATTCCGGCTGCCCACAATATCCGGAGATTCCCCGAGCGAAAGGCCGGGAGACGTGGTTGGCGCCTCATTCTACATGATTGGCGCTGGAGTCCAATCGCACCGCGCCGGTATCGCCCGCGCCTCAGGCGCCGCGCAGGTCGGACGGTGTGACGCCGAAACGCCGTCGAAACATGCGGTTGAAATAGGACACGTCGGGGAAGCCGGACGAGTGGGCGAGATCGCTGACCTTGCGCCAGCGGTTGAGCGGATCGAGCAACAGCCTGCGCACCAGCAGCAGGCGCTGTTCGAGCAGGAATTCGGTGAACGTGGTTCCGGTCTGTTCGAACATCCGTTGCGCCTGGCGCGGGCTGAGCCCCGCCTTCTGTGCCACCGAATAGATCGTGAGCTTGTCCGTGCTCAGATTGGCGATGATGTCGGCACGCATGAGGTCAAGCCGTGCGGCGGCATGTCCCCGGCTGTTCGCCAGTTCGGTGCGATCGCCGTCCGTCCCCAGCAACAGCCCAATCAGATCGACCATGTGCTGCGCCATCAGGTGCTGCCCGACCACATCCGCGTGCGGACCAATGCTGGCGGCCAGCGTATGGTAGCGTGCGATCGCTTCTCGTATCGGAGCCTGGTCGACGAGAGCCAGCGCGAGCCGGTCCTCGGCTCTGGGGCAGATCGTCAGGAGCAGCGACCGCGGGATGCGTATGGTCTTGACCTCGCAATCGCTGCTCATGCGCGTGCCGCAGAGCACGCTCATGTCGCCGAGACACATTTGCGATTCCGACAGTTCGATCGAATGCTGCTCGTGCGATATGAGCACGGGGCCGGATGTGGCGATGACGAGGCACATGCCGTCGTAACCATCCCTGAGAATTTCGGGGGTGCGCGAAAATTCAGCCGACGTTCCGACAGTGGTGCCCAACAGGATGCCGCCCAACAGGCTGATCTGCATTTTGCAATCGATGCTGTCGCCGGCGCCGGGCTGGACGTCGACCCGCAGCGTGCACCGGTACATTTCCTCGCGCCACCGTTGGTATTCGCGTCCGCTTGGCGGACCCGTGTAACGGTTGACGAAGACGTTCGGCGCGCCCGCACGATCCATCATGGGTCCCTTCAATTGCGATCGCACACCATACCGGGAGATTGCCGAACCGAAAGGCCGGCGCCGGAGGATAGCGCCTCAATCTCGACGATTGGCGCTGGAGTCCAATTGGACCGGTGCCATTCGAGAGTGCGCAGGAAGCCGCCGCGTTTAGGCGCTTTCGTCCGTGGCCGTTCTGCATCAGAGCGCCGCTGTCGCGCTCGCGGGGCGCTGGGAGTGAAGCGAATGGCGTTGCGTTCCAAGACAGAAAACCCCGCATACCTCATTGATGCCACGCGAAGTTTCAGTGCGATTCAGTCTCGCCAAATGGCCGGGCCGGTTCGCGCGAGATCGATGTTCGATTTGTACGAGGTCATGCATGCCGCATCTTTCATTCAACCGCGACGCGGCTACGCAACTGGCTCCCGCGCGGAGCCGCTTTGCCTCACGCGCGGCGTCGTTGATGGCATTGATGATCGGCTCGACCGCGCTGACGGTGGTGTCGCTGGCGCTGATCAGCCCCGCAAGCGCCGGCAATCCGGTCTGGGTCGGCACCATCTCGACCGACTGGTTCACCGCCGGAAACTGGAATACCTCGGCGGTGCCGAACGCGACCGATACGGTCACAATCGATACGACAACGCATCTCACATTCATCAACGGCGGAACGGCAGCGGCGCAGCAGACCTTCGTGGGTGGCGTGAGCACGGGCAACCTGTCCATCGGCGGTGGCGGCATCCTGAACGACGCCTTCGGCTACCTCGGCTATCTCCAGAACAGCATCGGCAGCGTCAACGTGTCCGGGGGCTCGGCCTGGAACAATACGGCCGATCTCAGCATCGGCCGTCTTGGCGCCGGCAACCTCGGGATATCCGGCGGCAGTACCGTGACCGACGTCAACGCGTCGATCGGCGGAGGCGGCGGCGGCTCTGGCAGTGTCACGGTGGCCGGTGCGGGGTCGACCTGGATCAATGCTGGCGACGTCAATGTCGGCGACATCGGCACTGGCAGCCTGACGGTTATCAACGGCGCCAGCGTCATCACGGTCGGAAACAGCTTCATCGGCAATCTCGGCGCCGGTACGGCGACGGTCACGGGGGCCGGCTCGACCTGGGCTGCCGGCGCTAACCTTCTCGTCGGTGCGGGCGCCAGCGGCACATTGCAGGTGTTGCAGGGCGGCTCGGTGAGTGCGACGATCACCGAGATCGGCTCCGCGGCGGGCGTCCACGGCGACGTCACGGTGGACGGTGTCGGCTCAACCCTGAGTACGGGAACGCTAACCGCCGGGCTCGACGGTATTGGCCAGCTGACCGTTTACGGCGGGGGTCATGTCAACAGCACCGGCGTTTTCCTCGGATACTATGGCGGTT
Source organism: Bradyrhizobium sp. JR4.3 (assembly GCF_040547695.1). NCBI lineage: Bacteria > Pseudomonadati > Pseudomonadota > Alphaproteobacteria > Hyphomicrobiales > Nitrobacteraceae > Bradyrhizobium > Bradyrhizobium sp. JR4.3. The sequence goes on along the minus strand of NZ_JBEPQF010000008.1, from coordinate 84,168 downwards.
CGGGCACGGCCTCGGTGGATGGCGCGGGATCGATCTGGACCAACACCGGCACGCTGACCGTGGGTAACGCCGGCACCGGCACGCTGACGATCACAAATGGTGCCTTCGTGCAGAGCTCAGGCGCTATCAGTATCGGCAACGGCGTCGGCTCAACCGGCAATGTTCGGGTCGATGGAGCAGGGTCGGGCCTCGGCCTGACCTCAAATGCCAACTTGTCTGTCGGCGTGGCCGGAATCGGTACATTCGCGATCACCAATGCCGGCCAAGTCGCAAGCAGCAACAGCATTGTCGGCGCGGCGACCGGCGCGAGCGGTTCTGTTCTCGTCGACGGCGCAGGATCGGAATGGTTCGCCGCCAATTTGCTCGTGCTCGGGGGCGCCGGCCGGGGAACGCTGATGCTCTCCAATGGCGGCATAGCTCTGGGCGCCACTGCTGTGCTTGGCCTGACTGCCGGCGGGAGCGGCGGATCGGCCGTGATCGACGGCACGGGCTCGTCATGGACCGTCAATAGCCTCTATGTCGGCATGAACACGCTCGGCTCACTTGCGGTTATGCATGGCGGCAGCTTGAGCAATCTCAACACGGGGATCGGACAGAGCAGCGGCTCGAACGGCAGCGTCACCGTGGACGGTGCGGGTTCGTCCTGGACAAATTTTGTGAACATCACGATCGGAAACGCCGGAACAGGCTCACTGACGATCTCGAATGGTGGCGCGGTTTCCGCCGCTGGCCAGTTCGTGATCGCCAATCAGGCGGGCTCGACCGGCGCGCTCAACATCGGGGCGGCGCCGGGCTCGGCTGCGGCGGCGCCCGGCACCTTGGCGACGGCCACGGTCCAGTTCGGCGCCGGCATCGGCGCCATCAATTTCAATCACTCCTCGTCGAATTATCTGTTCTCGCCTGACATCGTCGGCAACGGCGCCGTCAACCTATTGTCGGGCACCACCATCCTCACCGGCAACAACACCTATACCGGGCCGACCACCGTTGATGGCGGTACGCTGTTGGTGAACGGCACGATTGCAAGCTCCACCACCACCGTGAACGCCGGCGGCACACTGGGCGGCATTGGCATCGTCGGCGACACCACCATCAGCGGCGGCACGCTGGCGCCGGGCACCAACGCGATCGGCACGCTCACCATTGCGGGCAATCTGGTGCTGTCCACGGCGGCGACCTACATGGTCCAGGTCTCTGGCATATCGGCCAGCAACACGGTGGTCGCAGGCGCCGCGCAGCTCGCCGGCACCGTCGCGGTGAACCTGACCGGCCGGATCGCGGCGACCACGACCTATACCATCCTCAGTTCGGCGAACACGACCGGGACGTTCGGATCGGTCGCGGTGAGCAACTTGGCCTACGCACGCAACGCGCGGGTCACCTACTCCGGCAATAACGTGCTGCTGACGCTCGATGCCGGATTGCTGTCGCCGTCGCTGCCCGGCTTCGCCAACATCAACCAGAGGAATGTCGCCGCCGGGATCGACAATGCCCTGCTCTCGGGCGCTTCGCTTTCGACCGGCTTCAACACGCTGTTCAACGCGACCGGCCAGAATCTCCTCAACCGGCTGACGCAGGCCTCCGGCGAAGCCGCCACCGGTGCGCAGCAAGGCACCTTCAATGCCATGGGCCAGTTCCTCAACGCGATGCTCGACCCGTTCTTCGGCGGCCGCAACGATGCCGGCGCGCCGGTGAACGGGGCTTCCCGATATGCCGAGGGTGGCGCCGCCACGCGCACGAACCCGAGTCGGGACGCCTACGCGGCAATCGATAAGGCGCGGGGTGCCGGGGATTCGTTCGCACGGCGCTGGAGCGTGTGGGCGGCCGGCTATGGCGGCGCGCAGACCACCGACGGCAATGCGGTGATCGGTTCGAACACCGCGACCAGCCGCATCGCCGGCGTGGCCGCGGGCGCCGACTATCAGATATCGCCGAACACGCTGGTCGGCTTCGCGCTCGGCGGCGGCGGCACCAGCTTTGGCGTCGCCAATGGGCTCGGCGGAGGCAGCTCCGACCTGTTCCAGGCCGGCGTCTACGCACGCCACACCATGGGCAACGCCTACGTTGCCGGCGCACTCGCCTATGGCTGGCAGGACGTGACGACGGATCGCACGGTGACGATCGCGGGCGCCGACCATCTGCGGGCCCGCTTCGACGCCAACGCGCTGTCGGGACGCCTCGAAGGCGGTTATCGCTATGCCACGCCCTGGATGGGCATCACGCCTTATGCGGCGGCGCAGTTCACGACGCTGTTCCTGTCGGGCTATGGCGAGCAGGCGATCTCCGGCGCCAACACCTTTGCGCTGAATTATGCCGGCAGGGATGTCACCGCCGCGCGCGGCGAACTCGGTCTGCGCACCGATCGCTCCTATGCACTGGAGACGGCGGTTCTCACGCTGCGCGGCCGTGCGGCGTGGGCGCATGATGTCAATCCGGATCGTGCGGTCGCGGCCACCTTCCAGACCCTGCCAGGCGCGAGTTTCGTGGTGAATGGCGCCGCGCAGGCGCCCGATGCCGCGCTCCTCACGGGCGCGGCCGAGCTGAGATGGCTGAACGGCTTCTCGCTGTCCGGCACCTTCGAGAGTGAGTTCTCGAGCGTCGCCCGTAGCTACGCCGGCAAGGGCATCGCCAGATATCAGTGGTGAAGTGCACCAAGCGCCTTTCAGGGAATTCGTGCTGAGGAGTTTTTGATGAATCGGATCGTGATTGGAATGGCGGTGTCGCTGCTTGCAACGGGCGCGACGGCTGCCGATCTGGCGCCAGGAAGCAACGTACCAAGCCCGCACGTCAAGGCGCCGCCGATGGTCGATCCCGGCTACAACTGGACGGGATTTTATGCGGGGTTGAACGGCGGCTATAGCTGGGGCCGCTCCAACGCAACGGTCCTGCCGATCACACCGCTGGCCGTGAGCATCGGACAGAACGCTGACGGCGGGCTTGGCGGTGGCCAGGCCGGCTACAGCTGGCAGATCGATCCGAGATGGGTTCTGGGTGTCGAGGCCGATCTTCAAGCAACCGGCGAGAGCGGCCGTTCGACTGACGCGCTGACGGCGGTCAGGATCGGTTTGGTTGGGGTTACCGGCACGACTACCAGCAGCACTGATTTCCCGTGGTTTGCAACCTTCCGCGGTCGCGCCGGAGTTTTGGCCGATCCCAGCCTGCTGCTCTATGCAACCGGCGGCCTGGCAGTCGGAGAGGTTAAATTCGGAACACAGGCAACGCTGACCGCGCAATTGTTTCATGGTGCCAATGCGCCCGTCGGAGCGCCGGTGACGATTGCCGGTGCGATAGTCTCGGAGAGCCGGACCCGCCTGGGCTGGACCGCCGGCGCCGGCATCGAAAAGAAATTCAACCGCAACTGGTCAGCCAAACTCGAATACCTCTATCTCGATCTGGGCTCTGCCACTTACTTCAGTGGCACTGCCAACGAAACGACAGTCGGCTTCCACGATCATATCCTGCGGGCCGGCTTCAACTACCAGTTCGCGCCTGGACCGGTGGTCGCGTGGTACTGATTCCGAGTATTTCTTCCAGATACCTACATCAACGTTGCTGTAGCGCCTCAGGCGTAGGCGACCCAGCCGCGGAAAGTGAAGCCGGTATAGAACAGCGTCGGGTCGGAGAATCCGGCCTGCCGCAAAATCGCTTCATCCTGCGCGGGCGCGAGGATTTCCAGATGGTTGGTGACGGCGTTCCGCGCGGCGGCCGCCTGGTCCGGCTCGACGCCGGACGCGGCGAGGTACGCGGAGTACCGCGACAGCCAGAGCGGGCGTTCCTCCTCGCCATTGGGCGCGCTCAAATGCGCGACCACGAAAGGCGCGCGCGGCTTGAGCCGGCGGCGGATCTCCGAGGCGATACGGCGTCGCTCCTCGACATCGACGAAGTGCAGGGTCAATAGGCAGGTGGCGCCGTCGAACGGGCCTTCCGGAGCGTCGTCGATGTAGCCCTGATGAAGACGCGCGCGTGGCGCGAACGATCCGAGGGTTTGCCTCGCTAGCCCCAGCATGGCCGCGGACGGATCGACGCCATCGAAGCTCCAGCCTCCATGCGCTTGCGCAAAAGCCTTCAGCTCCAGGCCGCCGCCGGCTCCGAGAACGAGAATCCGTGCATCGTCACGCGCGCGCTCGGCCAGTAGGATCGCCGCCATGGACAGCATGGCATTGTAGCCGGGGACGAACCGTGGCGGTCCTTCGGTGTATCTCGCCACCGCTTGCGGATCGGAAAACACGTTCTGAATGTCGGCCATGATGTAGTCCTTGCTGAATGGGCCAATCACGCGCCATGCGCGCTCATGCCTTGAAGCTTTCGCGAGCCGAGGCGCTTGCGCAGATCGTCGCCCAGCATCGCCAGCGTTACCTCGCCAAACCGCGACAGCAGCAGCGCCTGCGCATCGCCAAACGCCTGATCGAGGGCGGCATTGACGGCCCGCTCGACGAGGCAGCCCGGCGCCTCCGTCCGGTTACCAATCGCCAGAAGCGAGGGACTGCCGAGCGCGATGTAGACGTCGCGCAGCGTCACCTTCGTGAGGTCGCAAGCCAACGTCCAGCCGCCGCCGTGGCCTTTTTCGGAGCGGACGTAACCAAGGTCCCGAAGCCCGGCCATGATCCGCCGGATCACCACCGGGTTGGTATCCATTGCTTTTGCCAGGGTCTCGGACGTGAAGGGACCAGGCTGCTGTGCCATGTGCAGCAGGACGTGCAGCACGCCCGATAATCGACTGTCTCGTTTCATGTAACTTTATATGTTACATGATTTCATTCAGGTCAAGCGATTTCGGCGCGAGCCTTCCGATCTCACGCTTCGACCGGAAGCGAACTGCGCGCCGCCAGGTCTGTGCAGAATCTCGTCGCAAAGCTCAGGCGGCTGACGACGATGCGAAGCGGAACGTTCTATGGATGGCGCGTTGTCGCCGCGGCGTTTGGTCTCGCCGTTCTCGGCCTGGGGTTCGGCTTCTATGGGCCGCCGATCTTCCTGAGTGCCATTCGCGAAGCTCACGGATGGCCGCTGGCCCTGGTCTCGACGGCCGTCACCGTGCACTTCCTGGCGGGATCGATCGTGACGGCCAATCTGCCGACGCTATCGGCGCTTCGGCATTCCGGCTGTGACGAAGGCCGGGGCGCTGTCGCTGGCCGTCGGCGTCTTTGGATGGGCGATAGCAGCGACGCCGTGGCAATTGTTCGGTGCGACGCTGTTGAGTGGTGCAGGCTGGGTGACGATGGGCGTGGCCGCGGTCAACGCCATCGTGTCGCCCTGGTTCGTCCGTCGTCGTCCCGCGGCACTCGCGGTCGCCTATAACGGCGCAAATGTCGGCGGGATCATCTTTTCGCCGCTCTGGGCTGCGGCCATTGCCAAGCTTGGGTTTGCCGTTGCAGCAGCAGCCATCGGCCTGATCTTGGTCGTGGTAGTGTGGCTGCTTGCGAGCACCGTGCTGTCGCGCACGCCGGAGCAGACCGGATCGATGCCGGACGGCGCGGCCCCGGCCGAAGAGACTGTCTCGGCGAAGAGCGCACGGCCGCTGCCGGGATCGCTGCTCTGGCGGGACCGCAAATTCCTGACGCTCGCGGCTGGCATGAGCCTGGGGCTGTTCGCACAGATCGGCCTGACCGCGCATCTCTTCTCGCTGCTGCTGCCTGCGCTCGGTGCGCAATGGACTGGTCCGGTGGTGGGACTGATCGGCGTCATGGCGATCGCCGGCCGGACGCTGCTGGGCTGGCTCATGCCTGGAAGCATCGACCGGCGGCTGGTTGCCTGCGCCAGCTATGCCGTTCAAATCGCCGGCACGATCACATTCATTGCCGCGGCCGGAACGAACATTCCGCTGTTGATCCTCGGTGTTGTCTTGTTCGGCCTCGGGTTCGGCAACGGGACGTTCCTTCCGCCGCTGATTGCGCAGCTCGAATTCGCTCCGGACGACGTGCCGCGTGTGGTCGCGCTGATTGTTGCGATGTCGCAAGGCGCCTATTCATTTGCGCCGGCGGTCTTTGGTTTGATCCGGGAATGGCTTCCGGCCGGTACGGGCGCCACGCCCGGCTTTTATGTTGCCGCGGCGCTGGTGCAGGGATTGGCGATCTGCGCATTTTGGGCGGGGCGCCAGTCGCGCCTCCGAGCCGATGCGGCTTGAAACGCCGCGCAATGGCCAATGCGTCGATGATCGCATCTTGCGCCTGTTTTGCCCGACGGAGCAAGAACGCGTCTTAAAATCCGCAAGTCGTCACGCCGCCTTTTTACGGCTCGGTCGGATCAGAACGTCTGCGGAAATTCCAAGACGTTCATGGAGGCGGCGGATCATCGTGATCGACAGCCCGCGCTTTCGGTTCAGAACCTCGGCGATGCGGGTGCGTGTCCCGATGATCTCTTCCAGGTCCCGCCGGGTCAGCCCTTGCTGCTCCATGCGAAACTTGATGGCCTCGATAGGATCGGGTGGATCCATCGGATCATGCTCGGCCTCGTATGCATCGATCAGCGTCGCGAGCACATCCAGACGGTCGCCTTCGGGTGTGCCGGACTTCGCGCCCCAGAGGCGCTCCACCTCCTTGAGTGCGCCATCATAGTCTTGCTTCGTCCGAATTGGCCTAATCTCAGTCGCCGCCATGCCGAACCTCCCTTACATCGACCTTGTCGTAGTCCCGGTGCGTGCCGATCCACTTGATCCACACGATGCTCTTCTCGAAATCGACTGCAACGACCAGCCGGTAGTCGTTGCCCTTGACGTTAAACACGACGCGGTCCGCCGAGATGATGCTGGCGGTCGCGTAGCTGCGTTTAATGTCTGCTGCGCTCAACCATCGCGCTTTTTTGACTTCATCGAACCACGCATCGAGGGCTGCCTTCAGTGCGCCGTGGTCCTTGTATCCGCGCCGCGCCTCGACGAACTCCCGCAATGTCCGACGAGCTATGATCCGCATGAGGCAATGGTATCATGCGCCCAAAATGGGCGCAATCCGGAACGTTCGTGGCGAATTCCCGTAGCTGTTGTGCCGCCGTGTTCTGGTCGACGGATCGATGCTTCGCCAGGCGCCTAAGTCATTGATCCCGTTCATGCCGGCTACTGTGCATGGGGTTGTTTTCGAGGATTTTGTTTTGAGGGCGACAATGCGAAGCTGAACCGGACCTGATCCGGCTCGTCCGCTACTTCATCACCCGCAGATTCTTGGTCGTGAACCGCTGCGTCTTGTCGCCGGGACGAACCGGCCGCCGTGTGCCGGCGGCCTTGCCGGTGCCGGGTGGCTGGTGCGCGGGGACCAGCTGGTCGGGGCGGGAGCCGATCAGATCGGCGCGGCCCATTTCTTTCAGGGCCTCGCGCAGCACCGGCCAATTGTCGGGGTCGTGGTAGCGCAGGAACGCCTTGTGCAGGCGGCGCTGGCGCAGGCCCTTGATCGCCTCGACCTTGTCGCTGCCGCCACGCCGCACGCCGCGCAGCGGGTTGACACCGGTGTGGTACATCGCCGTTGCGGTCGCCATCGGCGAGGGCAGGAAGGTCTGCACCTGATCCGCGCGATAGCGGTTCTTCTTCAGCCACAGCGCGAGGTTCATCATGTCCTCGTCGGTCGTGCCCGGATGCGCCGCGATGAAATACGGGATCAGATAATATTTCTTGCCGGCCTGTTCGGCCGCGGCATCGAACATCCGCTTGAACTGGTTGTAGGCGCCGATGCCGGGCTTCATCATCTTGTCGAGCGGCCCGCGCTCGGTATGTTCAGGCGCGATCTTGAGATAACCGCCGACGTGATGGGTGACGAGCTCCTTGATGTATTCGGGGCTCTCGACCGCGAGGTCGTAGCGCACGCCGGAGGCGACCATCACCTTCTTGATGCCCTTGGTCTCGCGCACCTTGCGATAGAGCCGGATCAGATCGTCATGCGAGGTGTTGAGGTTCGGGCAGATCTCGGGGAAGACGCAGGACGGCCGCCGGCACGCTGCCTCGACCTTCGGGTCCTTGCACGCCATCCGGTACATGTTGGCGGTGGGGCCGCCGATGTCCGAGATCACGCCGGTGAAGCCGGGCGTCTTGTCGCGGATCTTCTCGATCTCGCGCAGGATCGAGCCCTCGGAACGGTTCTGGATGATGCGGCCCTCGTGCTCGGTGATCGAGCAGAAGGTGCAGCCGCCAAAACAGCCGCGCATGATCGTTACCGAGAATTTGATCATGTCCCACGCCGGGATCTTCGCGTCACCGTAGGACGGATGCGGGGCGCGTGCATAAGGAAGATCGTAGACCGCGTCCATCTCGTCGCTGGTCAGCGGGATCGGCGGCGGGTTGAGCCAGAGATCGCGATCGCCGTGACGCTGCACCAGCGGCCGCGCATTGCCGGGATTGCTCTCACGGTGCAGCACGCGTGACGCGCGCGCATAGGCTTCCTTGTCCTGCTCGACCTGCTCCAGCGCCGGCAGCCGGATCACGGTCAAGCCTTTCGTCCGTGAAGCGCCCTCATCCGCGGAATCGAGATCGTCGGCGTGCAGCTCGACATAGTCCTCAGGCACGCGGCGGAACAGCGCGACGCCCCTGATGTCGTCGAGCTCGCGCGGCGCCTCGCCGGCGGCAAGACGGTTGGCCACTTCGACGACGGCGCGCTCGGCATTGCCGTAGAGCAGCAGGTCCGCCTTGGCGTCGGCCAGCACCGAGCGGCGCACCTTGTCGGACCAGTAATCGTAATGCGCGATCCGGCGCAGCGAGGCCTCGATGCCGCCGAGCACGACCGGGACGCCCTTGAACGCCTCGCGGCAACGCTGCGCATAGACGACGGTGCAGCGGTCCGGCCGCTTGCCGCCTTCGCCGCCCGCGGTATAGGCGTCGTCGCTGCGTATGCGGCGGTCCGCGGTGTAGCGGTTCACCATGGAGTCCATGTTGCCGCCGGTGACGCCGAAGAACACCTTTGGCTTGCCCAGTGCCTTGAACGGCTCGGCCGAATGCCAGTCCGGCTGCGAGATGATGCCGACCCGAAAGCCCTGCGCCTCCAGCAGGCGGCCGATGATGGCCATGCCGAAGCTGGGATGGTCGACATAGGCATCGCCCGTCACCAGCACGATGTCGCAGGCATCCCAGCCGAGCGCATCCATCTCGGCGCGGCTCATCGGGAGGAACGGCGCCGGCTTGCGCGGGCGTGCCTGCGCCATCAGGGGTTTTTCGGCGGCGATGATCTGGATGTCCATGGCGCATACGCATAGGACTCCGGGACGGCGAATACAACCGACGGGCACGTGAAAGATCCGGTTCCGTGGCCGGCAGCCCAGGCGTGCGACCGCGTTAACCGTTCGCGAACGCAGCCATCAGCTGTGTGCACCTTCTCGGGTCACACGCAGGAACCAACTGCCCTCGCGAACATTCTGATGCAGGGTTTGCGCCGGCCCGGCTGGCGCGCGCTCGCGCCAGGGGTCTAGTATCGCCTCGATGTTCGCCTCGGGCGGATGGGGGAGCCGTGAGTACAGTCATAGAGAACTTGCTGCTCCGAAAGCAGAAGCTCGTTGAGCAGCTCGAGAAGGCGCCCACGGTCGAGGACCGCGACAAAATCGAGCACCAGCTCGAACAGATCAACACCGCGCTGGATTTTCTGGACAGGCCCGGCACGAAAGGTGCGCGGTAGCAGCGCTCAATCCACCTGCAGTGCTCTTGCGTAGACCACGCCCGAATTGGTGACGTGCGTGGTCATCAGCGTCGCGAAGGCGGCAAACTCGCCGCGCGCGAACAGATCGAGCAGCTTGCGATGCTCGTCGAAGGACGTGCGGGTGCGCACGTCGATCGGCGAAGTCAAATTGGTGCGGAGTGCAGCGACGCGGCTGGATGCGAGCTGATAGGATTCGGCGAGATAGCGGTTGCCGCAATGGGCGAACAGCGCCTCGTGGAAAGCGGCATCGGCGCGCCCGTAGGCGATATTGTCCCGGGCCGCAATCGCCGGCTCCATCGCCGTGATCGCCTCGCTCATCGTCGCGGTCGCACCCTCGCGATCATGGTGGAAGGCGAGCTCGGCGGCCTTGGGCTCCAGCGCGATCCTGAAAGTGCAGAGCGCGGTGATGTCTTCGGCGCTTGGCGTGAAGACAAAACTGCCGACCTGCGGCCGGATCACGACGAGGCCCTGCGCCTGCAGCTGGCCCATCGCCTCGCGCACCGGGGTGCGGCTGACGCCGAAGGAGTTGGCCACCATCTCCTCGGAGATGGCGGCGCCGAGCGCGAACTCGCCGTCGATGATGGCTTGGCGCAGCCGCTGCATCACCCGCCGCGACAGCGATTTCGGTGCATCGAGCTTCAGCGATCGCATCGGCTCTCTCAGATCACCTTGCCGGGGTTGAGCAGATGATCGGGATCGAGCGCGGCCTTCAGCGTCCGCATCAGCGCGATCTCGGCCTCGCTCCTGGCATGACCCAGCCACTTCTTCTTCAAGGTGCCGATACCGTGCTCGGCGGAGACGCTGCCGCCCATCTCGCGCACGAGACCGTAGATGATCGCGTCCATCGCTTCCTTCGGCTGCTGCTCGACGGCAAGGCCGGTCACCCAGGAGACGAGATGCAGATTGCCGTCGCCGATATGGCCGTAATAGACGCTCTCGCATCCGTCGATGCCGTCCGCCAGCGCGGCCTTGCAGCGCGTGACGAACTCGTCCATCCGCGCCACGGCGAGCCCGATATCGTAGGAGATGTGCGGCCCCAGCACTTGGCCGAACTCGGCGCAGATGTCGCGCACGCGCCAGAAGCTCTGCGTCTGCCCCAGCGATTGCGCCACGGCAGCGTCGGCGAGCAGCCCGCGCTCCATCAGCTCTTCGAGCCAGCTTTGGAACCGCGGTGCGTCGAGGCTCTCGTCGGTGCCTTGCGCTTCGACTAGCACGTAGAGGCCGTGGCCTGTGGCGACCGGCGGCTTGACGCCGGCGCGAGTCGTAATGACGTCCCAATAGTCCGGCCACATCACCTCGAATGCCGACAGCAGCGGCCCGAGCCCGCTTCGCGCGGCGCCGAGCAGCGCGATCACCGCGGCATAGTCCTCGAGCGCGCAGAGCGCGGCCATGGTCGAGCGCGGTTTTGGAAACAGCCGCAGCACCACGCGGGTGATGATGCCGAGCGTGCCTTCCGAGCCGATGAACAGATGCTTCAGGTCATAGCCGGCATTGTTCTTCATCAGCTTGTTGAGGCTGGTGATGATGGTGCCGTCGGGCAGCACGACTTCGAGCCCGAGCACCAGCTCGCGCGTCATGCCGTAGCGGATCACGCGGTTGCCGCCGGCATTGGTCGAGAGGTTGCCGCCGATCGCGCAGGAGCCGCGCGAGCCGAGATCGAGCGGAAAGAAGAAGCCGGCTTCGTCGGCCGCCTGCTGGATCGTCTGAAGCGGCGTGCCTGCTTTCACCGTCATCGTCATCGAGGCGTGATCGATCTCCTCGATGCCGCTCATGCGCTCCAGCGAGATCGCGACCCAGCCTGCCTCAGGCGATGCGCCGCGGCACAGCCCGGTCAATCCGCCCTGCGGCACGAACGGCAGATGTGCCTGCCGGCAAGTCGCGATCGCATCCGCAACGCCTTGCGCGTCGACCGGGCGGATTACCGCGAGCGGCGTTTGCGGCAGGCTCGCGCTCCAGTCGTTGCAATTGCGCGCGGGCACGTCGGTGCCAACAAGCACGGCTGCGGCGCCGAGCCTGCCGCGCAAGGCGCTAAGCAACTGGGCGGGCCGCTCGACGGGGGTCACCATGTCCATGCGAGACCTCGGAATCTGGCTGCGTGTCATGCGCGCCATGACAATGGAAAGGATTTGCGCCTTTGTTGTATGTAAGGTACAAGGCGGAAAGTAAAGCAAAAACAAGGCTTGCCAAGCCCCTGGTTCGATCGTCCGAGATCAGAGGCGTGGTCCGAAGCCACAGCAACGGATGGTGTGATGACGGAGGCAATTCGCGGGTTCTGGGTGGCGTCGGCGACGCCGCTTGCCGCCGACGGCAGCGTGGACTCCGCCAAGCTCGCGGCCCACGCCAAGCAACTCTTCGGCAAGGGCGTCGACGGTGTCGTGCTGTTCGGCACCACCGGCGAGGGTACCTCGTTCAATGTCGCCGAGCGGGTCGCGACCATCGAGGCCGTGCTCAAGGCCGGCGTCGCGCCGGACCGAATGGGAATCGGCGGCGGCTTCCCCGCGATCAGCGACAGCATCGCACTGACGCGCGCCGTGCTCGGCCTCGGTCTGCGTCACGCGCTGTATCTGCCGCCTTACTTCGACCGCAGCGTCACCCCTGAAGGCATCGAGGATGCCTTTGCGGCGATCCTCGACGGCGTCGCCGACGATCGCCTGCGCGCCTACCTCTATCATATCCCGCAGATCTCGGGTGTCGCGATCCCGACGAGCGTCGCCGCGAATTTGCGCAAGCGCCACGGCAAGGTCGTTGCAGGCCTGAAAGACTCCAGCGGCGACTTCAAGCAGTTCCAGGCGTTCCGCGCCGCCGCTCCTGAGCTCGCCATCACCGTCGGCAACGAGGTTGACATCACCCGCGCGATCGCCGCCGGCGGCGCCGGCACCATCTGCGGCATGGCCAACATCGCGCCGGAGCTGGTCAAGGCGATGATCGACGGCAAGGATGTCGAAGCACGCATGCAGGCTGCCGTGGACATCGTGGTGAAATCGCCATCCTTCCTCACGACGCTGAAAGCCATCCTCGCGGCACAGACGGGCGATGCGAGCTGGCTGCGTGTGCGGCCGCCGCTCCGGGCCTTATCCGACGGCACCGTGCTCAAGCGGAAGCTCGACGAGCTGACGGCTCCCGCCATCGCGTGAGATCGCGCAAAACCGCGACACGTTGCCGCAAATTCGCGCGCTGCGTGTCGCGCTCGCTGCGCAATCAATCGAAGATTGCCGAACAGCGGGATCGGAATCTAGAACCCTTCAACACTAGAGCGATTCAAGTTCGCTTGCGGTTCTCTTCACGAACAGCGGCTGTTAGACGCGCCAGCTTCTGCGTCTGACTTGGAAGTGAATCGAAAGTGCGTGTCTATCTGGACGGCCAGCGCGTCAGCGGCCGTCGAACGCTTGCCGGCGAGAGCCGCGCGGGTCTTCTCATTGGAGCGGCCGTGCTGCTCGCCGAATTTCTCTCCAGCTCGGCGACCGCGCAGGCCCAATCCGCACTTCCGCCGGTGACGGTGGAAGCGCGGGCTCCGCGGCCGAAAGCGGCGCGTGCATCGGACCAGTCTCCGCGCCGCACGCAAACCGCCGCGCGCCAGCGCAATCACAATCCAGCACCCGCAGCGCCGACGCTCTCGGAGCGCGCCGCCGCGGAAGCCGCCGCGCAACAGGCCGCCAAGCTCGGCTACCGCGCGATGCCGAGCGCAACCACGTTGCGCAGCGGCGCCTCGCCGCTCGACACCTCGCAGGCCGTCAACGTCGTCCCTGCGCAGGTGTTGAAGGACCAGCTTCCGCGCAACATCGACGATGCGCTCGTCAATATCTCCGGCATCACCCAGACCAACACGCTCGCCGGCACCCAGGACGCCGTGATCCGTCGCGGATTCGGCGACAACCGCGACGGCTCGATCATGCGCAACGGCATGCCCCTGGTGCAGGGGCGCAGCCTGAATGCAGCCGTCGACAGCGTCGAGGTGCTGAAGGGGCCGGCCTCGCTGCTTTACGGCATCATGGATCCCGGCGGCATCGTCAACACCATCAGCAAGCGTCCGGAGCTCTATCAGCACGGCTCGGTCACGCTGCTCGGCTCGACCTTCGCGAACAACCGCAGCGGCGCTGACGGCACGCTCGACATCACCGGTCCGATCGGCGACGGCGGTCTCGCCTATCGTTTCATCGGCTACGGCGTCAGCGAGGACTATTGGCGCAATTTCGGCCGCCACAGGGAAATGCTGGTCAACCCGTCGCTCGCCTGGTACGGCGACACCACGACGGTCCAGCTCACCTATGAGCACCGCGAATTCATCACTCCGTTCGACCGCGGCGCCGCGTTCGTCAACGGCGCTCCGCTGGCGATCCCGAAGACGCGCCGGCTCGACGAGCCCTTCAACAACATGTGGGGCACCTCCGACCTGGTGCAGGCCTCGGTCGAGCAGAAGCTCGACGACAATTGGAAGGTCACGGCGGCCTATAGCTACAACACCGAAACATATAGCGCCAATCAGCTTCGCATCACCGGCGTCAACGCCAAGAGCGGTGTGGAGACCCGCAGCAATGACGGCACCCAGAACTCGCTGAGCAACGCCAGTTACGGCACCTCCTATTTACAGGGTGACGTCTGGGTGGGCGGCTTCCGCAACGAGATCCTGTTCGGTGGCGAGGCGCTGTATCGCACGATCGATCGCCACGATTTGATCCGTCAGGCGACGGCGAGCTTCAATTTCTACAACCCGGTCTACGGACTGATCTCGCCGGGCACGGCTGTTTCGCCAACGGACAGCGAACAGACCGACAAGCTCGGCACCCGCGGCTTCTTCGCTCAGGACACCTTCCATCTGACCCACTGGCTGTCCGTGGTCGGAGGCGTGCGCTGGATGGAATACGAGCAGCTCGCCGGAAAAGGCCGGCCGAACTTCATCACAAACACTAATTTGGCGGGTGACAAAGTGCTGCCGCTCGGCGGCGTCATCTTCAAGCTGAACGATCAGCTCTCCTACTACGTGAGCTATACGCAGTCGTTGAAGCCGACATCGGTCATCGCAGCGTTCACCTCCGGCTTTGTCGTCGACTCCACCATCGCGCCCGAAGAAGGAACGCAATGGGAGACCGGTCTGAAGTTCGATGTCAACAAGCGGCTGTCGGGCACCCTGGCCGTCTACGACATCCAGAAGAAGAATGTCCTGGTGCTGGATGACATCGGCGGAGGCAAGTCGGCGGCGCGCGCCTCCGGCGCGGCCAAGTCGCGCGGCGTCGAACTGGACGTGACCGGCAAACTGACTGATCAATGGAGCCTGATCGGAAGTTATGGGTATACCGATGCCCGGCTGATCAATGATCCCGCTGTCGGTAACGCCAAGCTCCTGAACGCCGCCATGAACACGGCTTCGCTCTATCTCGTCTACGATTTCGGCGATGCGCTGCCCGGACGTCTGCGGCTCGGCGGCGGCGCGCACTATGTCGGTGACCGACCGGGCGACTCCCTCAACACGTTCTTCCTGCCGGCCTATACCGTCGCGGACATCTTTGCGACTTACGACACCAAGATCGACAATCTGCCGGTGACCTATCAATTCAACGTCAAGAACCTGTTCGACAAGGTCTACTATACGTCCACCACCGGAAACGCTCTGAACGTCGCGATCGGCGACGCGCGCAGGATATCCCTGTCGGCGACGGTGAAGTTCTAGCGATGACGGTGTGGCGCGAGGAAGCCGATTTCCCGGTCGTGCAGACCAGAAGGGCCGGCGCCGATGCATGAGTGCTGGCGCGCGATCAAGGCCGTTCTGCTTCAGGTCCATTCCATCGCGGGCCTCGCGCTCGCGCTGCTACTCGCTGTGATCGCGCTGACCGGTGCGATCATGAGTTTCGAGGACGAGATCGGCGACTATCTGAACCGCGGCATCATGCAGGTCGCGCCGCGCCAGGCAGCGGCGCTGATGCCGGACGAACTGGTTGCGCGCCTGACTGCGGCGCAGGATGTCGGCAAGGTCTCCGCCGTGACGCTAGCAAGTGATCCGTCCGCCGCGGTGCATGTGCGCTTCGCCCGCGACGAACGAGGCGCGCGGCCGTCCTCGCTCTATGTCGATCCCTATGACGCGCGCGTGTTGGGCGCACCGCGCGGCGAAGAGTTTTTCGCGACCGTGCGCAAGCTGCATCGCTGGCTGTTGATTCCCGGCGACGCCAAGGGCTGGGGGCGTCAGATCACGGGCGTGGCCGCGCTCGGCTTGATCGTGATGCTCATCTCGGGCCTCGTGCTGCGCTGGCCGCGGCGTGCAGGCAGCGTCAAGATGTGGCTGAAGCCCAATGTCCGGCTCAGCGGGCGCGGGCTGCATCGGTCGCTGCATGCGGTGATCGGCACCTGGGTCCTGCCGGTCTATCTGGTGATGACGCTCACCGGGCTCTGGTACTCGTTCGACTGGTACAAGGATGGCGTCGTCTGGTTGCTGTCGCGGCCGCAAGTCGCCGCCGCTAAGATGCAGCCCAAGATGCCCACCAAGGCGTCGCGTGCCACCGGCGCCGGCGAGACGGCGCAGCCGATCGGCTTTGATCGCGCGTGGGCCGCCTTCCTGCACGAAGAGGGCAGCCGCTTCTCCAAGGCGTTACTGACGCTGCCCGCCGGTCCGGGCACGGTGATACGGATCCGCTCCTGGGGGAAAGACTCCACCCTCGATACTACCCGCGACGAACTCCGCATCGACGCCGTGACCGGTCAGTTGGTCTCTGCGGAACGCTACGCCGACAAGACGTTCGGCGAGAAGATCATCGCGAATGTGCTCGACATCCACCGCGGTGCGATTCTGGGTTGGCCCGGCAAGCTCGCGTTCATGGTCGCCGCGGCGCTGATGCCGCTGTTCGCGCTCACCGGCGTCCTGCTCTATCTGTCGCGCCGCAGGCTGCGGCGCCCTGTGCAGCCGCGGCTCGGCCGGCTCGTGCCGGGCGAGTGAACGGACGAACTGCTTCGACACGGCTTGGGGTCGCCCGGCTGACCTGCCGCCCTCATGTCACTTCGCCTGCATGCGCCGTTCGTCAATGACGATGTCGTTGTTGATAGCGTAGACGAAGCAGCCGCCATCTCGGCCGTTCCGCGCGGGATCGCTGTTGCATTTCGCCAACGCGGAGGTCTGGGCGTCTTTCAGGCTGGGATCCCCTGCCGAGATGAATAGTTTGCCCCAGGGATGGATCGCGATCGCCTTGGGCTCCATGGCCTTGTCGTAGTTCTGCACGTCAGGGCGCTGTCGCGTGATCCGCCGGATGATCGGAATCTGCCACAAGTCGTACTTGCCTGCATAGTGCAGCCGCGGCATGTCTCTCGACGCGAGCTCGCCTTCGGCGACGATTTCCTCGTTGACGGCCAGCAGGGCGCATGGCTTGCCGTAGCGGAGCTGACACGCTTCGAGCGAGCGGTCGCCGGTGACAGACGGGTCTTCATGCTCGCAGGAGCGAAAATAGCTTGCGCGGATGAGCTCCACGGCCTGTCCCTTGTTGGGTTTGCAGGCGAGATAGTCCTTGATCAGCGTGTCGCGAAGCGTTGGGTGTACGGCCGGCGTCGCTGCGGCCATGATCGAGGCCATTGCCCGCTCGAATTGCGATTTGCGTTCGGCATTGGTGAGCGCGGCCATGGCGACGCCCGGAAGCGCCAGAAATATCACCAGGAATTTCAACATTTTCATATTGCGCCCCCCAGACGATTTGGAAACTCTAGCCCCCAAGCGCGGCATACGAAACGATTTTTCAGCGAGGGGCCAGGGCGGGCGCGCCGCCGGGCGGGGCCATGCCCCGGATCGGGCTGGCCAACCGGCCGGCAATCATTCAAGAACCAGTCCCGTTCAAGTCTCCCAAGGTTGCCTACCCCATGAAGCTCACCACCGTCACCCCCGCCGACATTCGCCGCGCGCTGCTGCTTCGCGAGGAGATCGCGCTGCTCGATCTCAGGCACGAGGCTGGTTTCGCGACGGGACATCCATTGTTCGCCGCCAATTTGGCCGCCGATCGGATCGAGATCGAAGCCGAGGTCAGGCTGCCGCGCAAAAATGTGCCGATCGTGCTCTATGACGACGGCGAGGGCCTCGTCACTGCCGGCGCCGAGCGGCTCGCCGCGCTCGGCTATACCAACGTCCGCGCGCTCGATGGCGGGCTGAAGGCCTGGCGCGACGCCGGCTATCAAATATTCGAGGACGTCAACTCCTACTCAAAAGCCTTTGGCGAGCTGGTCGAATCGCGCAGGCACACGCCGTCGTCCAGTGCCGACGAGGTGGCAAAACTCATCGCGGACAAGGCCAACATCGCCATCATCGACGTTCGCCGCTTCGACGAATATGCCACCATGAACATCCCGGGCTCGGTCAGCGTGCCCGGCGCGGAGCTGGTGCTGCGGGCAGGGCAGGCGGCACCCGATGCCGAGACCACCATCATCGTCAATTGCGCCGGCCGCACCCGCTCGATCATCGGCACCCAATCGCTGATCAATGCCGGCGTGCCGAACAAAGTCCGGGCACTGCGCAACGGCACCATCGGCTGGACGTTGGCGCGGCATACGCTCGACCATGGTGCCGACCGGCGTGGCGCAATCGGACCGTTCGAGGGCGGCCCGGCCAATGCGCGCGACGTCGCCTATCGCGCCGGCGTTCGCCATATCGGCGCGAGCGAGATGGCTGCGCTTGTCGCGCAGGCCGATCGCACGCTCTATCGCTTCGACGTGCGTAACGCCGAGGAATATGCAGCCCATCTCCCGGGCTTCCGCCATTATCCCGGCGGCCAGCTGGTCCAGGAGACCGATATGGCAGCACCAGTGCGCGGCGCGCGCATCGTGCTGACCGACGACAGGGGCGTCCGCGCCGACATGACGGCATCCTGGCTCGCGCAGATGGGCTGGGAGGTCTATGTGCAGGAAGGTGGCTATGACGGCGCCCTCGAAATCGGTCCGCCGCACGTCCTGCCCAAGCCCGACCCCGCCCACCGTTACCGCCGCCCCTATGAAGGCACCGGCGTCGACGAGCGCGCGATGCAGGCCTATCTCGACTGGGAATACGGCCTGGTCGATCAGTTGCGTCTGGACGGAACGCACGGGTTTTACGTGATCTGACGACTGCCCCGCCATCTTCTCCCCGTATCCGACCCCTATTGTGCTGCGCATCCCCCGCGGTCTATGAGCTGCGGCAAAGCTGTGACCACGGAGATTTCATGCCAGCCCCAGGCCAAAGCCCTGAGCGGAGCGCGAAGGCGCTGCTGCTCGAAGGCGTCAACGACAGCGCCGTGGACCTGTTCAGAACGGCGGGTTTCACCAATGTCGAGCGCCTGACCAAGGCGCTGGACGGCGAGGATTTGCGGCGGGCGCTCAAGGGCGTGTCGCTGCTCGGCATTCGCTCGCGCACCCAGATCACCGATGAGGTGCTGGAAGCAGCCGACCAGATTCTCGCCGTCGGCTGCTTCAGCGTTGGCACCAACCAGGTCGATCTGCTGGCGGCGCGCAAGCGCGGCATTCCGGTGTTCAACGCGCCGTTCTCGAACACGCGGAGCGTCGCCGAGCTCGTGATCGGCGAGATCGTGATGCTGCTGCGGCGCATCTTCCCGCGCTCGGTGTCGGCCCATGAGGGCGGCTGGGACAAGTCGGCGACCGGCAGCCGCGAAGTGCGCGGCCGCACCCTTGGCATCATCGGCTACGGCAATATCGGCTCGCAGCTCTCGACGCTGGCGGAGGCGATCGGCATGCGCGTGATCTATTTCGACCGCACCGACAAGCTCCGCCACGGCAACACTGAGCCGGTCGAAAAGCTGGAAGAGCTGCTGGCGCAGAGCGACGTCGTCAGCCTGCACGTGCCGGAGACGCCGGAGACCGCTGGGATGATCGGTGAGAAGGAGCTGCGGGCGATGAAGCCCGGCTCCCTCCTGATCAACAACAGCCGCGGCACCGTCGTCGATCTCGACGCGCTGGCGGAGGCTCTGCGCGACGGCCATATCGCGGGTGCCGCCATCGACGTGTTTCCGGTCGAGCCGTCCTCGAATTCGGACCGCTTCAAGAGCCCGGTGCAGGGCCTCGGCAATGTCATCCTCACGCCGCATATCGGCGGCTCGACCGAGGAGGCGCAGGAGCGCATCGGCGGCGAGGTGGCGCGCAAGCTGGTTGACTTTTTCATCACCGGCTCGACCACGGGGGCGGTGAATTTTCCGGAGGTGCAGTTGCATCTGCGTCCCTCCGGCGCGCGCTTCAGCCACGTCCATCGCAACGTGCCCGGCATGCTGCGCCGGCTCAACGAGGTCTTCCTCCAGCGCGACATCAACATCGCCGCGCAGTATCTGGAGACCTCGGGCGACCTCGGTTACGTCGTGCTCGATGCCGACCTCGGCGGCCAGGATTCAGGCGCGCTGCTGCAGCAGATCCGCAGCCTCGAGGGCACCGTCGGCGCGCGGCTGGTGTTTGAGCACTAGCACTGCATTGACGACCGGCCGCAGGGCGCCTTGAATGCGGCCTGCCGGCAGAACGAACAGAAACTCAGGGGGAAACGATGGCGCAAATCCATGTGACACTGTGCGCATTGCTGGTGGGCGCAGCGGGCGTGCTCGGCGCGAATTCGGCTTCAGCGGCGACGCTGGCCGAGGATGCGGACACCGTCTGCAAGGGCCTCGTCGGCGGCATCGACGCCGTGAAGATCGATTCGGCGACGTTGCTGGCGCCGTCGCAGCTTGCCGTCGCCGAACGCGGCCCGACGCCGTCGCAGCGCGTCACGCCCGCCAATCCCGGCTTCTGCAAGCTGCTCGGCCATATCGATCCCAGCGATCCCAAGGCGCCGCCGATCAAATTTCAGGTCAATCTGCCCGTCGAATGGAACGGCCGCTCGCTGCAATATGGCGGCGGCGGATTCAACGGCGTGCTGATCACGGGCCTGACGCTGCCGCCGGCCTATCCCTTCGACAAGCCGTCGCCGCTCGCGCGCGGCTTCGTCACCTACGGCACCGATTCCGGTCATGAGTCCAAGCCGGGCGAACCGCCGCAGCTGTTCGCGCTCAACGACGAAGCCTTCGAGAATTTCGCCCATCGCGCCTACAAGAAGGTGCGCGACGCCGCCGTCGCGCTGATGCAGCGCGCTTACGGCAAGACGCCGGAGAAAATGTACTTCATGGGGTCGTCCGAAGGCGGCCGCGAAGGCCTCACCATGGCGCAACGCTACCCTGATGATTTCGACGGCATCTTTGCCCGCGTGCCCGTCATCAACTGGGTCGGCCTTCAGCATGCCGGCACGCGTTCCGGGCTCGTGACCATGGGGGATGGCTGGATCAATCCGGCGCAGGTGAAGCTCGTCGGCGATGCCGTGCGCGCGGCTTGCGACAAGGCCGATGGCTCCGATGACGCGCTGGTGCAGGATCCTGTATCCTGCAAGGCAGCGTTCAAGGCGGAGACGCTGCGTTGCGCCAGCGGCAAGACCGGCGATCAGTGCCTCACCGACGCACAAATCAAGGCGATCGAGACCCTGCATGCGACCTACAAATTCCCGTTCGCGCTTGCCAATGGCCTCGACGACTATCCGGGCTGGGGCGTGTCGGGCGAGGACACGCCGGCGGTTGGCCCGACCGGCGGCTGGGTCGCGTGGTGGCTCGGCACGGCGCCCCCGGCGCAGCCGCCCGCGCCCAACAACGGCATCGCCTGGATCTACGGTGCCGGCGGCATCCAATATGTGTTCGCGCGCGATCCCAAGCTCGACGTGACGACGTATAAGCCCGAACAGCACAAGGCGCGGCTGCTCGAGGTCTCCAGCCTGATGGATTCCACCGACCCCGATCTCCGCCGCTTCCGCGCTCGCGGCGGCCGGCTGATCATGCTCGAGCACATGGCGGACTATGCGCAGAGCCCCTATGCCGGCATCCGTTATTTCGAGAACGTCGAACGCATGCTCGGCAAGGCCGAGACGGCTGAATTCGCGCGGCTCTACACCGCGCCCGGGGTCGACCATGTCGGCTCCGGCGCGCCGGCCAATGTCGACATGCTGAGCGCGCTGGTCGACTGGGTCGAAAAGGGCACGGCGCCCGGCAACCTCGAAGTCGCCGAGCAGAAGGTCGAGGCGCCGTCGTTTGCGACGCTTCGCGCGCTGCCGCTGTGCCGCTGGCCGGCCTGGCCGCACTACAAGAGCGGTCCGGTGACGGAGGCGTCGAGCTTCACCTGCGCGCCGTAACAGGCGCGCCACGTCGGAGGAAGCGTCACCCGGTGGCCATTGCCTGCGCGCCGCCGAGCAGCTGCGCGTTAAGCCGGCCGCCGGAGAACAGCATGTCGTCGAGGGCTTCGTTGATATCGGCGGAGACCACGGTGTTGCCGCCGTCCCGCGCAATGCTTCCTTGCGCCAGCCGCCGCATCAGCTCCTTGATGAAGGCGCAACTCGTGCCGTCGCTACGCCGGGCAGCCTCTGCGATGACCGCCTCGTCGAGCGGCAGTCCCTTGCCGTAGAGCCGGACCAGCTTGCCGCGGCCGGTCTCGTTGGGTAGCGGCACTTCGATGGCTTGGTCGATGCGGCCGGGGCGACCCGCGAGAGCACCTTCGAGGTCCTCCGGCCGGTTGGTGGTCAGGACGAACAGGATGTCGGCATCTTCCTTCAGCCCGTCCATCTCGTTGAGCAGCTTGTTCAGCATGGATTCCTCACACGGCCCCATGTCATCGCGGTCACGGGCGATGAGATCGACATCCTCGATCACCACCATCGACGGCTGGAGCAGCCGTGCCAGGCTCATATAGGCGCCGAGCAGACCGATCTGTTCGGCCGTGATGATCAGCGTCGTATGCCCGGGCAAATGCGTTGCGAGATAGCGGATCGTGTGGGTCTTGCCGGTGCCCGGCGGGCCGTACAGCAAGATGCCTTTGCGGGTCGATTGGCCCAACCGGCGCAATTGGTCTCGGGTGTTGACGAAGGTCAGAACGTTGCGATCGAGCAGCCGCAGGGTCTGCTCCGGCAGGATCACCTCGTCGCGCGACACCTGCGGCAAGCGATGCACCGTGATGCCGCGCGAGCGACCGCGATAGTCGGAGTCCGCATCGAGCGACAGGATCTTGCCGCGATAGGTCCGCGCAGCCTGTACGGCTTCTTCCAATTCACTGAAGCATTGCTGGACCAGAGCCGCGCCTGCGGAACCTGAAGGCACCAGGATCTCGATCCGAATTCCGGGCTCGCGACTGTATTCGCGGTGTGCGCAGAGCAAAACCGCATAGCGGAGATGATCCTGCTCACACAGCCATAGTCCGTTATCCAGACACTTGACCGGGCTCTTCTCGCCTACGTCGACGTCGGAATATTGCAGCGGGGCGATCGCGATCGCATAGCGGCCCTCCTTGAGCAGCCGTGGAATCGACAGCGTTTCGTAGCGCTGCTCCTCGTTCAATCCCACCAGCCGGATGGCCTTGCCGAAGAGCCGGTCGACTGCGGCCTGGAGATCGACGCGCATGTGGCCGGGAAATTGGCGGATCGTGGTCACGAGTTTGCTGCGCGCGGTGCTGGCAAGGTGCCAATCGAGAACGTCGCAAGCAAAGTCGAAATCTTCCTCTTGTTCGTTCGAGGGCTCATCCGCCGCACGCATGCAGTCGCTGCACAGCCAGATCGTGCGGTCGCCGATACGCACGTCCATCTGTCCCTCAGGCTTCCCGCAGAGTTCGCAAGGAGTTTTGACCGCCTCAAGCGTGACCTGCAGTCGATGGCCGGCCAAGCCGATGGATTGTTGCGCAGATTTGAAAAGGGCTTCGGCGACGGATTGAGGGTAAGGTCCGCAAACCGCCTTTTCCTTCTGCTCGATCTGGGTGATCAGCGCGGTCGCTTCACGGTCTGATTTGCCGAAGACCTGCCGAAGCAGATCCATCACGAATTGGTCCGGCGTATCATCGTCATTATGAATTACGAGCTGGGTCGGCTGGCTCTCGCCACGCATACTGTTCATCACGAAAGGTCTCCGGGACAATCTATGATTGAATAGAACGAATAGGGAACATAAATGGAAGTGGCCGTCAAGCGTATTCCTCGACGCCTGCCGCGGCACATCGACCTCATCGCTGTCCTTTGACTTTCCCAGCCCCTTCGATTATCTATTTCGCATGCGAAATAAAGAAGCCGGCGCGGGGCATCATCGGCTGATCTACCTGTTGAGCGTTGCGCAGCGGCGCTTGCAGCGCTGGATGGCCGCGCAGCCTTCGAGCGAGGTCACGCCGGCGCAGGCAGGACTCCTGTTCATCCTCGGCAAGCGGGACGGCGTGCTCATGGGCGAGGCGGGCACGGCGCTCGATCTGGGGCCGGCCGGCATCTCCGGCCTCGTCGATCGCACGGCGGCTGCAAGATTGATCGAGCGGCGGGCCGATCGCGAGGACGGGCGCGCCTGGCGCGTCTGGCTGACGCCGAAGGGCCGTGCAGCGCTCGCACAGGCAAAGGCCAACGCGGCACAGGTCAACGCTGCCTTGACGGACGGATTCACCAGTGCGGAGATCGATACCATCGCGCGCTGGCTGACCAGCATTCAGGACAAGTTTCCAAGAGAACTTCCAACAGAGCCTTTGAGAGATCCAGAGGAATAGAGGAGAGACCCATGACCGAGCACGTCCGGATCGAGAACGACGGCGGTATTCTTACGCTCACGCTGGCGCGCCCCGACAAGAAGAACGCACTGACGGATGCGATGTACGGCAAGCTTGCCGATGCCATCGAATCCGCCGAGTCCGATGCGTTGGCCCGCGTGATCCTGATCCGCGGCGAAGGCGACATGTTCACTGCCGGCAACGACGTCGGCGAATTCGCCGCAGTCGCAGCGGGCAAGTCGGAAGGAAGCCGCAACGTGGTGCGCTTCATCCAGTCGCTGGCGCGCTGCACCCGGCCCTTGGTTGCCGCGGTGCAGGGCCGCGCCGTCGGCGTCGGCGCCACGATGCTGCTGCATTGCGACCTCGTCGTACTCGCCGACAACGCGCAATTGTCGACTCCCTTCGTCAGCCTTGCGCTGGTGCCGGAGGCCGCCTCCAGCCTGCTGATGCCGGCGCGCATCGGCTACGCGCGGGCCTACGAGATGTTCGCGCTGGGCGAGACGGTGCCGGCCAAATCCGCGCTGGAATGGGGGCTCGCCAACCGCGTCGTGCCGCTCGACAAGCTCGATGCCGAGGCGCTCGCGCTGGCGCAGCGTCTTGCCCGTCAGCCGGCCGGCGCGCTCACCGTCACCAAAAAGCTGATGCGCAATGGCGAGGCGCTGGTCGCGCAGATGAATGCCGAAGGCGAGCAGTTCGGACTGCGCCTGCGCACCGCCGAGGCGCGCGAGGCCTTCACGGCGTTCGCGGAACGCCGCCCGCCGGATTTCACCAAGGTTGCGTGATGGCCGGGGCCGGGGCTCCTTGGGCCGGAAACTCACGCCCATTCGATTAAAACCTTAACGGAACATTGGCATGTCGCGGGGCAAGGTGGTGCCCGAAGAATAGGCCCCCGACCTCAGGCCCCCGACACCATGGCAATATTTAAGAAATCGGTAAGTTCGCTTCTCCTGACCTTGATGGCCCTGCTGGCCGCGGGTGCGCTGGCCTCTACGGCGATCCAGATGGTTGGGGCGTTCGGCCGCTATAGCGACAGCCTGGAGACCGCGCGGCTCGCCGCCGCCGACAAGGCGATCTTCCAGGGCGTGCTGGCGCTGCGCCACAATCGCGGCGATGCGCAGAGCGCAATCCTCGGCGAGGACGACCCGCGGGCAAAACTTGGCGAGGTGGAAAAGGCTGAGCAGGGAGGTTACGACGCGATTGGCGCTGCGCTCGCCACCGTCGATTTCGCCCGCCGCGACGAACTCGCTGGCACATTGAAGCAGGGCTGGAGCGCCGCCTCGCCGCAATTCCAGCTGTTCTACGATGAAGCCAAGCGCCCGCGCGCGGAGCGCAAGATCGAGCGCACCAACTCCTGGTATGATGCCGTCACCAAGGTGATCGACACGGCCAATCTCGCCTCCACCGCGGTCTCGAACCGTGCCTGGATGAACGACCCCTTCATCGCCCGCATGATCCAGGTTCGGCGCTTCGCCTGGCAGGTGCGCGATCGTTATGGAATCCATTGTTCGTCCCTTCGCTCCAACGTCAACGCCAGCAAGCCGCTCGATGACGCTCAGAAGCGGTCAATGGCGCAATGGGATGGCACGATCGCCTCCGGCTGGGCGGGCATGGCCGAGTTGCTGGCTGCGCCGGACGTGGCGGCAGAGCTGGTGACGGCAGCGACGGACGCAAAGGCCACGACCGACGGTGCCCTCAAGCAGATCGGCGACCTCACGAAAAATTTTGACGGCAGCGGCAAGCCCGCGATGCCCGCCGCGGAATGGAATACGCTGTGTCAGTCACCCTTCGCGTCCATCGTCGCGGTGGCGAACAAGGCGCTCGACCAGTCGATCGTCCGGGCGGAAACGGTGCAGGCCAAGGCGCTCACCAATCTCGTCGTACAGTCGCTCGCGTTCCTGCTCGCGCTGGCCGTGACCCTGGCCGGCGTGTACGTGGTCCGCAACCGCCTCATGCGCCCGGTGCGCGCCATTGTGGACGCCATCGCCAAGATCAGCGCCCGCGACTACGCAACGCCCGTCCCGCAATCCAGGTATCCCGACGAGTTCGGCACCATGGCGGCCGCACTCGAAAGCCTGCGCGAGAGCGCGGCGACCGCGGAACGCCTGGGCCGGGAGCGCGAAGCGCAGCAGGCGCTCCAGCTCGCCCGCTCCGGCACCGTCGATGCGGCTTGCCGCAGTTTCGACGACACCGTGCAAGCCGTCATTCACAGCGTTGCGGCCTCGACGAAGGAACTCGATGCCACCGCGACCGACGTGCGCTCGCTGGTTACGGAATCGAGCAGCCAGACCGCGGCGGTCTCGTCCTCCGCCGAACAGGCCACCAACAATCTCGAGACCATCGCGGCTGCGACCGAAGAACTCTCGGCGTCCGTCGGCGAGATCTCCGCGCAGGTGCAGGCCAGCGCCCGCGAGGCCCGCGAGGCCGTGTCGCAGGCAGCGCAGACCAATGCGACGGTCGAGATCCTCGATCAGACCGCTGGCCGCATCGGCGAGGTCGTGAAGATGATCAACGCCATCGCAGGGCAGACCAATCTCCTGGCGTTGAACGCCACCATCGAAGCCGCGCGCGCGGGCGAGGCCGGCCGCGGCTTCGCCGTGGTTGCCGGCGAGGTCAAGAGCCTCGCCTCGCAGACGGCGACGGCGACGGAAGAGATCTCCCGCCAGGTCGCGGAGATCCAGGGCGCGACGGGCCAGGCGGTCACTGCCATCCGCGCGATCGGCGGCGCGATCAGCGGCATCGACGAGAAGATGACGGCGATCGCCGCCGCCGTCGAACAGCAGCGCGCGGCCACCACCGAGATCTCCCGCAACTTCCAGCAGGCCGCGCAGGGAACCCGCGAGGTCACCGACACCATCGGCAGCGTCGCCAGGCTCAACCAGGAGACAGGCAATGCCGGTTCGGTCCTGTCGGTGTCCGTGACGAAAATGTCCGCCGATGCCGATCGTCTCCGCGTCGCGGTCGAGGGCTTTTTGGGCGCGGTGAGGACCGCATAGCTTCGACAATCTTCCGTCCCTACGTCGCGCGATCGGCATTGCCGCCGATGCGCGCGGCGGGTACATCTGTGACGCTGCGCGAGCGTCGCGGCAGATGTAAGAGATATCAGGGATGGAGAGTTCGATGCCGGTCACGCCTCAACACAAGGCCCAGCGCCCCTATCGCGGCGTGTTCCCGGTCGCGCCCACCATCTTCGACGAGCGCGGCGAGCTCGACCTCGAGGGACAGCGCCGCTGCATCGATTTCATGATCGACGCAGGCTCGAACGGTCTGTGCATTCTCGCCAATTTTTCCGAGCAGTTCGTGCTCACGGACGCCGAGCGCGAGACCGTGATGCATGCAGTGCTGGAGCATGTCGCGGGCCGGGTTCCCGTGATCGTCACCACCACGCATTTCAGCTCGGCCGTCTGCGCCGCGCGGAGCCAGCAGGCCGAGGCGGCCGGTGCCGCCATGGTGATGGTCATGCCGCCCTATCACGGCGCAACCTTCCGCGTGCCCGAGAAAGGCGTGGTCGAGTTCTTCAAGGTGCTGTCGGGCGCGATCAAGATTCCGATCATGATCCAGGATGCGCCCGTCGCCGGCACCCCGCTGTCGGTCGAGCTGCTCGCGCGGCTGGCGCGCGACTTCTCCAACATCCGCTATTTCAAGATCGAGGTGCCGGGCGCGGCTGCAAAGCTGCGTAGCCTGATCGAGGCGGGCGGCAGCGATATCGAAGGTCCCTGGGACGGCGAGGAAGCGATCACGCTGCTCGCCGATCTCGATGCAGGCGCCACCGGCGCGATGACCGGCGGCGGCTATCCCGACGGCATCCGCCAGATTGTCGATCCCTACTTCGCCGGCAAGCGTGAAGAGGCCAAAGCCGCCTACGAACGCTGGCTGCCGCTGATCAACTACGAAAACCGCCAATGCGGCCTGATCGCCTGCAAGGCGATGATGCAGGCCGGCGGCGTGATCAAGTCGGACACGGTGCGGCATCCGCTCCAGCCGCTGCACCCGGCGACGCGGGCCGGGCTGCTGGAGCTCGCGAAAGAACGGGATGCGCTGGCGCTGCGGTGGGGGAAGTAGCCTCTGCCGGCGTCCTGGACAAGCGCGCCCGAAGGTTATGTGTTCCGCCTCCCGTGCGCGATTGCGCACTAGGCCGGGACGACACTGAGTGTGAGGCGCGCTGTGAGGTGCGCGCCCTGGCCTGATCCCGCCGGCTGAAAGCGTCGAATTAACGCGGTTCGGGCGGTTTCGCGCAGCCCGGCGATGACATATTGTTCGCTCGCCAACCAGGCCCGCGGAGCATATCAAGACATCGCGCAACAACTCTTCATTATGCCGCTATTCCGAACCAGGTTGGTGCGAACCAACGAGACAGGGAGGCAGTGCCATGACGATGAGGCCGGATCCCACCTTTCACGCATCGCCCAAGCTTGCGATGGAAGCTCCTGCGGAGAACTTTGCCTACACGTTGCTGCTCAGTCCGGATTTCTCAAAACCGGATGCTCTCGCGGTCATCGACGTCAAGCCGGGATCGCCGACCTACAGCCAGATCGTCCACACCGTGACGATGCCCAACAAGGGCGATGAGTTTCATCACTTCGGCTGGAATGCCTGCTCCTCCGCCTTGTCGCCGCTCACTGGGCATGCCTTCATCGAGCGGCGCTATCTCATCATTCCCGGGCTGCGCTCGTCGCGGATCTACATCATCGATACCAAGCCCGATCCGACCAAAGCCAAAATCCACAAAATCATCGAGCCCGAGGAAGTTTTCAAAAAGACCGGCTATTCGCGGCCGCATACCATCCATTGCGGGCCGGACGGCGTCTATGTGAGCACGCTCGGCGGCGGCGGCAAGGACGGCACCAACGGGCCTCCAGGCGTCTTCATCATGGATTGCGAGACGTTCGAGGTCCTTGGACGATGGGAGATCGACCGCGGTCCGCAGACGCTGCACTATGATTTCTGGTGGAACCTGCCGCGCGACTACATGGTGACGAGTGAATGGGCGTTGCCGCCGCAGTTCGAGAACGGAATCGTCGCGGAAGATCTGCTGGCGAACAAATATGGCCATCGTCTCCACTTTTGGGATCTTCGCGCCCGTCGCAACGTGCAGACCATCGACCTCGGCGCCAATCATCAGATGGCGCTGGAGGTACGGCCGGCGCACGATCCGGTTCGCGAATACGGCTTCGTAGGCGTTGTGGTCGACACCACGAATCTCGAAGCCTCGATCTGGACTTGGTGGCGCGAAGGCGGAAAATTCCATGCGGAGAAGACGGCGACGATCCCGTCCGAGCCTGCGCCAAAGGAGAAGCTCCCGCCGCTGCTTCAGGGCTTTGGCGCCGTGCCGCCGCTGGTGACCGACATCGACCTGTCGATGGATGATCGTTTTCTCTACGTCTCGTGCTGGGGCACGGGTGAGATGCGCCAGTACGACGTGAGTGATCCGCGAAAGCCGAAGCTTGCGGGCTCGGTTCACATCGGCGGCATCGCGCGCCGCACCCGTCATCCGAACGGCAAGGCATTTGCGGCCGGCCCGCAGATGGTCGAGATCAGCCGCGACGGCAGGCGGGTGTACTGGACCAATTCGCTCTATTCCACCTGGGATGACCAGTTCTATCCCGATGGCGTTCCGGGTGTGGAAGTCATGGCCAATGTCGGTCGCAATGGCGGCCTTGAGCTCGACAAGAACTACTTCGTGAGCTTCCCCGACGGATATCGTGCGCACCAGATCAGGCTGGAGGGCGGTGATTGTTCGACGGACTCCTTTTGCTACCCGTCGGCCTAGATTGGGCACACGCGAGCCTCGGCTGGCTGTGGCTCGCTCTTGTTGCGAGCGGTCTCTATCACGGGGTCAATCCGGGAATGGGCTGGCCGCTCGCCGTTTCGGCCGGGCTCATGGACAAGAGCCCGCGCGCGCTCTTTCGTGCTTTGTGGGCTCTGGCGGCCGGGCATCTCCTGGCAACGCTTCTCGTGCTGCTGCCATTCGCGTTCCTTCTCGTGCTGGCCGAGTGGCAGCGTTCGATCCAGCTCGGCGCGAGCCTTCTCGTCATCGGCTTCGGCGTCTATCGGCTGGTCGAGCGGCGCCATCCGCGCGCGCTGGCACGAATTCCGCCGACGCAATTGGCGCTCTGGTCATTTGCCGTTGCCATCGCTCATGGCGCCGCCTTGATGCTCGTGCCGATCTATCTCGGGCTCTGCCAGGCCTTCGAACTCGATGCCGGCCATGAGGCCGCCGGCGCGCTGATGAAGGCGAGTCTCGGGATGGCGGTGCTGGTGTCTTTGGTGCACGTTGCCGCCATGGTCAGCGCCGGCGGATGCCTGGCATGGCTGGTCTACCGCCATCTGGGATTGAGATTCGTCTCGCGAAGCTGGTTCAATCTGGATGTAATCTGGGCGACCAGCCTCATTCTGGTTGGCGTTGTGGCGCTCGGCAATCTCGCGAGCTGGCACTGACGCTTACTGCGTCAAGGCCCACTCGCCGATGATGCGGAAGCGAGCTTTGGCGTCATCCTGCTTGAACAGCGCGACGCGATCGATCGCAAGCGTCTTGAGACCGAGCGCAGCAAACCTTCCCCGCAGCATGTCCAGAATCGGCCCGCGCCGCTCCGCGTCGAGCCGGCCCGTCAGCGTCATGTGGAAGCGGAATTCCTCCATCACGTAAGGATAGCCCCAGCGGTCGAGATAGTCGCGTTGCCGTTCGCTCAGCTTCTCCGGCTTGCGCCGCGCGCGGTCTTCCGCGCTCAGCGGCGCGCGGAAGGAATCGAAGTCGCGCGCGCAATCGGCGGCGAGCTGCTGGAGTTCGCCGACCGGCTCCGCCGGAATGACGGCGATGAAGCCGCTGATGGAATCGACGACCGGGCGGATCACCGGAATTGCGCGTGCCCCGCCGGCGAATGTCGCGCAGGCCGCAACAAGCTCGACCTCGCGCCTGTCGGACGCCAGCGCCATCGGCGCCTTCAGCGTGGCGTGAAAGCCGTATTTGCGGGGATCGGCGGTGACATCACGCCAGTCCGGAGCCGTGCGCAGCGCCTCGTCCGGGAACGGCAGCTCTCGGCCGGTATGCGCATCATAGCCGAGCAGTTCGGCGCCGAAGCGCGAGACGGCGCTGTCGGCACTGGCGGCATGGTAGATCGCGTAGCGGGGGAAACTTGTCATCGTTCGAGCATAGCGGGTTTATGCCGCGACGACAGCTTCGCGCGGGGCAGCTGCCATGCCAAGCAACCGCGTCGCGTCGGTGAGATGTACGAGCTTGCCGCCTGATATCACGGCGATCAGCCGCGGCCGCAGCGGCACGCGGTCGTCGACCAGCAGAATGTCCGCGCGCCGTCCTTCAGCGAGTACGCCGCGATCGGCAAGGCCGGTCGCGCGCGCAGGCGCGGCGGAGACCAGATTCCAGGCCTCGGTCAACGGCAGCACGCCATCGGCGGCGAGCCGGAACGCAGCGAGCAGCTGCGCGGGATAGTAGTAGTCCGAGGCCAGCACCGAGCAGAGCCCTTTGGCGATCATGTCGGATGCCTTGGTCCAGCCGGTGTGGCTACCGCCGCGCACGACGTTTGGCGCGCCGTAGACGATGGCATCACCGTGGCTTGCTGCCGCCCGCGCCGTCTCCTCGTTGATCGGAAACTCCGCGATCGCCACGCCCATCGCGCGAAAGCTCTGGCGCATCGCCGGCGTCGCATCGTCATGCGAGAGCATCCGCACGTCGGCGGCGCGCGCCGCCGCGGCGAGTCGCGACACGGAAGCCGGCACATCCGCGGCGCGGGACATTATGTGTCCGACCAGCCGGTCGAAATCTTCACCCGAGAGGCCGGTGCGCTCCACCATGCGGTTGCGCTTGCGGGGCTTGGCCATGTCCCCAACCGTGCCGTCCATGTGGTCGTTGAAGGCGAACAGGTCGACGCGGCCCTCGCTGAGCCACTGCGAGATCTCGGCCTCGGCGTCGAGATTGTAGGTCTCGTGGCGCAGGTGAAAGCGGGTGTCGGCGGCAAACTGCGGGCGCTGCCGTTCGATCGCCTCCATCAGGCCGCGCGCATTGTCGGCGCTGCGCAGGCCCGGCTCCCACGAACAGGTCGTGGCGTGAAACACCGTGGTGATGCCGTTGCTGATCGCCTGGCGATCGCTGTCGGCGAGCGCCACATCGATCGGGAAGTCGACCCCGGCACGCGGCATCATCTGTCGCTCGAAGGCATCGCCGTGCAGATCGACGATGCCAGGCAGCACCAGCAGGTCGCGCGCGTCGATCGCAAGTCGTACGCGGCTGCGAGAGCCATCGACCTGCGCGATGTCCGTTCCGGACACGAGAAGCGACGTTTCGACGAATTCGGAGCCGATCAGGGCCCGGCCGCCCTCGAGGAATATGTCTGTCACGCGACCGCGCTTCGTTTGCTGGCAGAGGAAGGTGCCCGTGCTTCGTATGCCGTGAGGAAATCCTCAATCCCGAGCTTGCGGAAATCGGGCAGGGCTTCACGCAACTTGTCGTGATCCCAGTCCCACCAGGCGAGCCTCGCAAGCCGCCCCGCAACCTCTTCCGAGAACCGCCGGCGAACGATGCGCGCCGGATTGCCGGCAACGATGGTGTAGGCCGGCACGTCCTTGGTGACGATGGCGCCGGCCGCGATCACCGCGCCGGTGCCGATGTTGCGACCCGGCAGCACGATCGCGCCGTGACCGATCCAGACGTCGTGACCGATATGGACGTGATGCTGGCGCCGCCAGTCGAAGAATTCCGTGTCGTCGCTCTCGCCTTCGAAATAGGCGCTCGACCGATAGGTGAAGTGCGCCTGCGTGGCGCGGTTCATCGGGTGATTGCCCGGATTGATCCGTGTCATCGCCGCGATCGAGCAGAATTTTCCGATGGTGGTGTAGGTGATCTGGGCGTCGTTCACGACATAGGAGTACTCGCCCATCGTCACTTCGTGCAGCATCGTGCGCGCGCCGACCTCGGTGTAGGCCCCAAGCCTGGTGTCGTGCAGCTTCGCCGAGGGATCGATGGTCGGCTGGACCGAAAGCGCTTTGGCGGCCATGTTGCATCCGAACGAGAGGGCGGGCGTTTCTCTTCGAGCGGCTTGATGACAATGTCATGACGACGCGGTGACAAGGGATGAACAGGGGATGAGGTGTGTAGGATCGCCGCACCGCAACGTCCGTGTCACACAAGTGTCAAGCGCCGGCGTTAGCGGTGGGTCCCAGCTACTCTGGAGCCCTGCATGCTGGTGGTTGAAGGTCTGACGTGTCGCTTCGGCGTGAAAGCCGCGGTGGACGACGCTTCGTTTCAAGTTTCTCCCGGCGGCTTCGTCGGCGTGATCGGACGGTCCGGCGCCGGCAAGTCGACCCTGCTCCGGACCATCAACCGTCTCGCGACCCCTTCACAGGGCCGCATCCTGTTCGACGGCCTCGACGTCACGGCGCTGCGCGGCAAGGAGCTGCGGCAGTGGCGAGCGCGCTCGGCGATGATCTTTCAGCAGTTCAACCTGGTCGGCCGGCTCGATGTTCTCACCAACGTCCTGATGGGACGGCTCGCGACGATGCCAGCCTGGCGCTCGCTGTCGC
The DNA here is from genome assembly GCF_040547695.1 of Bradyrhizobium sp. JR4.3. Taxonomy (NCBI): domain Bacteria; kingdom Pseudomonadati; phylum Pseudomonadota; class Alphaproteobacteria; order Hyphomicrobiales; family Nitrobacteraceae; genus Bradyrhizobium; species Bradyrhizobium sp. JR4.3. The sequence goes on along the minus strand of NZ_JBEPQF010000008.1, from coordinate 50,521 downwards.
AGACCTGGCCCGAGCAGGACAAGGCGCTGGCGATGTCCGCGCTCGAACAGTTCGATATCGCCCCGCTCGCAGCCCAGCGCGCCGATCAGCTCTCCGGCGGCCAGCAGCAGCGCGTGGCGATCGCCCGCGCCCTGGTGCAGCAGCCCGACATCATTCTCGCCGACGAGCCTATCGCCTCGCTCGACCCGCGCAACACCAAGATCGTGATGGATGCGCTGCTGCGCATCAACAAGCATTTCGGCATCACCGTGCTCTGCAACCTGCATTCGCTCGATCTGGCGCGCAGCTATTGCGACCGGCTGATCGGCATGGCGCAGGGTCGCGTGGTGTTCGACGGCGCGCCGGCCGAGTTGACCGAGCACGTTGCGCGCGAGCTCTACGATCTCGAAGCCGCCGATGTCATGGGCGGCACGCCTGCACCGGTGCGACAGGGCATTCCGGCGCTTGGAACGGCGGCCGCCGCCTGAGCTGCGCCGCTTCAGGACTCACCAGTTTTGCGTCAACCGACCTCAACCAATGAAGAGGCTATCATGATTACTCGCAGATTGATTCTTGCCGGCGCCGCCGCGCTCGCGTTCACGACTTCCGCGTCCGCCGAAGACTGGAAGGCCAAATATCCCGAGCTGACCTTCGCGGTCATTCCGGCGGAAAACGCCTCGGGCGTCACCGAGCGCTGGGCGCCGTTCATGAGCTATCTCTCCAAGGAACTGGGCGTGAAAGTCACGCTGCGCATCGCCAACGACTACGCTGCCGTGATCGAAGGCCAGCGCGCCGGCAACATCCACATCGCGAGCTACGGCTCTGCCTCGTTCGCCCGCGCCCGCCTGACCGGCGTCAAGACCGACGCCTTCGCCAACGACATCAATTCCGACGGCTCGACCGGCTATTACTCGGTGTTCTTCGTCAAGACGAGCAGCCCCTACAAGAGCATCGACCAGCTCAAAGGCAAGAACCTCGGCCTGGTCGACCCGAACTCGACCTCCGGCAACAACGTGCCGCGCTTCGAGCTCGACAAGATGGGCATCGCGGATGCCGACACCTATTTCAGCAAGGTCGTCTTCACCGGCAGCCATGAGAACGCGATCCTGGCGCTGGCGCAGGGCACTGTCGACGTTGCCGCCAACCAGTGGACCAGCGATGACGATTCGACGCTGGCGCAGATGCTGACCAAGGGCATGCTGAAGAATGCCGACGGTTCGGCGATGAAGAAGGACGATTTCCGCATCATCCACAAATCGGCGCCGATCATCAACGGTCCCTATGCCTACAATTCCGATCTGCCGGAAGAGGCCAAGGCCGCGATCGCGAAGGCGTTCTTCGACGCGCCGGCCAAGGACAAGGCTGCCTTCGACCGCCTCCAGGACGGCCAGAAGAAGGGTTTTCATCCCGCGACCACCAAGGATTGGGATGGCACGATCGAGCTGATCAAGTTCGTCGATGCGCTGCGTAAGAAGAAGGCGTCCTGAGTTTCGGACGATGCCACTGGAGCCGGGTCGATGGACCCGGCTCTTTCTCTTTGATCGACCACCTGTCCTGATCAGATGACCGTCGCGGTTTCGATCCTTCCCGAGCAGCAGCTCGCCGTGCTCAACGCCGCCTATCGCCAGGCGGTCGCGCGCAGGCGGCTCCGACTCCTGTTTGGAGCCGTGATCTTCGCCGCTGCACTGTGTCTGGCCGCGTTCGGCGCCGAAGTGAATCTGCGCACGCTGTTCACCCATTACGGCAACTTCATCAGCTATTTCGACCGCATCCTTACACTCGACAACGGACAGCGGGTCTGGACCGATGTCGGCGAGTGGCTGTGGGGCTGGCGCAAATGGCTGAAGATGCTGGGCGAGACCGTGCTGATCTCCTATGTCGGCACGTTGATCGGCGCGGTTTTTGCATTTTGCCTCAACTTCTTCGCTGCTGAAAACACCTCGCCCGCGCCCTGGCTGCGTTTCACGGTGCGGCGCCTGCTCGAATTCGCCCGCACGGTGCCCGGCATCGTGTTTGCGCTGATCTTCGTGATCGCCTTCGGTCTCGGTCCGATGGCGGGTGTGCTCGCAATTGCGATTCACTCCACCGGCGCGCTCGGCAAGCTGTTCTCGGAGATCGTCGAGAACGCCGACATGAAGCCGGTCGAAGGCGTTCGCTCGACCGGCGCAAGCTGGCTCTCCTGTATGCGCTTCGCCATCCTGCCGCAGGTCACGGCAGGCTATGCCAGCTACGCGCTGCTGCGTTTCGAGATCAACGTCCGCGAGGCCTCCGTGATGGGCTTTGTCGGTGCCGGTGGCATCGGCCAGGAGCTCGTCGTCGCCATCCGCAAGTTCTACTACTCCGACGTCAGCGCGATCCTGCTCACCATCATCGTCACGGTCTTCATCATCGACATCAGCACCGGCTGGCTGCGCGGCCGCCTGTTCGGCAAGGAGGCGCGGACGTGACGGGACCGCAGGAGATCGACACCGCGGCGCTTCGCGCGCGCTATCCTGACGTGTTCGACCGGCCGGCCTCGGCGCGGCTCGCGATGCCGGCGATGATCGTCGCGGCGCTCGCGATCCTGATTTATGGCCTCGTCGATCTCGACTTCTCGCCCTCGCGCTTCGTCGCCGGGCTCAGCCAGCTCGGCTGGATCAGCCTGATGATGATTCCGCCGGATCCCGGCTCGTCGCTGCCGATCTATCTGAAGGCGCTGGGCGAGACGCTGTCGATCGCGCTGCTCGGCACGACGCTGGCCGCACTGTTCGCGCTGCCGGTCAGTCTTCTTGCCGCGCGTAACGTCGTGCCGTCGAGCATTTTGCGCTTCGCGATTCGACGTTTCCTGGATTCGATCCGCGGCGTCGACACGCTGATCTGGGCGCTGGTGTGGATCAACGTGGTCGGGCTCGGCCCGTTTGCCGGCGTGCTCGCCATTGCCGTGTCCGATTTCGGCGCGTTTGGAAAACTGTTCTCGGAAGCGATTGAGGGCGCCGACCAGAAGCAGGTCGAGGGCATCCGCGCCTCCGGCGGCAGCGCGCTGCACGAGATCCGCTTCGGCCTGCTGCCGCAGGTCCTGCCCGTGATTGCCGGGCAGGTGCTCTATTTCATCGAGTCGAATACGCGCTCGGCCACCATCATCGGCATCGTCGGCGCCGGCGGCATCGGCCTCCAGCTCGCCGAGCAGATCCGCGTACTGGAATGGCAGAAGGTGTCGTTCCTGATCCTGATGATCCTGGTCGCGGTCGCCGCGATCGATTTCGTCTCGGGAAAATTGCGGTTTGCGATTATTGGGCGAAGGGCGGTGGCCTGATCACCGATTTCGTAGGGTGGGCAAAGCGAAGCGTGCCCACCACTTCAATCGCGACGTTGGATAGATGGTGGGCACGGCGCAAGCGCGCCTTTGCCCACCCTACGATTCTTCACCCGTTCTCCACCAGAAATTCCACTCGCTCCGCGGCAAAGCGCGAATGCTTGGTCACCAGCGGCTTGCCGTCGAGATCGTGGTCGGTGGCATCGACCACCAGGATCGGTCGTCCCAGCGCCAGATCGAGCCGGGCGGCGTCGGTTGCGTCGACGATGCCGGCGGTGATCCGGGTCGCGCCCCGGCGATAGTCGCGGACGCCGTAATGCTCGAGCAGTTTCGTCATCGAGCGGGTGGCAGCAAAGACGTCGCCCGCACCCGGGAATAGCTGCGCTGACAGCCACGTCGTGGAGACGCAGATCGGCGTGCGGTCGGCGAGGCGCATCGCCTCGATCCGCACCAGTGGTGCGCCGGCCTTCAATCCAAGTTCGCGCGCGAGTTCGCGGGTCGCGACATCATCCGACGCCTCGATCAACCGGCCATGCGGTTCGCGGCCGTCCGCGCCGACGATCTCCGAGAAACGGGTCCGCGAGCGCAGCGGATAAGCGAGCTTCTGCGCCTCGACATAGGTTCCGCTGCCGCGTTCGGCCCGCACGATGCCGCGCTCGGCAAGCGCGGCCAGCGCGCGTCGCACGGTGTGGCGGTTCACGCGATAGGTTTCGGCGATCTCCACCTCGCCCGGCAGCTTGTCGCCGGCCGCAAAGCGGCCGTCGGCGATGCCGCGCTCGATGCCATCGGCAACGAGGCGCCACAACGCGACGCCGGAGGAGGCTGTGTCCTGCATGCTCATGTGGCCGGGAAGCTACTCCAGAAATCACGCCTTTGTCACGAAACAGTCATGGCGCTCCGGTATCAAGTTGTCTAGTATCATAGACAACTTGGATTCGGCAAGTTCTGCAGAAAAGTTCGGTGGATGTGGTGACCCAGAACAACAATCAGCAAGCCCAGCGCAAGGCCGCAATGGCCGTGCTGGCGCACGCGGAGGCGGGCGAGATCGCCGCTCGCCTCCGCGCTCTCGCTTTGCCGGCGCATCAGGATCTGCGCGCGCCGGAAAACGGCCTCGTCATGCTGCGCGGCCGGGTCGGCGGCGACGGTGCGCCATTCAATCTCGGCGAAGCGACGGTGTCGCGGGCTGCGGTGCGGCTTGCGAGCGGCGAGGTCGGTTTCGGTTACACGCTCGGTCGCGACGGTGAGAAGGCGCGGCTGATTGCGCTGTGCGATGCGCTGGTGCAGTCCAGCGATTTCAGTGGCGCGGTGGAGCGGGACATCATCGCGCCGTTGCGCGAGCAGCTGATGGTCAGGCGTAAACAGGCTGCGGCCGAGACCGCCGCGACGAAAGTTGATTTCTACACCATGGTGCGCGGTGAGGGGTGAGATCATGACCACGATTGCGGAACTGCCGCCGGGGTTCGTCGACAAGGTGTTGTCGGCGCAATCGACCTTTCGCTCGGTCATGGACGCGATGGCGCGGCCGGGATCGGTCCAGCGCATCGTGCCGACATCAGGCGCGCCTCATGTGATGATGCGCGGCACGGCCGCGATCGCGCTGACGCTGTTCGATCACGACACGCCGCTCTGGCTCGACGCGCGCATGGCCGAGAGTTCCGACGTCGTGAAATGGCTGAAGTTCCACACCGGCGCGCCGGTGGTGCAGGATTCCTCCATCGCCAGCTTCGCGTTGATCAGCGACGGCGGGGCGCTGCCTTCGCTGGAGCGCTTCGCGCTGGGTACGAGCGAATACCCGGACCGGTCGACCACGCTGATCCTTCAGGTCGAGAGCCTGCATTCGGGGCGCAGCTTCGAGCTGCGCGGTCCCGGCATCGACGGCGTCGCGACGCTCCAGGCGTCGATCAAGCCGTTCGACCTGTTCGAGCGACTTCGTATTAACGAGGCGCTGTTTCCGCGCGGCATCGATGTGGTGCTGGTCGCCGATGAGGCCGTGGTTGCGATCCCGCGCACCACGCGCGTCGTGAGCAAGGGAAGCTAACCATGTATGTCGCAGTCAAAGGCGGCGAACGCGCCATCGAGAACGCCCATCGCCTGCTCGCCAGTGCGCGGCGCGGCGATCAAAGCGTGCCGGAAATTTCCCTCGACCAGATTTCGGAGCAGCTTGGCCTCGCCGTGGACCGCGTCATGAGCGAAGGCTCGCTCTATGACCGCGAGCTCGCGGCGCTCGCGATCAAGCAGGCGCGCGGCGATCTGATCGAGGCGATCTTCCTGGTCCGCGCCTTCCGCGCCACGCTGCCGCGCTTCGGCGCCAGCGAGCCGGTCGAGACCGGCGCGATGCGGGTGCAGCGGCGGGTGTCCTCGACCTTCAAGGACATTCCCGGCGGCCAGATTCTCGGCCCGACCTTCGACTATACCCACCGCCTGCTCGATCCCTCGCTCGCCGAAGGTTTTGTGCCGGAGGCGCCGGCGACGGCCGAAGCATCCACGGTGCCCACGCCGCGCGTGACGGATATTCTCGGCCGCGACGGCCTGATCGAGCCCTCGCCGCAGGCCGAAGAGGGCGCCAACGTCGGCGACCTCACCCGCGAGCCGCTGAATTTCCCGGCGGACCGCGACCTGCGCCTGCAAAATCTCGCGCGTGGCGACGAAGGGTTCTTGCTGGCGATGGGCTATTCCACCCAGCGCGGCTATGGCCGCAACCATCCCTTCGCCGGCGAGATTCGCTTCGGTGAGGTCGAGGTCGAGTTTTCGGCGGAAGACGTCGGCTTCGCCGTGCCGCTCGGCTCGATCGAACTCACCGAGTGCCAGATGGTCAATCAATTCAAGGGCTCCGCGACCGAAGCGCCGTGCTTCACCCGCGGCTATGGCCTCGCCTTCGGCCAGAGCGAGCGCAAGACCATGTCAATGGCGCTGGTCGACCGCGCGTTGCGCGCGCGCGAGCTCGGCGAGGAGGCACTCGCACCCGCGCAAGATGAAGAATTCGTGATGTCGCATTCGGACAACGTCCAGGCGACCGGCTTCGTCGAGCATTTGAAGCTGCCGCATTATGTCGACTTCCAGTCCGAGCTCGGCCTGTTGCGCAAGCTGCGCCAAGAGTTTTCTGAAGCGTTTGCGGAGGCCAATGCGCCTGACGCCATGAAGGAGGCCGCGGAATGAACGCGCCTACCTATAATTTCGCCTATCTCGACGAACAGACCAAACGGATGATCCGCCGGGCGATCCTCAAGGCGATCGCGATCCCCGGCTATCAGGTGCCGTTCGCCAGCCGCGAAATGCCGATGCCCTATGGCTGGGGCACCGGCGGCGTGCAGGTGACGGCCGCGCTTCTTGGTCCGCAGGACGTGCTCAAGGTGATCGACCAGGGTTCGGACGACACCACGAACGCGATCTCGATCCGAAAGTTCTTTGCCAAGACCGCGGGCGTTGCCACAACCACTGCGACGGAAGATGCAACGGTGATCCAGACCCGCCACCGCATCCCCGAGACGGCGCTGCACGCGAACCAGGTACTGGTCTATCAGGTGCCGATCCCGGAGCCGCTGCGCTTCCTTGAGCCGCGCGAGACCGAGACGCGGCGCATGCACGCGCTCGCCGAATACGGCCTGATGCATGTGAAGCTCTACGAGGACATCGCCCGCTTCGGCCACATCGCGACGGCTTACGCCTATCCGGTGAAGGTCAATGCGCGCTACGTGATGGACCCGTCGCCGACGCCGAAATTCGACAATCCAAAGATGGACAATTGCCCGGCGCTGCAATTGTTCGGCGCCGGCCGCGAAAAGCGCATCTATGCGATCCCGCCCTATACGCAAGTCGTGTCGCTCGACTTCGAAGACCATCCCTTCGAGCCCTATCGCTTCAACGCGCCCTGCGCGCTGTGTGCCGCGGAAAACTCCTATCTCGACGAGATCGTCACCGACGACAAGGGCGGGCGCATGTTCGTCTGCTCCGACACCGATTATTGCGAGGGCCGTCAGGCCGCCGGCCATCACGGCAGCCTCAGCGCCGCGCCGTACAAGGAGAAGGCGCGGGAGGCATCGAATGGCTGATCAAGACATGATCGAGAATGACGAGCCGCTGCTGGTCGCAAAATCCCTCAGCAAGTCCTACGGACGGATCGCTGCCTGCCGCGATGTATCCTTTGCGCTCTATCCCGGCGAAGTGCTGGCGATTGTCGGCGAATCCGGCTCGGGCAAGTCGACGCTGCTCCAGCTCCTGTCGGGTCAGCTCGCGGCCAGCGGCGGCCAGGTGTCCTACCGGATGCGCGACGGCGTCACGCGCGATCTCGCCATGCTGGGCGAGGCCGAGCGGCGGTTTCTGTTCCGCACCGATTGGGGCTTCGTCCACCAGGACCCCGCGCAGGGGCTGCGCATGGCGGTCTCGGCCGGCGCCAATGTCGGCGAGCGGCTGATGGCGGTGGGGTGGAATCACTACGGCCGCATCCGCGATAGCGCGTCGGACTGGCTGACCCGCGTCGAGATCGACATCGCACGCATCGACGATGCGCCGCGCACCTATTCCGGGGGCATGCGCCAGCGTCTCCAGATCGCCCGCAACCTGGTCACCGAGCCGCGGCTGGTGTTCATGGACGAGCCGACCGGCGGCCTCGATGTTTCCGTGCAGGCCCGCCTGCTCGACCTCGTGCGCAGCCTTGTCGCCGAGCTGCACCTCGCGGTCATCATCGTCACTCATGATCTCGCGGTCGCGCGCCTGCTGTCGCACCGCGTGATGGTGATGAAGGGCGGCCGCGTCATCGAGACCGGCCTCACCGACCAGGTGCTCGACGATCCCCGCGAGCCCTACACCCAACTCCTCGTCTCCTCGATCCTGCCGCCATGAGCCTTCCAGGAAGAGTTTTTCAATGACCGCCATGATTGACGTCGCCAACGCCAACAAGACCTTTACGATGCACCTGCAGGGCGGCATCGAATTGCCAGTCGTCAGCGGCGTGACCTTCCACGTCAATCCTGGCGAATGCGTCGTGCTGTCGGGGCCATCAGGCGCCGGAAAATCGTCGATCCTGAAGATGATCTTCGGTAACTACCGCTGCGACTCGGGCCGCATCGGCATCCGCCATCGCGGCGCGCTGGTCGATCTTGCCACTGCCGAGCCGCGGCAGGTCCTCAACATCCGCCGCGCGACCATTGGCTATGTCAGCCAGTTCCTGCGCGCTGTGCCGCGCGTCGCGACCGTCGACGTGGTCGCCGAGCCGCTGATCGTCAACGGCCTGGCGCGCGCGGAGGCGCAAGTCCGTGCCGGTGAATTGCTGCACCGACTCAATATCCCCGAGCGGCTCTGGCAGCTTCCGCCCGCGACCTTCTCCGGCGGCGAGCAGCAGCGCGTCAACATCGCCCGCGGCTTCATCTCGGATCTGCCGATCCTGCTGCTGGACGAGCCCACCGCCTCGCTGGACGCCGCCAACCGCGCCGTCGTGGTCGAGCTGGTCGCCGAAAAGAAACGCCAGGGCGTCGCCATGGTCGCCATTGTCCATGACGACGAAATCCGTCATCAGATTGCCGACCGCATCGTCGACGTCACCAGCTTCGCCGCCGCGGCCTGAAGGAAATGGACATGAACGCCAAGAAGGACATCGTGATCGCCAACGCCAGGATCGTGCTGGCGGAGCGGGTGATCGGGCAGGGCTGGCTTGCTCTCGCCGATGGACGCATCGCCGAAATCGGCGAGGGCAGGGCGCCCGCGGGGGCAGAGGATGCCGGCGGCGATCTGATCATGCCCGGCTTGATCGAGCTCCACACCGATCACCTCGAGGCGCATTACGTGCCGCGGCCAAAAGTGTTCTGGAATCCGGTCGCAGCCGTCGTCTCCTATGACGGCCAGCTCGCGACATCGGGCATTACCACGGTGTTCGACTCGCTCCGGGTCTGGCGCGAGGATGGCGCCGAGGAAGTCGACGGACGCGCCGGCACACTCGCCGCCGCGATCACCACCGCACGCGATGCCAATTTGCTGCGTGCCGATCACTTCCTGCATCTGCGCTGCGAAATCCCGATGCCGAGCGTGGTCGAGGAGGCCATGGAGCTGATCGACCGTCCCGACGTGCGGCTGATGTCGCTGATGGACCACACCCCCGGCCAGCGCCAGTTCCGCGACGAAGGCAAGCTGCGCGACTATTATCGCGGCAAGGGCGGTGGCAAGACCGACGCCGAGCTCGACCAGCTGTTCGCGAAGCGCTTCGAATATCAGAAGGCCTATGCCGCGACCAACATGCGCGAGATCGTGGCACTGGCGCACAAGTACAAGATCCCGCTGGCGAGCCACGACGATACCACCGAGGAGAACGTCGTGGACGCCGTGCGCGATGGGGTTTCGGTCGCGGAATTCCCGACCACGCTGGAGGCCGCGCGCGGCCTGCACGAGGCCGGCATCGACATCCTGATGGGCGCGCCGAACGTCGTGCGCGGCGGTTCGCATTCCGGCAACATCGCCGCGGTCGATCTCGCCCGCGAAGGCCTGCTCGACATCCTGTCGTCGGATTACATCCCCTCGAGCCTTTTGATGGCTGCATTGCATTTGCCGGAGCATGTGCCCGCCATCAGTCTTGCGGCGGCGATCCGCACCGTGACGAAAGCGCCCGCCGAGGCGGTCGGCCTGTCCGACCGCGGTGAGATTTCCGTCGGCAAGCGTGCCGATCTGATCCGCGTCCATGTTGCGGGCCACGTTCCCGCGGTCCGCAGTGTCTGGCGCGAAGGGAGCCGCGTCGCATGAGCGAGACCGTCACCGTGGCGGGAGCGCAGACGGCCGCGATCGGGCCCGGGCGGCTCGTGCTCGTGGTCGGTCCCAGCGGTGCCGGCAAGGACACGCTGCTGCGGCTGGCGCGGGCGGCGTGCATTGAGGATAAGGACATCGTTTTCCCGCGCCGTGTCGTGACGCGCGAATCCTCGGCCGACGAAGACAATATTGCGGTGAGCCCTGACGAATTCCGTCGCGCGCGCGAGCATCGGGATTTCGCCGTGCATTGGGAGGCGCATGGGCATTCCTACGCGCTGCCGCGCGACCTCAACGACGATATTCGTGCCGGACGCGCCGTCGTGGCCAATGTTTCGCGCACGGTGATCGGCGCGCTACGTCAGACCTATGCAAACGTCGTGGTGGTCGCGATCACCGCGCCGCCGGATGTGCTGGCGCAGCGGCTTGCCGCCCGCGCCCGGCACAGTGACGGCAATATCGCGGAACGGCTGACGCGCAGCGTCGACGACGCATCGGCGCAGGCCGATGTCACCATTCTCAACGCGGGCAGCGCGGAGTATCATGGCCGCCAGCTTCTGCGCGTGATCAGGAATCAAGGCTGGCACGAATAGCCGGCACAACAAGGAGACTGGAATGTCGGTGATCGAAACGGTCGAGCAGCTGGAGGCCATCTACGACGTCACCAATGACGCCTCGACCGTGAAAGTCGCCGACCACGTCACCCCGCTCTATCGCGTCTTCATCGAAAAGGCCCCGTTCGCCGCGCTCGCCACCATCGGACCCGAGGGGATCGACTGCTCGCCGCGCGGCGATCTCTCCGGCTTCGTCCGCATTTATGACCCGAAGACGCTGATGCTGCCGGATCGCCGCGGCAACAATCGGGTCGATTCCTTGCGCAACATCGTGCGCGATCCCAGGGTGTCGCTGATGTTCCTGATCCCCGGCTCCGGCAATGCGGTCCGCGCCAATGGCCGGGCCTATGTTTCCATCGATCCCGAACTGCTCGCTTCCTTCAAGGTCGACGGCAAGGCGCCGCGCAGCGTCATGGTGATGACGGTCGACGAAATCTACTTCCAGTGCGCCCGCGCCATCGTCCGCTCCGATCTCTGGAATCCCGACAAGCGCATCGACCCCAAGACGCTGCCGACACCCGGCCAGATCCTCGCCGAAATGAGCGAGAACAAGGTCGGCGGCGCGGAATACGACCGCACCTGGCCGGAGCGGGCAGCCGCGACGATGTGGTGAGTTCGTTCTTCCCTTCTCCCCTTGCGGGAGAGGGTGGCTCGCTGCCTAGCGGCGAGACGGGTGAGGGGTTCTCTCCGCGCGCGACTCTCCTGCGTCAGGATTTGCGGAGGCAATCCCTCATCCGGCGCTTCGCGCCACCTTCTCCCGCAAGGGGAGAAGGGAAGAAGGGGGAGAACGTGCTCTCCGAACGGGGCCGGCGCGCGAACTGATCAACTCCGGCGGCGCGCCCTGGTGCGTGCCGCTTTCTTCGCGGCGGTGGAGCGGGCCTTGGCGCCCTTGGTGCGGCTCGCCTTGCGCGCGGTGGCTGAACGCGACGCGGCGGATCGCTGGCTCGCGGCGCGCTTGCCCTGTTTCGACAGTGCGCTGCGCGATGCGGTCGAGCGCGGCTCCTTCTTCAAAACCTTTTCGACGGCCCGCGACACGCGCGGCCGGCGCTTCGCGGTGCGCTTGCCCTGACCGACCTCATAGGCATATTTGGCGCTGCGACGCGTCGCCTTCTTGACGCGTCCCTTGCGCGGCGGCGGAAGATCGACGCCGGCGCGGCGCGCTTCGGACAGACCGATTGCGATGGCCTGTTTCGTCGAGCGCGCACCATGCCTGCCCTTGCGGATCTTGTCGATCTGGTCCTTGACGAATTCGCCGGCCTGCGTGCTTGCCGATTTACCGGCACGCTTGTCTTGCCTGGCTTTGCGAACGACTTGCTGTCTTGGCATGGGTCCGGTTCCCTCTGGAATTCACAGGGATGTCTGACCGCAACGCGCAAGATGGACGATTGATCCTGTCAGTTCCGTAGCGCCGCCAGCAATTCATCCGGGCGTTCGGCCATGATCATGTGGCCGGCGCCGGGCACGACGACGGTCTTCGCATGCGGGATCGCCGCGGCGAGCGCCCTGCCGGCCTTCACCGGCGTCATCATGTCCCGTTCGCCAAGGATGAGCGTCGTGGGCACCTTCACGCTCGCGGCTGCTTGAAGCGCATTCGCGTAAGCATTGCAGGCCGACAAATCCCGGAACAGCACGCCCGGCTCGCAGTGTTTCAACACGGCCTGCGCGCCGCCATGCATCCACAGGCCCGGTGCGAGGCTGCCGCCGAGCTCGGCGTTGAAGCCGAGCCCCCAGATCGAGACCATGTCGTTTGCATCCTGCGAATTGGCTTCGGCCGCCTTCAGCAGATCCGGGCCGACCGCCATGGTCGCGGCCGTGCCGATCAGGCTGAGCGCGGACACCTTGTCGGGGTGATGTGCGGCCGTCTCCAGCGAGATCAGCGAGCCCATGGAATGGCCGATCAGATGCGCTTTCGTAACTCCGGCCGCATCGAGCAGGGCCGCCGTCCAGTCGGCCATCTCGGCGATGCTGGCGAGCGAGGGTCCGGGCGAGCGGCCGTGACCGGGCAGATCAGGCGCCAGCACGCCAAAGCCGTGATGGGCGAACCAGCGCGTGTGCAGCGCCCAGGTCGAATGATCGAAGCCGGCGCCATGGAGGAAGACGACCGCGGGCAGGGCCTTGTCGAAGTCGCGGCCGCCGGTTGCGACCAGCACCTCGGCGCCGTTGACGGAGAGCTTCATGGTGTCAGACCTTTTGCGAGATGCGCAGCGCCTGCGCGAGATCGTCGATGATATCGCTTGCGGTCTCGATGCCGACCGAGAGCCGCACCAGCTCCTCGCCGATGCCGGAGGACTTAAGTTGTTCGGCGTCCATCTGCTGATGCGTGGTCGAGGCAGGGTGGATCACCAGCGTCTTGGCATCGCCGACATTGGCGAGATGGCTGATCATGCGCAGCTGCTCGATGAACTTGCGGCCCGCGGGCCGCCCGCCCTTGATGCCGAAGGAGACAATCGAGCCGGCGCCGCGCGGCAGCAACTGTTTTGCCAGCTGGTAGTCCGCGTGATCTTCCAGCGAGGGATGCAGCACCCAATCCACGGCCTTGTTGGACTTCAGTGCTTCCAGCACGAGGTGCGTGTTTTGCATATGGCGGTCCATGCGCACGCCGAGCGTCTCGACGCCCTGCAACAGCTGGAACGCGTTGGTCGGGGATAGACAAGCACCGAAATCGCGCAGGCCTTCGGTGCGTGCGCGCATGACGAAGGCGGCGGTGCCGAACTGTTCGTCGAAAACGATGCCGTGATAGCCGCCATAGGGCTCGGTCAGCACGCCGAATTTTCCGGATGAACGCCAATCAAACCGGCCGCCGTCGATGATGGCGCCGCCGATCGCGATGCCGTGGCCGCCGATCCATTTGGTCGCCGAATGCATGACGATGTCGGCGCCGAGCTCGATCGGACGGCTGAGATAGGGCGTGGCAAAGGTGTTGTCGATCAGCAGCGGAATCTTCGCGTCATGCGCGATCTGCGCGACCTTCGGAATGTCCAGCACCTCGAGCCCGGGATTGCCGATGGTCTCACCGATCACCAGCTTCGTGTTCGGCTTGATCGCCGCGCGGAACGCATCGAGATCGCGCGGTTTCACGAACGTTGTGGTGATGCCGAAGCGCGGCAGCGTGTGCGCAAGCAGGTTGATGGTGCCGCCATAGAGCGAGCTCGACGCCACGATATGGTCGCCGGCGTTCAGAAGCGTCGCGATCGCCAGATGCAGCGCCGCCATGCCGCTCGCGGTGCAGATCGCGCCGACGCCACCCTCCAGCGCCGCAAGCCGTTCCTCGAGCACGCCCGTGGTCGGATTGGAGATGCGGGTATAGATGTGGCCCGCACGCTCGAGGTTGAACAGCGCGGCGGCGTGGTCGGAATCCTGGAACACGTAGGACGTGGTCTGGTAGATCGGCACCGCGCGGGCGCCGGTCGCGGGATCCGGATGCTGGCCCGCATGCAGGCTCAGGGTCTCGAAGGCGGGCGGTTTTGGCGCGGGCATGCGTGGCCTCGTTGCTCGGTCGGCGGAGGCGGCTCTTGTGCCACAAAAATGCGCGCTACGTCAGCCCATTGACAGGGTTGCCTAACCCCGGATCGCCTGCTCGATGATCCGCGTCTCCCGCAGCAAGATCTCCGCGACCTCTTGCTCGCGGCGCGGGCCGAGCCTCGTCCGAACGGCGGAGACGGTCATCGCGGCGGCGGGGCGGCCGTCCGGGGTCTTGATCCAGGTCGAGATCGATTTCGTGCCCTGCACGAGACCAATTTCCCTCATGCCGTATCCCAGCCGTCTTGCGGCGGTGACCTGGCCCAGCACCGTCGCAGCGTCGGTCCGGTAGGCCTCCAGTCTCTTCTCATTGGCTGCGACGATTTTTCGCGCGTCCTGGGCCGGCATCGCGGCGAGGATGGCAACGCCCGCGCTGGAGACGCCTAGCGGTCGGCGCGCGCCGACCTCGATCGACAGCACCTGAATCGGATAGATTCCGATCCTGCGATCGACGCACAGCGTGTCGTTGCCGGTCCGCACCGTCAGGAAGAGCGTGTCGCCGATCTCGGTCGACGCACGTTGCAGCGACGGATTGGCGGCGATCAGCAGCCGCGACGGCCGGGCCCGTGCGAGCGCAAGCTCCGGCACCTGGTTGCCGATCGCGTAGCGCCCGGTTTTGTCGTGTCGTTCGACGATGCCTTCCTCGATCAGCACGTGGACGATGCGATGCACGGTCGGGCGGGTGAGGCCGGTCGCGCGCACGACCTCGGCCAATGGCACACCGTCTTCGCGGCCTGCGGCAAGAATGCGCAGCACCGCGAGCGCGCGGCGGATCGCCTGCGCGCCCTGTCGCGGTTCGGTCATGCGGCGGGCGGATTTCGCGGAAGTCGTCTTGTCCATAATATGGACAAGAACGCCACAATTCACTCGACAGGTAAAGCGCGCATCTGGAGATTGCGCTCCGAATCGAGATGCCGTGTACGACGTCAGGCAAATCGACGTAAAATTGGAAGCACCGCCGGGAGGTTAACATGAGATTAATCTGGATTGCCATAGCTGCCGCAGCGGCGATGCTGGCGGGACCGGCGTCCGGCCAGCAATGGCCGGCGCGCAACGTCAAGCTGATCGTGCCCTATCCGGCCGGCGGGAATGTCGACAGCGCCGCGCGCATCATCGCCGACAAGCTTCAGGAAAAGCTCGGCCAGCCTTTCATCATCGAGAACAAGGCGGGTGCCGGCGGCATGATCGCGGGCGAAGCCTTCGCGAAATCCGCGCCCGACGGCTACACGCTGTTCGTCGGCGCCAACGGCCCGGTGCTGTTCGCAACCGAAATCAACAAGCGCGACGTCTACAATTGGAAGAAGGACTTCCTGCCGATCTCGACGATCTCGATGACGCCGCTGGTGCTCGAGGTGCATCCGTCGGTGCAGGCGACGAATTTCAAGGAATTCATCGACCTTGCCAAGCGCGAGCCCGGCAAGTTGACGATGGCCTCGCCCGGTCCCGGCACCACCAACCATCTGCTCAGTGAGCTGATGCAGTCCAGCCTCGACCTGCAATGGGTCACCGCGCACTATCGCGGCAATGCGCCTGCGGTCAACGATCTCTTGGGCGGCCAGGTACAGTTCGCGTTCGACCAGCTCACGGTCAGCCTGCAGCACATCAAGGCCGGCCTGTTCCGGGCACTGGCGGTCACCAGCCCGCACCGCCTGAAGTCGCTGCCCGACGTGCCGACCTTCGCCGAGCTCGGCTACAAGGATTTTGACGGCCAGACCTTCACTGGCCTGTTCGCGCCGGCAGGCACGCCGGCGCCCGTGATCGACAAGCTGCACGAGGCGCTGACCGCGATTCTGAAGGACCCCGCCGTGGTCGACAAGTTCGAGAAGCTCGGCGGCGAAGCCGTCGCGATGACGCCCGACGAATTCAAGGCCTATCTCGCGCGCGAGGACGCCAAATGGATTCCGATCGTGCGCAAGGCCAACATCAAGGCGGATTGATCGATGCGGATCGACCCCACCGGGCTCGGCGCCGAGCGCATCTACCGGCTGATGACCGGCATCGTGGTGCCGCGTCCGATCGCCTGGGTGACGAGCCTGTCCCGCGCAGGCGTGCTCAACCTCGCGCCGTTCAGCGCCTTCACCTTCGTCTCGCAGAAGCCGCCGATGCTGGCCATCAGCGTCGGCCGCAAGGGTGCGGACTACAAGGACACCGCGCACAACATCCTCGACACCGAGGAATACGTCATCCACATCGCCGATACCTCGCTGATGCAGGCCGTGCACGACTCATCGGTCGAGCATCCGCCTGAGATCAGTGAGGTCGCGGAGCTTGGCCTCGAGACGCTCCCGAGCGAGCGCATCAAGGTGCCGCGGCTCAGCATTGCACCCGTTGCGATGGAATGCCGCTTCCGGCAGTGCCTGGAATTCGGCGACGCCCGCAGCCGCCTGATCGTCGGCGAAGTCGTGATGTTCCACCTCCGCGACGGCCTCGTGAACGACGGCAAGGTCGAAACCGCGGCGCTCGATCCGATCGCGCGCATCGGCGGACCGCGCTACGCCCGGCTCGGCGAGATCGTGACGCTGCGCGGCGTGTTCCAGACTCCCAAATCGAAAGACTGAGCGCGCTGCCCCGCGCGCGCCTCAAGACCATTGGAGAACGACCATGCGACTCCTAAGTTATCTCGTGGACGGAGAGCCGCACTATGGTGCCGCCATCGAAGGCGGTGTCGTCGATCTGACCCGGCGGGTCGGCCGCGACTTCTCCGATTTGAGGGCGCTGATCGCAGCCAATGCGCTGGCCGACGCGCAGGAAGCCGTCGCTGGGCAGAAGCCGGACTATGCCCTCGGCGAGCTCGTGCTGCTTCCGCCGGTGCTGGCGCCGGAAAAGCTCTGGTGCATCGGCGTCAATTATGCCGAGCGCAATGCGGAGTATAAGGACAGCTCCGACCTGCCCAAATATCCCAGCCTGTTCGTGCGCAGCATGTCCTCGATGACAGGCTCCGGTCAGCCGCTGGAGAAGCCCACGGTATCCGATCAGCTCGATTACGAAGGCGAGCTCGTCATCGTGATCGGGCAGGGCGGCCGCCACATTCCGCGCGAGAAGGCCTGGTCGCACATCTTCGGCATGACGCTGTGCAACGAGGGCACGATCCGCGACTGGCTGCGCCACGGCAAGTTCAACGTCACGCAGGGCAAGAATTTCGATCGCTCCGGCAGCATCGGTCCGTGGATCGTCACGTCGGACGAGCTCGACCCGCGCGGGCCGCACGATATCGTCACGCGCGTCAACGGCGAGGTGCGGCAGCAGGACACCACCGAGCGGCTGATGTTTCCGTTCGATTTTCTGATCTCCTATCTCTCCACCTTCGCCACCCTGAAGCCCGGCGACATGATCGTGACGGGCACGCCGACCGGGGCAGGCGCCCGCTTCGACCCGCCGCGCTGGCTGAAAGTCGGCGATGTCGTTGAGGTCGAATCCAGCCGCATCGGCGTGCTGCGCAACACTGTGGCCGCGGAGAGTTAAGTCATGCTGGACACCGCCACGATCGAACGCCTTGCCGCGCGGCTCGACGAAGCCGAGCGCACCAAGACGCTGATCACGATGTTCACCAAAGACTATCCCGATTTCAGCATCGAGGATGCCTATGCCGTTCAGCGCGCCTGGACCAAACTCCAGCTCGGACGCGGCCGGGTCATCAAGGGCCACAAGATCGGCCTGACCTCGAAGGCGATGCAGAACGCGGTCGGCATTTCCGAGCCGGATTACGGCGTGCTGTTCGCCGACATGTTCTATGCCGATGCCACGCCGATTCCGTTCGACCGTTTTCACGCGCCGCGCATCGAGGTCGAGCTCGCCTTCGTGCTGAAGGCGCCGCTGCGCGGGCCGGATTGCACCATCTTCGACGTGCTCAACGCCACCGACTATGTCACGCCCGCGCTGGAGATCCTGGAGACGCGCATGCACCGCGTCGATCCCGACACCGGCAAGGCGCGAAAGGTGATGGACACGATCTCGGACAACGCGGCGAATGCCGCGCTGGTGCTCGGCGGCCGGCCGTTCCGCCCCCTGGATGCGGACCTGCGCTGGATCGGCGCGCTGTTGTTCCGCAACGGCGAGGTCGAGGAGACCGGGCTTGCGGCCGGCGTGCTCAATCATCCCGCCAACGGCATCGCCTGGCTCGCCAACCGCCTCGCGCCGCATGACGAGCATCTCGCCGCCGGCGAGGTGGTGCTGGCGGGGTCGTTCACGCGTCCGGTCGATATCCGCCGCGGCGACACGTTTCATGCCGACTACGGCGCGTTCGGCTCGGTGTCGTGCCAGTTCGTCTGAACCCACACCTAAGAGGGAGCGCACCATGACGGGTCACACGCGGCGCAAGAGCATCCATATCGGCGGCTTCAAGCACGCCAACCCGATTCCGAACGCCTGCCGCATCGGCAATCTCGTGATGTCGGGCGTCATCCTCGGCCGCGATGCGGCCGGCGCGATGCCCGAGAGTCTCGACGCGCAATGCGCCAACATGTTCGCGCATATGAAGGCGACGGTACAGGCCGCCGGCGGCACCACGGACGACATCATCAAGATGACGGTGTGGCTGAAGGACCGTACGCAGCGCGCGCCCGTGAATGTCGAGTGGTTGAAGATGTTTCCGGACGAGCATTCGCGCCCGGCGCGCCACGCGCTGCCGATGGACAACATGGATGGCGGCGCGCTGGTGCAGTGCGACTTCACCGCCATGATCGACTGAGGGAGTTTTGCGCATGCCGACCTATCTGCCGTTCGACCCGAACCCGCGCCGCCCGGTCAAGGCGCCGCCGCCCAAAACCGTGGACAGCCAGTTTCACGTGCTCGGCCCCATCGACAAATATCCGGAACGACCCGGTGCGGCCTATCGGATGCCTTCCGCGACCTGGGAAGCGGCGCTACGCGTGCACAAGACGCTCGGCATCGAGCGCGGCATCATCGTGCAGACCACCACCTATGGCGCCGATCATGCCGTCGTGCTCGACGGTCTCGCCGCGATGGGCCCGAACTATCGCGGCTGCGCCAACGCGCTGGTGTTCGCGGAGGCGAACGACGCCTATCTCGCCAAGCTGCACGATGCCGGTGTCCGCGGCGCGCGCTTCAGCTTCCGCCAGGAGCTCGGCGCGGTGCTGTCGGATGCCGATTTCGCCCGCGCCATTGCGCGCATCCGCGAGCTCGGCTGGTACGTCAAGATCCAGCCCGAGAAGGACGGCATTGTCTCCAGCGTCGCCAAATACGAGAATCTCGATGTGCCCGTGCTGATCGACCACATGGCGCGGCCAGATCCTGAAGCCGGCAGCAACGATCCGAACCTGCGCAAGATGCTCGAGCTGCTCGCCAAGGGCAATTTCTGGGTGATGCTGTCGCTCGGCGAGAAGACCTCGAAGCTTGGGCCACCCTACGACGACGTGATCCCGATCGCGCGCGCCTATATCGAGGCAGCCGTCGACCGCTGCGTCTGGGCCAGCGACTGGCCGCATCCGGTCTCGGTGAAGCAGCCGCCCAACGACGCCGATCTGCTGGAGCTGATGTACCGCTACGCGCCCGACCAGTCGACGCTGGAGAAGATTTTGGTGCACAATCCGGCCAAGCTGTTCGGCTTTCCGGATTAGGGCGAGATGAGCTGAAGCCGAGTCGAGTTTAACCGCGAATACCGCTCTCTCCGTTCCCTCCCCCCTTGTGGGGGAGGGGCAGGGAGGGGGGTGCCACGCGGGGGTTCTTTCCTTCGCGCACCGGCCCTGAGCGCATCATCTACAACCAGCACCTTTTCCTGGGCTACCTCCCTCCCTAGCCCTCCCCCACAAGGGGGGAGGGAACGCACCTTTGTCGGGCGACAAACTCTGCGCTCACCCCGCCAGCCGATCCCTTACCCCAGCCGCGATCTCGAACGAGTGCAGTCGCGCAGCGTGATCGTAGATCTGGCCCGTGGTCATCAGTTCGTCCGCGCCGGTCTCGGCGATCAGAGCCTTCAGCTTCGCTTCGACCATGTCAGGCGAGCCGACCGCCGAGCAGGACAGCGACTGCCCGACCATGGCCTTTTCCGCCGGCGACCACAGCGCGTCCATGTCGTCGACCGGTGGCGGCAGCGGGCCGGGCGTGCCGCGGCGAAGATTGATGAATTGCTGCTGCAGCGAGGAGAACATGCGTTGCGCGTCCGCCTCGCTATCGGCGGCGAACACGTTGACGCCGACCATTGCATAGGGCTTGTCCAGCTGCGCCGACGGCTCGAATCGCGCGCGATACTCGCGCAGCGCCGGCATCATCATCTGAGGCGCGAAATGCGACGCGAACGCGAACGGCAGGCCGAGCATGCCTGCGAGCTGCGCGCCGAAGGTGCTCGATCCCAGGATCCACAGCGGCACCTTCGTCCCCATGCCCGGCACGGCGCGGATCGTCTGGTTCGGCTGCACATCGCCGAGCAGCGCCTGCAGCTCCAGCACGTCCTGCGGAAAATTCTCGGAGCTGGTGGCGAGATCGCGGCGCAGCGCGCGTGCGGTGAACTGGTCGGTGCCCGGCGCCCTGCCGAGCCCAAGATCGATCCGCCCGGGAAAGAGCGAGGCCAGCGTGCCGAACTGCTCGGCGATGACCAGCGGTGAATGGTTCGGCAGCATGATCCCGCCGGAGCCGACGCGGATGGTTTTGGTGCCGCCCGCGACATGCCCGATCACCACCGACGTCGCCGCGCTCGCGATGCCCGTCATGTTGTGATGCTCGGCCAGCCAGAACCGTTTGTAGCCCCAACCTTCGGCGTGCCGGGCGAGATCGAGCGAATTGCGGAACGCTTGTGACGCGTCGCCACCCTGGCGGATGGGCGCGAGGTCGAGCACGGAGAAGGGGATCATTTCGGTACCGAAGTGGAGGAGGATGACGCGCGGCGGCTGAGAATACATGTAGTGTCGGCGCGTAGGATGGGTAGAGCGCAGCGAAACCCATCATGCGTCTTCATCGAACAAGGCTCGATGGGTTTCGCTGCGCTCTACCCATCCTACGAAGCTGTTCGAGCGGCCTAAACCCCATTCACAACACCGTCATCGCGCCCCGTTCCACCCCTCGCCCCAACTGGGCGTCTCGCGTCTGTTGTTGTACCATTGCCGGAGCCACTGCTCTGTTGCAGGAGGAACCGACATGACCACGGTCCTACTCAATCGCCGCAACCTCCTTGCCGCTGGCGGCTCGATCGTCGCCACCGGGATTTTGGCAACCGGCGTTCCCGGCCTGCTGTTGCCTGCCCGTGCGGACGGGCTCGCGCCGACCGAGACGATGTCGGGCGGCGCGAACAATTACCGCAAGGGCGCAGCGATCGTGGAGCGGATCGGCAAAGGCGGCTTCTGGATGAGCGGTACCGTGCGCCGCGCCGGCGACGGCGCGCCGCTCGCAAGCCAGCGCATCCAGATCTGGGCGCACACCACCGAAGGTCAGGAGCACGAGCCGCAGAGTCATGGCGCCACGCTCACCGACAAGGACGGAAAATTCCGACTCGAGATGCCGCAGATCGTTCCGATCTTCGGCCAGCCGCATGGCCATCTCGCCTATGACAGCGGCGAGTTCAAAACCGTCTTCCTGCGGCCGGTGATGCGGAGCCCAAAGGAAACCAGCCTGGAAGCGCATTTCGTGCTGCAGCCGGCCTGACCGCATTGCGAATGAAAGGGTGGCGATCGGCCCGGGCGCCCCTGATCTGGGTCACCCTTGCCTTGGCCATCGGCGTGCCGGTCGCCGCCGCCGCAACAAGCGAGCAACTCGCATGGCGCGGCCCGCTCTACATCCTCGCCGGCTTCGCGGGCATCGTCGCGCTCGGTCTCGTGCTCGCTCAGCCCCTGCTAATCGGCGGATATTTGCCGGGCCTGTCGGCCTATCGCGGCCGGCGCGCCCATCGCTGGATCGGCGGCGCGCTCGCTCTGGCGGTGGTGATCCACGTCGCCGGCCTCTGGATCACCAGTCCGCCCGATATGATCGACGCCCTGACCTATACCTCACCGACGCCGTTCTCCCCCTTCGGCGTGACCGCGATGTGGGCCATCTTCACCGTCGCGCTTCTGGCGCTACTCCGCCGGCGATTGGGACTGCGGCTGCGCACCTGGCGCATCGTCCACATTCCCCTCGCGATCGTCATCGTCGCAGGCAGTGTGGCGCATTGCCTGCTGATCGAGGGGACGATGGAGACGATCTCGAAGGCGGTGCTGTGCGCGCTCGTGCTCGCAGCGACCGTCAAGCTCATGGCTGACCTCTGGCGAAAGCGGACGCTGCGCGGCGAGAGTGCGTAGGGGTGGTAAGCGTAGGGTGGGCAAAAGGCGCGTAGCGCCGTGCCCACCATCTATCTACCTATCACAGTGGTTGGTGGGCACGCTTCGCTTTGCCCGCCCTACGAGACACGAAACTTCCGCTGACCTCTTTATTCCAACACGTCGGCGTCGTCAGCGCCCGCATCTGCCCTGCTTGCCGCGGATGGCGGTGAAGATTATCCTCGCGCGATGGCCGTCAGTGTCCCCGACCTGAAAGCATTCCTGCTCGCCACACCGTTCTTCGGCGGTATCCCGGATCAAAGTCTCGACCTCCTGATGTCGATGCTGGTCGAGTGCCGATTTGATACCGGAGCAACCGTCGTGACGGAGGGCGAGCCCGGACGCTCGCTGTTCATCGTCAAATCCGGCCGGCTGGCGGTGAGCAAACGGGCGAATGCGGGGCGCGTGATCCCGATCTCCGTTCTGGAGCCCGGCGATTTCTTCGGCGAGATGACGCTGATCGAAATGCAGAATCGTTCCGCCACGGTGATCGCGGAGAGTCCGACGGTGCTGTACGAGCTGACGGCCCAAAAGCTCTACGCCTGCTACAAGGCCGATATCCATGCCTATGTGATCGTCCTGCAAAACATCAATCGCGAGCTATGCCGCCGGCTGCGTCGCAGCGACGATCGCTTTGCGGGGCATCAGATGGGTGACGACAAGTGATCAAGTGATAATGCGTGAGATGGGTAGACCACTTGCGAAACCCATCATGTTTCGTCACCGCCGCAAGACCGCGATGGTTGGCGGCGGCCGTCCGAATGACGACGACACGAACGACCCAGCTGCTCGTCAAGATCGAATCGGCTGCCCGATTCCCAGCAAGTTACCTTCGCTGTCGCGGAACCACGCGCCCCGCTCACCGATACCCTTGCTGGGGTAATTCCCGGTAATCGCGGCAATTCCATCAACGGTCTTCAAGCCGGGTAGGTCATATTCCTCGAACTCGACTCCCCGCACGCGAAGCTCGCGCACCGTTGCCTCGATATCCTCAACTTCCCAGCCCATCTGTGTGTGCGTGCCGAATTGCAGTCCGGCCGAGATGAATATCGCAAACTCGCCGGTCGCACAGACGTAGCGGAGTCCACCCTCGCGCTGTTCGACCGGCTCGAGCCCGAGCTTTTCGGAATAGAACGCTCGCGCCCGATCCAGGTCTTTGGCTGGAAGCCGGGTTGCCACCTTCGCGTTCCCAAGCATGCCTCTCTCCTTTTTTAAGTCTTAAGCTCGCGTAGGATGGGTAGAGCACTTGCGAAACCCATCATGCATGCTTGGCCACCGAACAAGGCTTTAGCTGCGCCAGGACTGTCGCGGGATTGCCTCTTGGATTCGCCGATTATGTCAAAAGCAGCACGCGTGGCCAAGGGCGACCCGTCGGGCAACACACCCGCCTTCCCGCAAAACCCCGTCAATCCCCCACCACAAAAATATTCCACTTTACCGAAATTCGGAATCGCAGTATCAATTCCCCATCCCGATCCAGGGAGAGGGGCGATCGTCCGTCGTAACGAACGTGGATCGGGGTGCGGTGGACGCGGCAGCGTCGGGCATGAAGACGGGACCAGGGCGAGATGAACCTCGTGAGGTCTTGTCTAGCGTGCGGACGAACGGCGCCTGTGTCCGGCGAAGCCTTCGGGCGAAGCCGGATCGCTGCGTACGGCAAAATCGTGTGGTCCTGGCCGTCGTTGCTACGGTCAAGCCTTGCGGAGATGGATCGGGGCTCTACCGGGTCTTTGTCCATCGTCAATTCGCAAGGCGACGGTGACAAAAAGGAACTCGTCGCCGGGGAGAGCGCGGCATAAGCCGTCAATCCACTGCGCAGGGAAGGCCGAGTGTTCGGCGTCACCTGTATGCTGCTGTGCGGTCTCTTTGCGCTACATCTTTGCGCAGCGGACCGCGGGTGCCAGCCGGCACCCGGTCTTCCCTGCGCCCTCTTCACTGAGGAGGGCTACGAAAAAAGCAAAACTCGGGCATTTGGTGCCGCGAGAAGGCTGCTTCATGTGCGATTTGAGCGAGGGAATGGTGCTGCCAGACAGGATTGAACTGTCGACCTCTCCATTACCAATGGAGTGCTCTACCACTGAGCTACGGCAGCATGTGCTGGGGTAAGAATCGGCCGCCACGAGGGGCCTACCAAGCGGGCCGATATCTGCCACAAGCCCCCCTCCTGTGCAAGCTTGCTAGCTCCGCCAAAGCGATAAAATCGGGTCGATATCGGGGCCAAAATGCCTATTTTGGCTCGAAACGGCCGACTTTCCGCGGATTCGGTTCCGATATCCCCACCCAACTGGCCAGTTGCCCGATGCGCCGGATTCGATCCATTTCGATTTTCGCACGATCGGATCGCGCGGCCCTCTTGAGCTGCCTTATTCCTCGGGCATGTTATCGCCGATCGCTGTAATGGACCTCGATGGCAGACCAGAACGACAAGAGTACGAAGCAGGACTCCAGACAGGCGAGGGCGTCCCGCGACGACCGGCTCAAATCGGCGCTGCGCGAAAACCTGAAGCGGCGAAGGATGCAGGCGCGCGAACGGGCCGCAAGTGGCGGCCCCTCGCAGAACGAAGATGATTCCCTAAATGAGGGGACCGCCGGCAAGATAGCCGACAAGACCGGCGACTAGAATTTTTTGGAGTGCATGGCCGTGGCAATGGGGCAGGACGAGCAGCAACGACCCGACGGTGACGCGCAGATGTCGCGGTTCACCCGCCCTGAGCAGACCTTTCCGGCGCTGACGTCAGCCGAGATCGAGCGGATGAGGCATTTCGGCGAGGTCCGCAACTACGCCGACGGGGAATTCCTGTTTGAGACCGGCAAGCCCGGGCCGGGCATGTTCGTCGTGCTGAAGGGCCACGTCGCCATCACCCAGCGCGACGGCCTTGGCCATGTCACCCCGTTGATCGACCAGGGGCCGGGGCAATTTTTGGCCGAGTTGAGCCAGCTCTCGGGACGGCCGGCGCTGGTCGACGGCCGCGCCGAAGGCGATGTCGAGACGCTGCTGTTGCCGCCGGAGCGGCTGCGCGCGCTGCTGGTCGCCGAGGCTGAACTCGGCGAGCGCATCATGCGCGCGCTGATTCTGCGCCGGGTCAATCTGCTCCAGGGCGGCGTTGGCGGCGTGGTGCTGATCGGTCCGTCGCATTCGGCAGGCGTGGTGCGGTTGCAAGGCTTCCTCACCCGCAACGGTCAGCCGCATCATCTGCTCGATCCCGCGCGCGATCGCGACGCCGCCGATGTCATCGCGCGTTATTCGCCCAAGCCGGACGACTGGCCGCTGGTCGTCACCCCCGATGGTGCGGTGCTGCGCAATCCCGGCGAAACCGAGCTTGCGCGCGCGATCGGCATGATCGGCGGCCCGCGCAACGACCGCATCTACGACGTCGCGATCGTCGGCTCCGGGCCGGCCGGGCTCGCTACCGCCGTGTATGCCGCGTCCGAAGGCCTCTCGGTCGCCGTGCTCGACACCCGCGCCTTCGGCGGCCAAGCCGGCGCCAGCGCACGCATTGAAAACTATCTCGGCTTTCCGACCGGCATTTCCGGCCAGGCCCTGACCGCGCGCGCCTTCAATCAGGCGCAAAAGTTCGGCGCGGAGATCATGATCCCGGTGACGGTGAAGTCGCTCGACTGCACGCGCAAGGACGGCGCGTTTTCGGTGGCGCTTGACGGCTGCGGCCCGCTGCATTCGCGCGCGGTGGTGGTCGCAAGCGGTGCGCGCTATCGCCGGCCCGAGATCGAGAACCTCGACAAGTTCGAGGGCCGCGGCGTCTGGTATTGGGCATCGCCGGTCGAGGCGAAGCTGTGCGCCGGCGAAGAGGTCGCGCTGGTCGGTGCCGGCAACTCCGCGGGGCAGGCCGCTGTTTTCCTCTCGGGGCACGCCAAGAAAGTGCTGATGATCATCCGCGGTGGTGGCCTTGGCGCCAGCATGTCGCGCTATCTTATCGAGCGCATCGAAGCCACGCCGAACATCGAACTGATGTTCAACACCGAGATCACGGCGCTCCAAGGCGACGAGGCCTCGCTACTGCGGCGCATCCGCTGGAAGAGCCGGCTGTCTGATGACGCGGATTTCGCGGATATCCGCAATCTCTTCCTGTTCGTCGGCGCCGATCCCGCCACCAATTGGCTCGACGGCTGCGGCGTGACGCTCGATCGCGGCGGCTTCGTCGTCACGGGCGCGCAGTCCGAGCAGAACCAGGGCCGACTGGTGGCGCCGCTGGAGACCTCGGTGCCCGGCGTCTACGCCGTCGGCGACGTCCGCTCCGGCTCGGTCAAGCGCGTCGGCGGCGCCATCGGCGAAGGCGCGCAGGTCGTGGCCTCCCTGCACGGCTTCCTCGGCGACGCCGCAAAACCGGCGCTTTAGTCAAGCAGAAGACGAGCGGACGGCAAGCCGAATCTGGCTTGCCATCTTGCCGGGTGATGCGTGACTATCTCCCCTCATCCTGAGGAGCGGCCGCAGGCCGCGTCTCGAAGGATGAAGGCCCAGCTGCCAAAGCCGGGCCTTCATGGTTCGAGACGCGTGCTTCGCACGCTCCTCACCATGAGGATCTAACAGAACAAATTTATATGGGAGGACTAAATGGCCGAACTCGTCGTGCTCTACAAGACGCCCAAGGATGCCGCCGCTTTCGACAAGCATTATGCCGAGACCCACATTCCGCTCGCCAAGAAACTTCCCGGCTTGAAGAAATACGCCGTCAGCACGGGCACGGTCGGCTCCCCCGCCGGACCTTCCGGAATTCACCTCGTCGCCATTCTCACCTTCGACAACGTCGCCGCCATCCAGTCGGCCTTCGGCAGCGAAGCAGGCAAGGCGGCGGCCGGCGACGTGCCGAAATTCGCCACTGGCGGCGCCGACCTGTTGATCTTCGATACCAAGGAAGTGTGAGCCGCGACTCTCGTGTAGCCCGGATGGAGCGCAGCGTAATCCGGGGCCATGCATTTGCACGCGAAAATCCCGGATTACGCTATCGCTCCATCCGGGCTACGCACTACAAACTGTCGTCGTTCGTGACAGCGTTGCAAAAAATTCAGCCATGCGTTTTTCGATTCGCACGATGACGCATGGCTGCGCACGCATGTGTGACACCAGCGCGTGTGGCAATCCGATGAGGACCGTAATATCAATCCCGAACTCGATGCAGAGAGTAGGAGAGATGTCATGGTTCTTGGGTTGAGCTTGCCCGCCTTCACGCTGGTTCATGTCATCATCAGCCTGATCGGCATTGCCGCCGGCCTCGTCGTGTGTTCGGCCTGCTCGGCTCGAAGCCGATGCCGGGCCTCACCGCGATTTTCTTAGCGTTTACGATCCTCACCAGCGCCACCGGCTTCCTGTTTCCGTTCAAGGAGCTGCTGCCGTCGCATATCATCGGCATCATCTCGCTGGTGCTGCTCGCGATCGCCTGCATCGCGCTGTACGGCATGAAGCTCGCTGGCGTCTGGCGTCCGGTCTACATCGTGACCGCGATGATCTCGCTGTATTTCAATGTCTTCGTGCTGGTGATCCAGTCGTTCCTGAAGGTGCCGGCGCTCGCCGCGCTCGCACCCGCCGTGGCGCCGGCGCCGCCCGGAGGCCCCGTGTTCGCGGTGGTGCAGGGCCTCGTGCTGGTGTTTTTCGTGGTGCTCACCATCGGCGCCTGGCGCCGCTTCAAACCGATGGCGTTCGCCTGATCATTCAAGGAGCCTGACAATGCCTAGCATCACCACCAAGGACGGCGTGGAGATCTTCTACAAGGACTGGGGCTCGGGCCAGCCGATCGTGTTCAGCCACGGCTGGCCGCTGTCGGCCGACGACTGGGACGCGCAGATGATGTTCTTCGTGACGCACGGCTATCGCGTCATCGCGCACGACCGTCGCGGCCATGGCCGTTCGTCGCAGGTCGCCGACGGCCACGACATGGATCATTATGCCGATGATCTCGCGGCCGTGACGGCCCATCTCGATCTCAAGAACGCGATCCATGTCGGCCACTCCACCGGCGGCGGCGAAGTGGTGCATTACATCGCGCGCCACGGCGAGAGCCGGGTGGCGAAGGCCGCGATCCTCTCCGCGGTGCCGCCGCTGATGCTGCAGACCGCCGCCAATCCCGGCGGCCTGCCGAAGAGCGTGTTCGACGATTTCCAGGTGCAGCTCGCTGCCGGCCGCGCCAGCTTCTACCGCGACATCGCGGCTGGCCCCTTCTATGGCTACAATCGTCCCGGCGCGAAGCCGTCGGAAGCGGTGATCCAGAACTGGTGGCGCCAGGGCATGATGGGCGGCGCGAAGGCCCATTACGACGGCATCGTCGCGTTCTCGCAAACCGACTTCACCGAGGATTTGAAGAAGATCACTGTGCCGGTGCTGGTGATGCACGGCGACGACGACCAGATCGTGCCCTACGCCGATTCCGCGCCGCTGTCAGCCAAGCTGCTCAAGAACGGTACGCTGAAGACCTACAAGGGTTTTCCGCACGGCATGCCGACGACGCACGCCGAGACCATCAACGCGGACCTGTTGGCGTTCTTTAGGGAGTGAGCGGCCTCACGCCAATATCGCCCTGATCGCGTCGAAGGTGCGCTTGACGAAAGCTTCCGGCTTCTCCGGCGCTCCTCCGGCGATCCAGCTCTCGCCGCCGACGCGCATCGCGCCGGTGGCGATCATGGCGACGAGCCGCGCCTTCAGCTGGTCCGATTTGGTTCTGGCGCGCTGGGCGAGCCCTTCGGCCAGCGCCCGCTCGAGCTTCTCGTATTTGAGTTGGTCGCGCGCCCGAAGCGCGGGATTATCGCGCTTGAGCCGCGACATGGCCGCAGCCTCCGCCGGATCGATCCGCTTGAGCGCCGCCGCGATCGCGTTCTCCGCCGCCGTCAGCATGGTTTCGCCCGCCGGCCGCGCCACGACCTCCGCGACCAGCGCGGCGGCGGCGCCTTCCTGCCAAGCCGCGACCACGTCCTCTTTCGAGGCGAAATAATGGAAGAAGCTGCGTCGCGACACGTCCGCCGCGGCCGCAATATCGTCGATGGTCGTGGCCTCGAAACCGCGCTCCAGGAATAGCGCCATCGCGGCGCGGGTCAACCGCTCGCGGGTCGCTTGCAATTTGCGCTGGCGCAGGCCGGTGCCATCGGCGGATTTTGCTCCTGCCGGCAATGGCTTGGTGCGCCTGTTGACTGATTTCCCGGCGACTTTCGAAAGCTTCAAATCACTTCACCACTTGCAAAGTTGCACCCAGTGCACATTTAGACCCGTCGCGGGGGCCTTTCCCAGCCCCGACGGAGCTATGGCATGACCGACTGGACCACGGCAGACATCCCCTCCCTCAGCGGCAAGACTGCCGTCGTGACCGGAGCGACGGGCGGCCTCGGCTACGAGACGGCGATGGCGCTGGCGGGCGCCGGTGCCATTGTCATACTCACCGGACGCAACGAGGCAAAGGGCCTGCGCGCGATCGAGGGCATTTGCGAGCGCTTTCCCAATGCGCTGATCGCCTACGAGCATCTCGACCTCGCCAGCCTCGCTTCCGTCGCCGATTTTACCAGGCGCTTCGCCGCCAGCAACGAGCAGCTCGACCTGCTCGTCAACAATGCCGGCGTGATGGCGCTGCCAAAGCGGCAGCAGACGGCGGATCGTTTCGAGATGCAGCTCGGCACCAACTATCTCGGTCATTACGCGCTGACGGCGCGGCTGTTGCCGCAGCTTCGCCGGGCGAAGGCGGCTCGGGTCGTCAACCTTTCGAGCCTTGCGCACCGCTCCGGGGCGATCAATTTCGACGATCTGCAGGCTAAGCATTCCTATCGTCCGTGGCGGGCTTATTGCCAGTCCAAGCTGGCGATGCTGATGTTTTCGCTGGAATTGCAGCGCCGCAGCCTCGCCGCAGGCTGGGGTCTGACGAGCCTTGCCGCACATCCCGGCTACGCGCGGACCGATCTGATTTCGAACGGTCCGGGTGCGAACACGTTCCAGTGGCGTGTGAGCCGGTGGCTGCAGCCCTTCATCAGCCAGTCTGCCGCGGAAGGCGCGCTGCCGACTTTGTTGGCGGCGACCTCGCCGGCAGCAGAGCCGGGCGGCTACTATGGTCCCAACTGGTTCTTCGAATTGAAAGGGCCGCCGCGGCCGGCGAAGGTCATGCCGCATGCAAAGGATTTCGCCTCGTCAGCCATGCTGTGGGATGTTTCGGCGACGTTGACCGGTATATCCTTCGACGAGATCGCGGCCGCCGCATGAGCCGCGAGCCTGTCGGGGAGGTCCCGATGCAGATCATCATTTTCGGCGCGACGGGCATGGTCGGGCAGGGCGTCTTGCGCGAATGCCTGATCGATGCCGGCATCGATCGCGTGCTCGTGGTCGGCCGCAGCCCGACCGGCGTGCGCAACGCCAAGCTCACGGAGATCACGCACGGCGATTTCACGGACTACTCGGCGATCGAAGCGCAGCTCACCGGCTTCGATGCCTGCTTCTTCTGCCTCGGCGTCTCCTCGATCGGCATGAGCGAGGAGCGCTACCGCCATCTCACCTATGACCTCACGCTCGCAGCGGCGACCGCGCTGGCACGGCTCAATCCGCAGATGACATTCGTCTATGTCACGGGCGCCGGCACCGATTCCACCGAGCAGGGTTCGCGGATGTGGGCGCGGATCAAGGGCAAGACCGAGAACGATCTGCTCAAGCTGCCGTTCAAGGCGGCCTACATGTTCCGCCCCGGTGCAATCCAACCGCTCCACGGTGCCCGCTCCAAGACCGCGTGGGTGCAGGCCGTGTATGCAGCAAGTTGGCCACTGTGGTCGGTACTGCGCCGGGTCTCGCCGCGGCTCGTCACCTCGACGGAGCAGATCGGCCGCGCGATGATCCGGGTCGCGCGGGAGGGGTATCCGCGAAAGGTGCTGGAGATGGAGGATATCAATAGCCTCTAGTCCAGTGGGGCGTTAGTTCTAGGGAAATTTCGCCGCCCGCGCGCGTTGAGCCCCGTCCGCCCGAAGCAGAAAGCGCCGTCGATGTCTCCCCAGCTCAAACTGATCGCACTCGACGCCGACGACCTCTCCGTGATCTCGGCCCACGTCCAGGACGCCCGCGTGCAGCCCTCGGACATCATCTGGCGGCAAAGCGAAAAGCGGCTGGTCGTCGGCATGAGCCGGTTGGACTGGGAGCAGACGCTGGACGGCGAGGCCGAGCCGCGCAGGCTGGTCGCCGCCCTCCGTTTCGACCGCGTGCTCGCCTGCAAGTCGCGCAACATCGACCTCGACGCGCCCGACACTGTCCTGGATCTCGTCGGCATCGAATTCCGCGGCCAGGACGCCCCCGGCGGGAGCGCGCTGCTCCTGTTTGCCCAAGGCGGCGCCATCCGCCTCGACGTCGAATGCCTGGAATGCGAACTGACTGATCTGGGGGCGGATCAGCTGGGAGCGGGGTTGGAGGCTGAAGGGGAGGGGTGAAGTGGCATGCCAAGGCCACGCATTCCGCTTTCGCCAGGACGACGCCGGAGGGGAACGGCCCGGCCCAAGGGTTGACGCAGCTTCCCCGCCGCGCCATTGAGCAGGGGCCTGGTGAGCCAAACCGCGCCCCCAAAAACCAGTTAGAAGCCAAGATGCCCGTTCGTCTCGACCGCAGCAGCGCCGATTTTGACCAGCGATTCGGGGCCTTCCTCGCCGCCAAGCGCGAGGCCTCGGCCGACGTCGAGGCGGCCGCGCGAGCCATCGTCGACGACGTGGCGAAGCGGGGCGATGCCGCCCTGCTCGAGGCCACGGCAAAGTTCGACCGGTTGACGCTCAATGCATCCGGCCTGCGCGTCACCGCCGCCGAGATCGAGGCCGCGGTGAAAGCCTGCGACGCAGCGACCCTGGATGCGCTCAAGCTCGCGCGCGATCGCATCGAGACCTATCACAGCCGGCAACTGCCGAAGGACGAGCGTTTCACCGATTCGCTCGGCGTCGAGCTCGGCTGGCGCTACACCGCGATCGAATCCGCCGGCCTCTACGTGCCCGGCGGCACTGCAGCCTATCCGTCTTCGGTGCTGATGAAT
This sequence comes from Bradyrhizobium sp. JR4.3, assembly GCF_040547695.1. NCBI lineage: Bacteria > Pseudomonadati > Pseudomonadota > Alphaproteobacteria > Hyphomicrobiales > Nitrobacteraceae > Bradyrhizobium > Bradyrhizobium sp. JR4.3. The sequence continues at coordinate 18,168 of NZ_JBEPQF010000008.1, read as the reverse complement.
GCGGTGCCGGCAAAGGTCGCGGGCGTAGCGCGCCTCGTCATGGTGGTGCCCTCGCCCGACGGCAAGCTCAACCCGCTGGTCCTGGCGGCAGCAAAGCTTGGCGGCGTCACCGAGATCTATCGCGTCGGCGGTGCGCAGGCGGTTGCCGCGCTCGCGCATGGCACCGCGACGATCGCGCCCGTCGCCAAGATCGTCGGACCCGGCAACGCGTATGTCGCCGCGGCAAAGCGGCTGGTGTTCGGCAAGGTCGGGATCGACATGATCGCCGGTCCCTCGGAGGTGCTTGTCATCGCCGATGACACCGGCAATGCCGACTGGATTGCCGCCGACCTGCTGGCACAGGCCGAGCACGATTCCAGCGCGCAGTCGATCCTGATTACCGATTCCGCGCGCCTTGCCGCCGACGTCGAAAAGGCCGTCGAGGCGCAGTTGAAGACGCTGCCGCGCGCTGCGATCGCCAGCGCCTCGTGGGCCGATTTCGGCGCCATCATCATGGTGCAGAGCCTCAATGACGCCATTCCGCTCGCGGATGCGATTGCCGCCGAGCATCTCGAGATCATGACGCATGATCCCGACGCGCTCGCCGCAAGGATCCGCAACGCAGGCGCCGTGTTCCTCGGGCCGCACACGCCGGAGGCGATTGGCGATTACGTCGGCGGCTCCAACCACGTGCTGCCGACGGCGCGCTCGGCACGATTCTCGTCGGGGCTCTCGGTGCACGATTTCCTCAAGCGCACCTCGATCCTGAAATGCGGCCCGGATCAGTTGCGTGCGCTGGGTCCGGCCGCGATGATTCTCGGCAAGGCGGAGGGGCTAGATGCCCATTCGCGCTCGATTGGATTGCGCCTCAACCTGTCATGACCCAGCCGCCCGAACAGGACGACTCGACCAATCGCATCGTCGGCGTCACGCTCGACGAGGACTCGATCGGCCGTTCCGGCCCCGACATCGAGCATGAGCGCGCGATCGCGATCTACGATTTGATCGAACAGAACCTGTTCGCGCCGGAGGGCGCCGACGGGAAGGGGCCGTTCACGCTGCATATCGGCATCACCGGCAGCCGCCTGATGTTCGACATCCGCCGCGAGGACGGCACGCCCGTGGTCGCACATCTGTTGTCGCTGACGCCGTTCCGGCGGATCGTGAAGGACTATTTCATGATCTGCGACAGCTACTACCAGGCGATCCGCACGGCGACGCCGGACAAGATCGAGGCCATCGACATGGGCCGCCGCGGCATCCATGACGAAGGATCGCGTACGCTGCAGGAGCGGCTGAAGGGCAAGGTGCGGGTCGATTTCGAGACCTCGCGCCGGCTGTTCACGCTCATTACTGTCCTGCACTGGAAGGGTTAAACGCGATGGCGGGTCCGCCACGCGCACGCGATCCGCAATCGGTGCTGTTCGCTTGCGCCATGAACAGCGTGCGCTCGCCGATGGCGGAGAGCCTGCTGCGGCACATGTTTCCGCAAGGCCTCTACGTGAAGTCGGCCGGCGCCAGGCGCGGCGAGCTCGATCCGTTCGCGGTGTCCGTGATGGCCGAGCTCGGCCAGGACATCTCCACCCACAAGCCGCAGACCTTCGAGGAGCTGGAGGATTGGGAGGGGCTGAATTTCGACCTGATCATCACGCTGTCGCCGGAGGCGCATCACAAGGCGCTGGAGCTGACCCGGACGCTTGCCGCCGACGTCGAGTATTGGCCGACGCTTGATCCCACCACCATGGAAGGCAGCCGCGACCAGAAGTTGGCGGCTTACCGTGACGTCTGCGACCAGCTCCTGCTGCGCATCCGCCGGCGGTTTTCGAAGGTGGGCGCGGCGAACGGGTAGCATTCGGCGCCCGTAACACCCGCGTCACAGACTGCGGGCACACGCATCCTGTACCCGTCGAATCAGTAAAGTCCGGGTTCCCGGGTTGTGAAATCAGCCCCCGTCCGATAGGTTCCGCGCGCAATTCACCCCCTGCTTCATTCCCCAAATCACCTGATGCTCGGCCGCCCCAAATTCGTTCTCGCCTCCGGTTCGCCGCGGCGCCTGTCGCTGCTCAACCAGGCCGGCATCGAGCCGGACGCGCTCCGGCCCGCCGACGTCGACGAGACGCCGAAGCGGGGCGAGCTGCCGCGCGCCTGCGCCAACCGGCTCGCGCGGGCCAAGGCGGATGCGGCGCTCAAATCAGTGCAGCTCGACGACGAGCTGCGCGGCGCCTTCATCCTCTCCGCCGACACGGTGGTGGCGGTCGGCCGCCGCATCCTGCCCAAGGCCAATCTCGTCGACGAGGCCGCGCAGTGCCTGCGGCTGCTGTCGGGCCGCAACCATCGCGTCTACACCGCAATCACCCTGGTGACGCCGCGTGAGGCCTTCCGCCAGCGCCTGGTCGAGACCCGCGTCCGCTTCAAGCGCCTCTCGGAGGACGACATCCAGGCCTATATCGGCTCCGGCGAATGGCGCGGCAAAGCCGGCGGCTACGCCGTGCAGGGCATCGCGGGGTCGTTCGTGGTCAAGATGGTGGGGTCCTACACCAACGTGGTCGGCCTGCCGCTCTACGAGACCACCACGCTGCTCGGCGGCGAAGGTTTCCCGATCCGCTTCGGCTGGCTCAATGCCACCGCCGTCTGAGCCGACAAGCCGCTCCTGTAAAAATCGCGAAAACAACCCCATGCACAGTAGAATTGCCCCGCGGGAATCTGGCCGGAACGCCTGCACTTCCGCCGGAGGAACTCCTTTGGCGACAGGCTCTTGAACTCTCTCACCTCGTGCAAGCTGAGCACCCTATGGACGACCAGGTGAAAAAGCCCGCAAGCCCCCTCAAAACCTGCCCGATCTGCGGCAAGCCGCAGTCCGAGGCCACCCGCCCGTTCTGCTCCTCGCGCTGCCGCGACGTCGATCTGAACCGCTGGCTGAAAGGCTCCTACGTCATCCCCGGCCGGGATGACGAGGCGGATGGAGAAGAATAAACAAGTAATATCAACATTCTAAGTGAATGATGCCCGCGCAGCACGCCAGCTCCAGCAAGCCCGCCCGACCTTGTGCACAGCCGGGCCGCGCCCGGCGAAGCCTCTTGGTGAAGCCGGGTGGACAGGCAGCCTTCAGCCCACTATAAACCGCCCGCTCGATGGGCTTTGGCCCCTCTTTGGAGCACGCCCAGGTAGCTCAGTTGGTAGAGCATGCGACTGAAAATCGCAGTGTCGGTGGTTCGATTCCGCCCCTGGGCACCATTTTCGCTCGCCACGGGCAACATCTTCCCCAGCGCCAAGCCTTGAGCGCCAGGTCTTGACCAGCCGGCTCGCGCAGCAATCCGTTCCGGAACCAGATCGCGCCCGTCCATTGCTGGCACTCTGCTTGCTCAGCCAGGACCAAAGTCTGGCCTTGGAAGAGAGGCCGTTTCAGGTTGAGGCAAGTGATGCAGGAAGTGTCCCGTTCTGATGCTGCTGGCGAACTCCGGCTCGATGCGTTGGTCGCCGATTTGTGGTGGCGCGTTCGGCTCATGAACACAGACATTCTCGAGGAAGAGGCGAGAGCAGGGGTGTTTGACGTGCTGCAGCCGACATACCCGCTTCTTGCGCTTAATCTTCGCGCGCGACGCGACAATTTGGTCTCGACGATCGGCGTGCTCGAGCAGCGTGCGCGATCAACGTCGGAAGCGGCTTGAGCGCGCTCTTCTGTTACACCGGGAACGTCAGCGATTTCGCAAGCCTGACCAGGTCGACCTGGCGCCGGCAGCCCGTCTTTTCGAAGACGTGAATGAGGTGGCTCTTCACGGTGCTGACGGAAACGCCGAGCAAGGCCGAGATCGCGTCTCGTGTGTGTCCCTCGCAGATGAGCTCGAAGATGCGAATTTCGGCCGGCGTCAGGTCATAGAGCTGGTTGAGCGCATCGTGAGGCAATCGCGGCGGCCCGGAGGCTGACGTCACGAACACGGCGGCAGCGGCGCTTTGGATCAGGCCGGATCGCGTGTGGCTGCGTCGCAACGGCAGAACGTGAATGACGAGAGCGTCACCGCCTTGGCGAGGGATCGGGATGCCGATGCCTTTTTGCCCGAGCTTCGTCTCGTCCTTTGCTGCCTGCGCGACCGCTGATTGCAATGTGGCCGTGGTCGCCGCGGATTGAACCGCGATCCGGCCATGCCTTGCCACGATCGGATCGCCGGCCGCGAGCATCGCCGCAGCTGCGGCGTTGGTGTGAACGATTTTCGAATCCTCGTCGGCCAGGATGACGCCCACCGTCAGGGCCTCCACCGTCGCCGCGAATGTGTTGGCCTCCACCGCCTTCATGTCGAACAGATTGCTGATCGTCACGGCGCGGCGGATGTGAGGCGCCAGAAGGCGCAATCCGTCGACCTGCGCATCGTCAATGCGACCCGCCGACTCTTGCTGGCTGAATATCGCATTTCCAACCATCGTCCTGTCGCGTACGAGGCCGACGGCATCGGCGTCGAACAAGCCCTTGGGCATCGCCCATTCGCGATAATAGCGGTTGCTGGAAATGACGTCCGGCCGGACCGCCTGGGATTGAACGATCGGCTCGCCGAGCGGGTATTGCTGAATGCGTTCGGCGCCGCCCCAGAGCTCAATGATGTCGGCGCCGTAGCCGACCCCGTTCCGGGCCATCTGGGCCAGGTCGGACCCGGAGACCGCATTGACGACGGCCTTCATGTTGGTGAGGCTGGCGACCGAGAGCGCGCCGGTGGCAAAGCCGAACTCGGCGCAAATCTCATCCAGAACCGCGGTCCACCGTTCAGGTGCGATCACACAATCATAGACACTGCCGATGAGGCCCGAGAACTTCTCGACCGAAGCCTGCCGCATTCCAAACCACTCACTTGAAAATAACGGACGTCACTTGAACGTTAGTTTAGGAGTGGCTTCATCGCCTATGATGTATTTCACAACCCTGAGGCAGTGATCTTATCATCGTGATTCCGTGGCACAAACGGGAACACCGAACACAAATGCTTGGGGTGGCTTGTTGGCGACCGCGACGAATTTCGCGCTCGTGCTTTGTCGTCGCTAGTCCAGTGTCTGTTCTGCTCGATGCCTGCTCAAAACTGCAGCAGATGCGATGCGGAGCGCGTCGGCTGGCCGTGTCAGGTTGCATGGTGCTTCTCCATGCAACCTGGATCAGGGCGTGATATCCTGGCCCTCGGGAAGGAATTGACCGCCCCACATCTGGAAGGACATGGCCATGACGTTGTCATCACGCTTCGTTACGCGTCCCGCTGTCGCCATCTCATCGATTGCACTGCTCCTGTGCGCCCTCGGCGGCACCGCGATGTCGCAACCGACGCCGACCACGACCGCCGCCGAAACCCAGCTTCCCGGCGTCACGGTTGATGCGCCGAAGCATGTGGCGCGGCCACACCGGTTGGCGCATCACGCGACAGCTCGCGGGCCCGCGTCGCGCACCTCAGCCGCTTCGACGGCGTCACTGGCGCCGAACTCGGACGCCGCGAAGCTTGCCAAGCTCGCCGCCGCCACGGGCTGCTGCGTCGGCGGTTGCCAATCGAGCTTCAAGGCGGGCGACAAGCCCTGGGTTGGCTGCAACGTTTCGGGCGGCGTCTATTCGTTCACGTGCCGTAACGTCGGCAACTACAAGACCTATGACGAGTGCAAGGAAGCAGGACGGATCACCGGCTGGCGCTCCGGCGAGACCTCGGCATATTGCAGCAGCCTTGCGTTGAAGTAGCAGTGCGGATGGCCTCTCCTCCGATTGCACGAGGCAAGTCGCAAGCGGGTCGACGATCAGCGCGTGATTGACGACACATATCATTCCAGCCGGTCAGTCCAGCCTGTTGTCAGGTGGCTCGCGTCATGGATCGTCTGCGCGTGGCGCCTATGTCCATTCGCGATTGTGAGGCTTGCGAACGAGCCACGCCCGCGCTCTCATGCTATTGCTGCCTCCGCAATGACGCGAGGACACCCATGCTCCCCCTTCCCGCCGATATCTTCACCGAGCCCGAGGACGTCTCGCCCGACGGGCTTGCCAATCTCGGCCCGCTCCGCCGTCTCGCAGGCAGCTGGCAGGCCGACAAAGGTATCGATATCAATCCGAAGGCGGAGGGGCCGGAGCGGCGGACCTTCATTGAGCGCATCCGGATGGACCCGATCGATCCCCAGGCGAACGGGCCGCAGCTGCTCTATGGGCTGCGCTATCACATCCACATCAACACGCCCGAGGAAGACATCACCTTCCACGACCAGGTCGGCTACTGGTTGTGGGAGCCAGCGACCGGGCTGATCATGCAGACGCTGGCGATCCCGCGCGGGCAGGTGCTACTGGCGTCGGGCAAGGCCGGGGCGGACGACAAGGAGATCTCCGTGACCGCCAAGCGCGGCGACACCGCATATGGGATCTGCTCGACTGATTTTCTGGAACAAGCGTTCCGCACCGATGCTTACCGCTGCGACATCACCTTCAACGACGACGGCAGTTGGACCTATCTGATCCAGACCGAGTTGTTCGTGCGCGGCGCGCCGTTCAACCATCGCGACACCAACACGCTGAAACTCGTCGCGCCGCCAAAGCTCAATCCCCTCGCGGTGATCTTGAACGATCGCGCCACTGGGAATAAGGGCAATGAGCCGGCAGCCTGAGCGCGGCCCGGAGATACGCATGAAGCCTTACGTCATCTGTCTGATGCATTCGAGTCTGGACGGCCGCACCCATCCGAGCCGCTGGCGCCCGAAGGGGGCAGGGACGGACTGGTTCGAGAAGATCCACGACGAGCTCGGCGGCGATGCCTGGGTAATCGGCCGCGTCACCGGCTCGGAGTTCGCCAAGGGCAAGCCCTATCCCGCGACGGCGGCCGCGAAATTTCCGCGCGAAAATTGGTTGGCACGACGTGACGCGATAACCTATGGCGTCGTGCTCGATGCGAAGGGCAAGATCGGCTGGGGCCGCTCCGATATCGGCGGCGATCCGATCGTCGTCGTGCTGACCGAGAGCGTCTCCGATTCGCATCTCGCGGGGCTCCGCCGCGAGGGCGTGTCCTATATCTTTGCCGGAAAGTCCGAGATCGACCTCGCGCGGGCGGTGGACATTCTCAACCGCGAGCTCGGCGTGAAGCGCCTTCTGGTGGAGGGCGGGGGCGTCGCCAACGGCGCGTTCCTGCGTGCCGGCCTGATCGACGAGTTCGATCTGATCCTTAGCCCCGCGATCGACGGCGCCAAGGGCGCGCCCTTCGTGTTCGATTCCACGGATGCCGATGGCGACCGGCGTGCACCGCTGAGCGCGATGACGCTGGAGAGCACGCGGGATCTCGGCGGCGGCGTCCTGCTGCTGCGCTATCTGATCCAGAACGATCCGCAGGCCGTGGGCAAGTAAGCACCGACATGTCGGCAACATCAGAGCATATCGTCATCGTCGGTGCCGGCGCGGCCGGCCTGATGGCGGCGCGCGAGCTGGCGTGCGCGGGCAGGACGGTGACGATCCTGGAGGCGCGCGAGCGCTGCGGCGGCCGCATCCATCCGCTGTCTGTTTCGGAGTTCGGCTACCCCGCCGATGGCGGCGCCGAATTCGTCCACGGCGAGGCGCCGGTCACGCGCGCGCTGCTGCATGAGGCCGGGCTGTCCCTTCAGGAAATCGAAGGCGAGCGATGGGGCTTTGACGGCGCAGACATCGTGCGCGAGGACCGCCACGATCCGCTTGAGGCTGAGCTGCACGCCGTGGTTCGGGAATTGAATGACGATCTCACCATCGCCGATTTCCTGCGCCGGCATTTTGCCGGCGATGAGCATGCGGGGCTGCGCCATTCGATCGAGCGAATGGTCGAGGGCTACGATGCGGCCGATCCCGAGCGCGCCTCCACGCTGGCGCTGCGCGAGGAATGGATGGCTGGCGGGCACTCTCCGCAGGCGCGCATCAAGGGAGGCTATGGTGGGATGATCGACTTCCTGGCAGCCGAGTGCCGCAAGCTTGGCGTGATGTTTCGCTTGGGCTGCGTGGTGTCGGCGGTCGAGGAGGAGGGCGGCGCGATCGCCGTTCGCTGTATCGGCGGCGACGTGCATGGCTGCGGTCGCGTGATCCTCACTGTTCCGTTGCCGCTATTGCGCGAGATCGGGCTGCCGAGCCGCGCGCGCGCGAAGGCGGCGGCGGCCGACGACATCGGCTTCGGTAACGTGATAAAAATCCTGCTGCGCTTCAGGCGGCCATGGTGGCGCGAGCGCAAGGAAGAGCTCGCGGACATGAGCTTCATTTTGTCCGACCAGGTCATCCCGGTGTGGTGGACGCAATATCCGAACCGGCATCCCGTGCTGACCGGATGGTTCGGCGGCCCGCGCACGGCAGCGCTGTCGCACCTCGGCCCGCAAGCGCTGATCGATGCCGGGCTCGATTCGCTTGCGACCGTCTTCGGCCTGTCGCGTGAGGACCTCGCGCGCGAGATCATCGCGGCCGTTGCGACAAACTGGGCGCACGATCCCTATGCCCGCGGCGCCTATTCCTGGGCGACGCCGCGAACGCGCGAGGCGCAAACGATCCTCGCGCGCGCCGACGGTCCGGTGTCGTTCTCCGGCGAGGCGCTCTATCGCGGAGCCGACATGGGCACGGTCGAAGCGGCGCTGGCGAGCGGTCAACAGACGGCGGGGATGATCTTGCGGGGATAGGCTGACGAGCAAAGAAAAGCCCGCATTTCGCGAGCCTTTCGTGTTGCTGCCTTTCGTCTTACCAGCGGCTGCCGCCGAAGCCGAACGTCACGCTGGGACCGCCGCCGCCGTAATATCCGTACGGTCCGCCGCCGTAATAGCCGTGGTGCCGCGGGTAATAGCCGTAGCTCCGGTAGTGCGGACGATGAAATCCGTGATGGTGGTGAGGACGCCAGTGATGGCGATAGCCGTGATGGTGGTGCCTGTGCTGCGCGCTGATATCGGTTGACTGGCCGGCTGGCGCGTTCTGTTTCGCGCTTGAATTGTTGGCCGCGTTCGCCGTGGATCCGCCAGCAAGCGCCGCAGCACCGACGGCTATCGCGACAATGAGATACTTCATGTCATCACTCCAGTTGAATGTCGTGTGACAACACGTGGTCATCCGGCGCGTTCCGGCCAGTGCGGGCGTCGAAACGACGCAGTTTCATTGGCGTTCGATTTGCGCGGCTGCGTGCGTCTCGTGAGATCTATTGTCGCATCACCGGCGTCGATCGCAACTCTGCCATCACTCTGCCGCGAATGACGCAATCACGTCATCGGTCGTGATAGGGACCCAATGCTGCGCAAAATCCCCTAGAGACGTGGGTCGCGGCTCTGCAGCGCGCCGTCGAAGAGACGCTGCGCTGCTTCCGGGGCACGAGAGTCGCGAAAGGCCGCCATGCCGGGGGCTGATCAGTCAATCGCTCAACTCAACGTGATCCTCATGCGCGTTGCGCTTGATCCAGCGCAACTCCGGCCAGTGTCTCCCCATGCAATGTCGCCGCGACAATTCGAATTGCAGATCGAGGCAAGACATGAAGGCGTATTTCATCGGTGGCGGCATTGGATCGCTCGCGGGCGCGGCGTTCCTGGTTCGTGACGCGCAGCTGCCGGGGCGGGACATCGTGATCTACGAGGCGCAGCCGCTGGTCGGCGGCAGCCTCGACGGCGCGCTGCTCGCGAACGGCGCTTATTCGCTGCGCGGCGGACGCATGCTCACGACCGATCACTACGAATGCACCTGGGACCTGCTGTCGAGCATTCCCTCGCTCGAACATCCCGGCCTCAGCGTGCGCGAGGAAACCGTCGCGTTCAACACCGAGAACCCGGCGCATTCGCAGGCGAGGTTGGTCGATCGCAACCGCTTCAAGCTCGACGTCTCGCATATGGGATTTTCCGCGCGCGACCGGCTCGAGCTGCTGCGGCTCACGGAGGCCTCGGAGGAGACGCTCGGCAACAGCCGCATCACCGACTGGCTGTCGCCCAAATTCTTCGAATCCAATTTCTGGTACATGTGGCAGACCACTTTCGCCTTTCAGCCCTGGCACAGCGCGGTCGAGCTGAAGCGCTATCTGCATCGCTTCATGAACGAATTCCCGCGCATCGAGACGCTCGCCGGCGTCAAGCGCACCGTCTACAACCAGTATGACGCGATCGTGCGGCCGCTTGCCGACTGGCTCAAGGGTCAGGGCGTGCAGTTCGTGCGCGGGACCGCCGTCACCGACATGGCGATCGAGAGCGAGGACGGACGCTTGCGGGTGCGCCAGCTCGTACTCGACCGCGACGGCCGCATCGCCAATGTCCAGATCGAGGACGGCGACCTCGTGTTCTTTCAGAACGGCTCGATGACGGATGCCTCGAGCCTGGGCTCGATGACCGAGCCGGCTCCGCGCCTGACCAAGTCCGACAGCCGGGGTTGGACGCTGTGGGAACGAATCGCGGAGGGACGTCCCGAATTCGGCAAGCCGTCCGCGTTCAACGCGTCGATCCCGGAATCCTATTGGTTGTCATTCACGGTCACCTGCCGCGATCCGCGCTTCTTCGGCAAGATGGAGGCGTTCTCCGGCAACAAGGCCGGCACCGGCGGCCTCGTCACGTTCAGGGACTCCAACTGGCTGATGTCGGTGGTGCTGTATCACCAGCCGCATTTCGCCGGACAGCCGAACAACGTGCAGGTGTTCTGGGGCTATGCGCTGCATCCCGACCGCGTCGGCAATTTCGTGGCCAAACCGATGTCCGATTGCAGCGGCGCCGACATCCTGAAGGAGCTTTGCGGCCATCTGAATTTCGACCTTGGCGTCTTCGAGGATGCGATCTGCGTTCCCTGCCGCATGCCCTACATCACCAGCATGTTCATGCCGCGCAGCGCGACCGACCGGCCGCTGCCGGTGCCCAGGAATTCCGTCAATCTCGCCTTCGTCAGCCAGTTCGTCGAAATCCCCGATGACGTCGTGTTCACCGTCGAATATTCGGTGCGCGCGGCGCAGACGGCGGTCTATCAGCTGATGAAGATCGATCGCCCGGTGCCGCCGGTGACGCGGCACGACAAATCGCTCGCAGTGATCTTCGCAACGCTGGAAAAGGCGTTCACGTGACGGGTCGAGTTATTTGAATGGATCCTGGATCGATGGTGCCGACTGCCTGATACGACGCACGCTCACGGGCGTGCCGTCGGACACGAACAGCAGTTCGTAGCGGCGGCCCTCGCTGTCGGTGGCGGAGCAGGTGACGTCAGTCACCTTCTTGGCGGCGAAATTGCCGGTCTGGCGGCAGAGGCCGGTGGAGGTCTGCTCGGCCGGCACTGGCAACCCGTCGACCTTGGGGCGGTCCTTGGAGTTGAGCAGCATGCGATCGATCGGCAGCTCGTAGGAATTGTCGTCGGCGCGCTTGCCGTTCTCGCCGGAGAACGACACGACGTGATTGTGATCGGCGGGATCGTCGACCGCGACCGCGAAATTGACCCGGCCCTTGTCACCATGGGCGTAGGCCACCGTCTTGCAGGCGAAGGTGCGCCCGGCGACCTTCAACGTCTTGCAGTGGCCGGACATCAGCGCCAGCAGGTCGACGTAAGCGTTTGCGGCCGGAGGGTTGTTGACGGGAATCGACAAGGAAGACTCGGCAAAACAAGGGCTTGCCAGGCTGATAAGGGCGGCGGTGAGGACTGGTCGGCAGAGGCGCATCGGGAGGCTCACATGCCAGGGAACCACGGAAAAGTTCCGTCCGATAACCAGCGAACCGCAAATTGGTTGCGATCCCGTTTGTTCTGCCGGATTCGTCTGAAATACCACCGCGCCACCCCAACGGCGATTCGCCCGTATCGCCCAACCCATTCCCGGCCGGCACTTGCCGCCCGGCCGGTGTTTTTTTCGTGGCGGAGCTACCCCATTGCCGCCTGCCAGCGCGTATCGCGCAGGGAGGGACGGCGGTGCAGGCGGGCGTCGAGCAGCGCGCGGGCGCGGGGCAGCTCGCCGCTGCGCATCAGGGCAACGACAAAAGTGTCCTCGATCAATTCGCGCTGGACATGGCTGCCGCCGACGCGCACGACCTCGCCGAGGACCGGCGCGAGCATTTGCACGCATGCCGCGTAATCCTCTTCCGCAAAGGCTGCCAGCGCACGGCAGACCGCGGGCACCACGGGACCGGCCGGAAGCTTGCCATCGGCGAGCCGCTGCTCGATCGCGGCAAGACGTATGGCGAGCGCCTCGCGATTTTGCGTCGCAGCCGCGAACAGCGCCATGTGGATGTCGGCGAAGGGCAGGCTCGATTTCGGAAACAGCTTTTGCGCGGTGGCATCGGCTTCGACCCAGAGCGCTTTCGGCACGGCGTGGCCGTAAGCCGACAGGCGCCAGAGCAGGGACGCGGCGTCGGTGACGACGTTGAGCGGCGGCGCCTGCGTCGCCTGCGGCTGCAGCACGTCGGCATAGATCGCGAGCGCCCGCGCGGCATCGCCATGCTCCAGCGCGCCGAGCGCCTGATGCCAACGGATGTGGCCGTGCAAAATTCCAGCCCGGTCGTAAGAGGGTATCCAGTCGTCGACGAGTCGGTCGGCCGCCTCGATCGAACCGTCCTCGAACATCGCATGCAGCACGGCGTGCGCGGCGTGGGCATTCTGCCGGCGCAGGTCGAAGCCGCGCTCGGTGATACCGCGACCGCGACCGACATTGCCGTTCTCGGTCATCGCCCAGCCGTACATGGTGAGGAACCACCAATCCTCGCCATAGTGATGCGCCACGCGCTCGCACAGCTCCTGCCGCGCGCGGTCGTGATCGGCCATGCCGGAGAATGCGAACAGGCCGAAGGCGCCGAGCGGCAGCGACAGCACCAATGCATCGCGCGGCCACGCCTCGACGTGCTTCATCGTCGCCGCGATCGCCTCGGGCAGCCGGCCCTCGATTGCGAGCGCCAGCGTCTCGACATGCGAACGCTCGCGTTCCGTGCCGCGTGTCGCCACGAGCTCACGCGCGAGTGCCGCCTTCTGCCGTGCCAGATCGCCTTGCTGATAGAAGCCATGCAGGCGGCCGCGGGCGATATGGGCCAGCGCAAAATCCGGATCGGCCGCAATCGCGCGCTCCAGCGTTTCCGCCGTACCGGTCCAGCCCGCGAGCATGAGGTCGACGCCCTCGCGATAATCGGATGCCGCCTCGGGCGAAGAGGTAGAGAGCGGCAGGCCGTAGCGATCTTCGAGGGCCATTCTTGTCTCCGGCTCAGGCCGTCCGCGCGCGACGTCCTTCAATCGGATAGGCCGGGTCGTTGTAGCCCGGCGTCGAGGGATGCCCCGGCACGACGAGCCTGTCGATCAGCGCCTCGTCTTCCGCAGTGAAGCGATAGTCGAGCGCGCCGGTGTAGCCGTCCCATTGCTCCTCGGTGCGCGGCCCGGCAACGATCGAGGAGACAAAGGCGGAGTTCAGCACCCAGGCGACCGCGAACTGGCCTGCGGTGATGCCCTTTTTCTCAGCGTGAGCCTTGATCTCCTGCGCCAGCTGAAGCGATTCCGGCCGCCATTCGGTCTGCATCATGCGCGTGTCGTTGCGGCCTGCGCGCGTCTCCTTGTCGGGAGCCGCGTCGGGCTTGTATTTGCCGGTCAGCACGCCGCGCGCCAGCGGGCTGTAGGGCACGATGCCGAGGCCGTAATAGGAGCAGGCCGGGAAGTGCTCGACTTCGGGCATGCGGTTCATGGCGTTGTAATAGGGCTGGCTCACCGCGGGCCGGTCGATGCCGAGCCGGTCGCAGATGTTGCAGATTTCGGCGACGCGCCAGGCGCGGTAGTTCGAGACGCCGAAATAGCGCACTTTGCCGGCGCGGATCAAATCGCCCATCGCGCGCACCGTCTCTTCGAGCGGCGTCGCATGGTCTTCCTTGTGCAGATAATAGATGTCGATGTGATCGGTGCCGAGCCGCTTGAGGCTCTCATCCGCCGCCTGCAATACCCAGCGTCGCGACAGGCCGACACGGTTGGGATCGTCGCCCATGGGATTGGCGAGTTTCGTCGCGAGCACCCAGGCGTGACGGTTGTTGCCGATCGCGCGTCCCACGACCTCTTCGGATGCACCCTTCGAATAGGCATCCGCGGTGTCGATGAAATTGATCCCGGCCTCGTGCGCCTTCGCGATGATCCGCTTTGAGGTGGCTTCATCGGTCGGCCCGCCGAACATCATCGTGCCCAAGCAGATCGGCGACACTTTGATGCCGCTGCGGCCGAGTTGGCGATATTGCATGGGCGCGTCCTTGCTGCTTCTTGTGGCATCAGCATAGCCGTCTCATGCCGTCATTGCGAGCGCAGCGAAGCAATCCAGAGATGCATCCGCAGAAAGAGCCTGGATTGCTTCGCTGCGCTCGCAATGACGCGGTTGGGGGAGCAGCTTGCTACGCTCTCAGCTGTCATCGCCCGGCTTGACCGGGCGATCCAGTACGCCGAGAGGATAGTGATGACCGGAGAAGCCTCGGCGTACTGGATTCCCCGCCTTCGCGGGGAATGACAGTGTTGGGTGTGGAGCTACCCCGGCCCCTTCAAAATCTTGAACACACCATTGGCCATCACCACGCAGCGGCCGTCCACGCTGACCTCGGTGCTCATGAAGATCAGGCTGCGCGTCGAGCGCACCACGCGCGGGCGGGAGATCAGGATGTCGCCGATCTGGCCGGCTTCGACGAAATGGGTGTCGAGCTGCACCGTCGCCATGAACTCCTTGCCGGAGACGTAGCGGGCGGTCATGCCGCAGGTACGGTCCGCGAACGTCATCATCACGCCGCCCTGGACCATGCCGCGGCGGTTGTGGTGTTTGTCCTCGGTCGCAAGTGCGAATTCGTGTTGGCCGTCGATCTTGCGCTCCCATAACGGGCCGATCAGGTGCATGAAGCCCGTGGTCTCCAGGATGGTCCAGCCGTCTGCTTTCAGCCTCGCGGCGGTCTTGTTGGTCATGTCGTCCATTTCCTGCGCGGGTCGTGCGATCTCATTTCATCGGGGCCGGACGTGGTGTAGTCAAGCATCATGAGATCGTTCGACGATGCCACACGGCGGAATATCGCGGCCGCCTGCGCGGCCTTCACGCGGCTGCCGGAGGACGAGGCGCCGGCGGCGTTGAAGCGCGCCGCGGTGGCAGTTGCGCTGACTGCGGCCAGCGAGAGCGATGACACAGCGTTGCTGCTCACGCTGCGCGCATCTCATTTGCGCGCCCATCGCGGTCAATGGGCCTTGCCCGGTGGACGCTGCGATGCCGGCGAGACGCCGGTCGAGGCGGCGCTACGCGAGCTCGACGAGGAGCTCGGCCTCCAGCTCACCGGCGCGGAGGTGCTCGGGACGCTCGATGATTATCCGACCCGCTCCGGCTATCTGATCACGCCGGTCGTGGTCTGGGCCGCCGACAGTGCCGCGATCAAACCAAACCCCGACGAGGTCGCCTCCGTCCATCGCATCGCGCTTGCGACGGTCGAGCGCGAAGATGCGTTTGATTTCGTCGGGATCCCCGAGAGCACGCGCCGTGTGATCCGCTTCCATCATCAGTCGAGCTTGATCCACGCACCGACGGCGGCGTTGATCTACCAGTTCCGCGAAGTGCTGGCAGGACGGCACACCCGCGTCACCGAGCTGGAACAGCCGGTATTCGCCTGGAAATGACGCGAGGGGCGAAAACGAGGTAAACGGCGCGTTAACGTGACAGTTACCGGATGCCTGCTAAGAGGGCAGCATGCATCGATCGATTCGAAATGCCGTGAGACTGGTTCCACTCGCGCTCGTCCTGCTCGCGCCTGCCGCGCGCGGGGGCGAATCCGACGCGCTGCCGCCAGCCGTCCGCAATGCCAAAGCCCAGCTGTTGTCGCAATTTTTCGCGCAAGGCGGCGCGTCGCCGGCCGTGCTCGAATATCGCCGCAAGCTGCAGGAGTATCAGGCGGCGCGTGCTGCGTTCGACGAGGAAGCCGGCGCATATTGGAGTCAGATCTCCGAGAAGCGGAAAGGTCGCAACGCCAAGCGGCGCAGCGGGCAGCAGATCACGCTCGACGATTACGTGCTGGAGCATCCGCCGCTCTATAACGGGCCGAAACGGCCGGTGAATCCGGAGCCAGAGGAAACCCCGGACCGGCCGACGAGAAAGCCGATCCCCGTGGTCGCCGATCTGCTGCGTGCGGCGCAGGAGCTCTATCAGTTCACGCCGCAGCGGCCGTCCAGCGAAGTCGAGTTCAAGCGCGTCTATGCACGCTACGCGCTGGCCTCGGGGCTGACGCGCGAGCAGGCGGTGCGGGTCTATGCGTTCGAGACCGGCGGCACCGGCAGTTACGACGTGCAGGCCGGAATCGAGCATGGCGGCAAGCGCGCCATTTCGACCGCGATGGGCTACAACCAGCTGCTGACGACCAACAGCGTCGAGCTGCTGGCCGAGCAAGGCCATGAATTCATCCGCGCGCTCTCTGACAGGGTCGCGAGGACCTCGGGCCCGGCGCGCCAGTCGCTCGAGCACAAGCTCGCCGTTCTGAAGAAAATGGTGGCACATGCCAAATCGGTGCCCGACACCTGGTCGGAGCACGAGAAGATCGGCAACACCGCGCAGGGCTGGGCCATGCATGCCATGGTGCTCGACATCGATATCGGGCCGATGCTGCAGACTCACAAGCTGCTCACCTCGGTGCTGTTCGCACGCGCCAAGGGCTACACCCGCCCGCTCAGCGCGGCCGAACTCGAGATGATGAACCTCACCGGCGACGGCACCGGGCTCGACATGGTGACGATGCCGCCGGCGATGCGCGAGCAAGTGCCGACCTCGAACTTCTTCCAGCGCGGCGGCTACGAGCGCAACCCGGTCGCGATCCGCCACAACACGGTGGCGAAGCTGCTGGCGGTGACGGATACGAGGATGGACAGCAACAGCAACAACGCCGGCGCGCGGGAGCTGGCGGGGACGTTCTAGACGGTGTCTCTTCACCTCGCCCCGCTTGCGGGGCGAGGTCGGATTGCGAAGCAATCCGGGTGAGGGGGTACAGGTCTCTTTACAATCTCATGCGCGGAGGCAGCCCCTCACCCCAACCCTCTCCCCGCAAGAGCGGGGCGAGGGAGCGCGCCGCGACCCCGCCCTACTGATCCGACCCGAACTTGAACTTGCCGTCGCCTTCCAGATACGGGCCGCTGCGCATGTAGAGCTGGCCGTTGTGGCCGATGAAGAACAGCGTGCCCTTTGGCACCTTCTTGGCGCCCTTCAGAAGTTCGCCGGCATTGCTGGTGCCCATCTTGTAGGAGAAGGTCTTGCCGTCCTTGTCATAGGCGTAGCCGGTGTCGGGCTTGAGCTCCCAAGGTGTCGCAGCGGTCTGCGCCAATGCGGGTGCAGCCAACGCGCCGAGCACGGCCGTCACCAAAAAAATCCTTGTCGAAAATGCCATCACCCTATCCTCCCCATCGAGGCGCCCCGGCTTGAACAAATCACGAACGGCGCTTCCAGGTCAATTTGCGAAAGCGCCGCAGCGCATCACGTCTTGCCGAGCAGTTTGTGATTTTCCCTTCGTCCCCGCGCGACTATGTTCCGCTTTCCGTCTAGAACGCAATTCGACAAAAACATTGGGTAGGGGATGATTCGAATGAACTTCGTCATTAAAGCTTGCTGGGCCGCCGGCCTGTTGCTGACGGTGCTCGCGCCGGCCGCCCGGGCCGATGATTACCAGCTCAGCCACAACCAGAGGATTTCGTGCAGCCGCGGCCTGGCCCCAGGCAAGCTGAACACCGCGACCTGCAAGTCCTACACATATCTCTTCAACACCAAGACCTCGGAATATTTCCGTTGCCAGGTCTCGCTGGCGCTGACCCGCGACAACAAGGAAGTCATCAACGTCCAGACCGACGGCGCCTGCACCAAGAAGCCGCGCATCTTCGAGACCGACGGCCATTACGATTTCGACGCCACCGAGACCGAGCCGCCGAACACCAATTCGTTCTTCGGCCCCGGCGGTTACTCGGTCTGGGCCGCCGACGTCGGCGCGCAGAAGGTGCGCGGCTGCATCATCATCTCCTCCGGCCTCGGCTCCGACATCTCCAAATGCCTGGACATGACTTTCCAGTAAGCGTTTGCCAGTGAGAGTTCGCCAGTGACGGTGCGCTCCCTGCTCGCTTGCGCGGAGGGTTGGGGAGAGGGTGTTTCCGCAATGGGGCAATCCCCCAGAGGAGGAAGCCCTCACCCGGCGCTTCGCGCCGACCTCACCCGCAAGCGAGGGCTTTGCGTAAATCGCGAATCTGCGATTCTCTAAGAGACATCTGAAGAGGATCTGGGGATGGCATATCGGCAGGTGGGGCAA